>CAUJIK010000037.1 GCA_963205255.1 Pseudomonadota bacterium
TCTTCAATGCCGGCGTGACGCCGCCGCCCGGCGCCCAGGGCGAGCGTGAGCGCCAGGGTTCGGCCACGAAGGACTGGCGCGTGAACCTCAAGGCGGGTTTCACGCCGAACCAGACCGACGAATACACCGTCAGCTTCACGAAGCAGGCAGGCTCGAAGAGCGCACCGCTGGCCGTGGACTTCTACCTGCCCGACGGCCGGCAGAACTGCCCCACCAGCGCGAACAATCCGCAGTGCGGCGGAACGCCCAGCGCGCCGTATCAGGCCAACAACTTCTGGACCTGGCCCAAGTGGGATGTGCAGAGCGTCTACTGGCTGTCGAACACCGAGTTCACCGGCGGCGCCTATCTCAAGACGCGCCTGTCCTACAGCCAGTTCGACAATGCGCTGTATGCCTGGGACGACGACACTTACAGCACCCAGTCACTGGGCCGCAGCTTCCAGAGCTACTACCACGACAGCAGTCTTGGCGGCAGCGTGGAAACGGGCCGCAGTTTCTTCGAAAACAGCACGACGCGCGCCGCCCTCCACTGGCGCCGCGACCGGCACCGGGAATACAACTTCAATCGTCCCACGGCGCCGCAGGCCAACACCGAGCCACCGCAGCACAACGAGGAACGAACCTGGTCGGCCGCGCTGGAGCACGACTGGGCCGCAACCGATGCCCTCAACGTGGTCGCCGGCATCAGTTACGACAATAACAAGCGCGTACGAGCCGAGGAATTCGCCTCAGGCGCGACGATTCCGGCTCAGCCGCCGGGCATGAGCTGCGTGGCCGACGGGCAGCTCCCGCCTTGCGTATACGGCCAGCCCCTGGGCAGCGACGATGCCTTCAACTGGCAGGGTGCGCTGCAATGGAGCTACGCCGACAACAGGCAGCTGGGCGCCAGCATCTCGTCGCGCTCACGCTTCCCGAACAATTTCGAGCGCTACAGCACACGCTTCGGCACGGCGATACCTAACCCGGATCTGGGCACCGAACGCGCGGTGCACTACGAAGTGAACTGGAAGGCAACGCTGGCGCAGGACTCGCAGCTGTCGGCGGCGATTTTCTACGCCGACATCCAGAACATGATCCAGACCATGATCGTGCAGACCGCGCCGCAGCAGACGCAGACGCGCAACATCGGCAACGGCGCCAACTACGGCCTGGAGCTGGCGGCGGACTTGCGCGTGTCGCCACAGCTGCGCGTCGGCGCGAACTACAGCTACCTGCACCGCAAGATCGACGACCCGGTGCCGGCGAACCTCAAGCCCACCGGCGTGCCCAACCATCTGGGCTTCGCCTATCTTTCCTGGCAGGCTCTGCCATCGCTCACGGTGCAGCCCAGCGTCGAAGTTGCCGGCAACCTGTGGACGGATCTCAATGGCAGCGCCACGCTGGCCTATCAGCGCATCGGGCGCTACACGCTGGCGAATCTGCAGCTGAGCTGGCAGCCACTGGAGAACATCGAAGCGGTGCTCGGCACGCGCAACCTGCTGGACAAGAATTTCGAGCGCGCTTCGGCCCTGCCGGAACCGGGTCGCTCGCTGTTCACCAAGGTGCGCGTGAAGTTCTGAAAGCATGGGCGGGTGGGGTCAGAGCGACCCCACCCAGTCGAGCAGCTGGCGGCGTTCGGCGGCTGGCAGTCTTTCAAATGCGCGCCGGGCATCGCGCGCCTGACCGTCGTGCCACAGCACGGCCTCCTCCACGCTGCGCGCGCGGCCGTCGTGCAACAGTCCGGCGTCGCCGCCGGCCAGCGCATGCGCCATGCCCCATAGCGGCGCTGTACGCCACTGGCTGCCGGCGATGGAGCCATCCACGCGCCGGTCCGCGAGACCCTCACCCATGTCGTGCAGCAGCAGATCCGTGTAGGCATCGATGATGGCTGTCCCGCTGCCCGTATCCACCGGCAGCACACTTTGATGGCAGCTGGCGCAGCCAGTGCGCTCGAACAGCACCGCGCCGCTGTCTGCCGCGGCGCCAGCCGGCCGCGCCGGCACGGCGAGATTGGCCTGCAGCGTGACCAGTGCGCCCAGAAATTCATCCGAGACCTCCGGCGAACCGCCCTGCGGCGCATTGCGGCAGGCCGCCTGCTGCGTCGTGCAGTCATCCTGAGGATGCGGCCGCGATGTCAGCCCCATTTCGCGCGCCAGGGCACGCGCTGTCTGATCCTCGATCGAGATGGCCTGCGCCTGCCACCCGAAGCGTCCGAGGCGGGGCTTGCCATCGGCATCTTCATGCCAGGCCAGCTCGCCGCGCACCGCATGCGACTGCAGCGCACGGATGCGCATCACCGCTTCATGCGGCACGGCTTCCAGCAGTCCACTGCCGAAAGTGGCGGGCGCGATACGTGGCTGCAGCACCGCGTCGCCGGGCAGCGGGCCGAACGCCAGCTGCGTGAGCCGATATTCAGGCAACCGCAACTCCCAGCCCTCGCCATCGGGATAGCGACCGTCGCGCGCGGACCAGGAAAGCTCCACGCGACCTTCAGACACATGGCCGGGCAGCGCCTGCGTGGCGAAGACGGCGCCATACACGGTGGGCGGCCCTCCCAGCTGCATCACGAAGGAATTCGGCAGCCGGTTGCCCACCGGTTCCCCGCGACCACGGGCGCCATTGTTGTGGCAGCCGTCGCAGCTGGCCGCGACGAACAGCGGACCGAGCCCGTCACGCCGCTGCGCGTTCGGCGTGCCGGCAATCACCCATGACGTGTTGAAGATGGCAAGGCCCAGATCGAAAGCCTCACGCGTTTCTGTATCCAGATCGCGCCACGCCGGTGGACTGCGCCGCTCGGGGAAAGGCGCGCGTCCGGCGGCAGCGGACACGGCAGAGTCTCCCTGCGCATGCGGCGTCATGACGCCCAGCAGCGCAAGCGTCGCGACGGCGTTACGGCGTCGCAGTGGCAACGGCCGTGACCGTCAGCTTCGCTTGAGCCGTGGCGGCCGCGCCGAGCTGCAGCGTAAGTTCGACATCCGCCGGCAATTCGTAAACCACGATCTTGCGCGGACCATCGCAGTCCCGAACGCCGTTGAAATCGGCCGCGTCGAGCGGCTTGCCATCATGGATCACGTCGAGCCAGAAGCCGGAGTCGATGGCCACACGGTACTGCCCGGCAGCAGCGACCTTCAGACGCAGCACCCCCCCATATGCGCCGTCGGCAAGCATCTTCTTGCTGGGAGGTGCGGCGTACTGCACCGACTCCTGCGGCTTCAGCTGGAGCGCATACAGGCGAGCGGCGTCGATCAGCGGCGCATCGGCCACAGTGGCGCCGACCGTCACGCTACCCGGCTGCGTCGTGTACAGACGCACTTCAGGCGTCACATCCCACTTGTAGGCAGCGCAGGCATCCGCGGCAATGGCAGGAGGGAGCGCGGCCATCAGCAGGCCGGCGGCGGCGAGACAGGAATGCAGCTTCATGAGCGCAATTATACGGAATATCCCTTTATATATAGCGCGGGTTTGGCGCCGGGAGGGGTTGGCGCATACCGGGCCGATGCCGCTAGACTGGCTACGTGAAACCCCAGGCCCATACCCGCATCGATTTCTCCCACACCTGCTCCATCGGTCCAGGCAAGATCGGCGTGCTGGAAGGCATCGAACGCACCGGTTCTCTGTCGGCCGCGGCGCGGACGCTGGGCATGAGTTACCGGCGCGCGTGGTTGCTGCTCCACAGCACCAACGAGGGTTTTGCCGAGCCCGTGGTGGAGCTCAGTGTCGGCGGCAAGGACGGCGGCGGCACGCGCCTCACGGATTTCGGCCGCCAGCTGGTGGCTGATTACCGCCGCTTCGAGGCGGCGGTGGACGATCTGGCCGCGAAAACCTTCGCGGCGGTGCGCCTGGGCAGCGGGCCGGCCAAGGGGGCCACACCGTTGCGTCAGCCACTCAGCCGATCTCTGACGGGCAAGAACCGCAAGCCCGGGCGCTAACTGGCGCCGGGAGAGCCTGGCCATCACCGCGCCAGCTGCTCATAGTCGGCGGGCGTGTCGATGTCCTGCAGGCGCTCCGGCGGCCAGTCGTGCATGACTGCTTCCGATTGATGCGCCTTCACCACCGTCTTGCCGCATCCTTCGCCATGCCACGCGAGCAGTTCAGGCCAGAGTGCGCGCGCAAAGAGCAGAGGTGGAGCGAGCACATCGCCGTAGCGCGACACCGCCAATGAACTGGCTCCCTCGACATGGGAGCGGATCAGCGCATCGATCATGTCGCCAGTGACATGCGGCATGTCGGCGAGCATCACGACTGCCGCATCCGCACCCGGCCCCAGCGCACGCAGACCCGCATGCAACGAGCCGCTGGTCGGTCCGCCGGGATCAGGACTCATGGCAAAGCTCACTTCGAGACCGGACAGTGCGGCGCGTACACGTTCCGGCTCGTGGCCGAACACCACCACGACCGGCGCGCAACCGGCGCGCAGGGCACGACGAACGGCGCGCTCGAGCATGGTCTCGCCGCCCACATCGAGCAACATCTTGTTGCGCCCCATGCGCCGCGACGCTCCGGCAGCCAGAATCACTGCCGCGACGGCCGCCCCTGGCATCTCACCCGGCCACGAGATGGATAGGCGCCGTCCGCTCGCGCAAGGAACTGGGTCGCCGGCCACTGCGCACGGCCAGCAACTCGGCGACAACGGCGAGCGCCACCTGCTCGGCCCCGTCGGTGCCGATGTCCAGCCCCACGGGGCCGTAGATGCGACGCTGATCGACTGGTCCCTCACGCTCCAGCGTTGCAAGGATCCGTTCGGTGCGTCGCCGCGGACCCAGCACGCCGATATATCGCGCCGGGCTTCGCAGAAGCGCGCGCAGATAGTTGGTGTCATCGGCAAAGTGATGCGTCATGGTGATGGCGAAATCATCCGCATCGAGCGCCAGATGCTCGCCCAGCGTCGCGGCCTCGCTCTCGATCAGACGCACACCAGCCGGGAAACGCGCCGGCACCAGCAGCCCCGGACGCCTGTCCACGACCACCACGCGGAAACCTACCTCATGCGCAAGCCGGGCAAGCTGGCAGGCGTCATCGCCCGCGCTCGCCACCACCAGCCGCGGCGGCGGCGTCAGTACGTTGATGAAATGTTCGACTCCATCGAGCACCTCGACACGGGATTCCCAGGACTTCGCCAGCGCCAGCCCCGCACGTCCGCGCAGGGTGCTGCGCACACCATCATCGAGGCGCGTGCAGATCACGAACGGCTCTTCCGCGGCAATCGCCTCACGCTCCGCTCTCCAGTCGTCGCACACCGGCGTGATGAGCAGATCGACCACGCCCTCGCATCCGACGCCCAGATCCCAGGCCGCGATCTCGTCGGATGTTCCGCAATATGAACGTCGCTGCGCCACGCCGCTGCGCATGACGCGCAGCGCAACCTCGCGGACATCCGCTTCGAGACATCCACCGCTCACATTTCCCACGCAGACACCCTCCTCAGTGAGGAGCAGCTTTGCGCCTTCGTGCCGGTAGGCGGAGCCACGGACCCTGATCACCGTGGCGAGAGCAGCCCGCTGCCCGGAACCCGGGAGCGAACCGATTGCCCCGAGCACCTGCCGGGTCTCGAGCCACTGCTTCAAACGATCAGCTCCAGCTCAGGTCGTGGCGCGCGAGCGGCAGGGAACGGATGCGCTTGCCCGTCGCCATGAAGATGGCGCTGGCAAGCGCCGGAATCACTGGCGGCAGCGCTGGCTCACCCATTCCGGTCGGCGGGAATTCCGTCGTGCGGAAGTGCACCTCGACTGGCGGCACCTCCGTGATGCGCAGCAGCTCGTAGTCGGCAAGACTGGTCTGCACCGACCTGCCGCCGTCGATCGTGATCTCCTGCTTCATCGCCTGGGCAATGCCATCGAGAACCGAACCCTGCACCTGTGCCATCGCACCGCTGGGGTTGATGATGTGGCTGCCCACGTCGCCGGCCACCCAGACTTTCACGATCTTCACCTCGCCGCGCTGGCTGACATTCACTTCCACCACCTCGGCGAAGTACCCGCGGTGACTGAAGTGCATGCCGACGCCGACACCCGAACCGCGCGGGAACTTGCGCTTGCCCCACTCCGACTTCTCAGCCACCAGTTCGAGCACACCTTTCATGCGTGCCGCGTTGACCGGAGAAGCAGGAGCGGCCGGCGTCGCCGCCACGATGCCGCCCTGGTCGAGCAGATCCAGGCGGAACTGCACCGGGTCCTTGCCGGCGGCAAGGGCAAGCTCGTCGATGAACGACTGGTAGACGAACGCGATGGCGTTGCTGGTGGGCGCGCGCAGAAACCCGGTAGGCACTCCGAGCGGCATCTGCGAGACACCGAAAAGCGCATTGGGAATGAAAGAGATCGGAAACTCATTCGGCGAGATCGAGGCGGCCTGGGCGAAGCGCTGCCCGTCACCGAAGGTCGCGAAATGGTTCTCCCATGCCGTGATCCGGCCGTTGGCGTCGACGGCGCCCTTGAGCTTGTGAAAGCCCGCCGGGCGATAGAAATCGTGCTGCGTATCGTCCTCGCGCGACCACACCAGTTTCACCGGCACGCCGGCCTGGCGCGCGATCCAGGCCGCTTCGACCATGTAGTCGTTGAGCAGGCGGCGTCCGAATCCCCCGCCACAGCGCATCATGTGGATGGCGATGTCTTCCGGCTTGATGCCCAGCGTCTGCGCGACAAGCTGCCGCCCGCCCTGTGGCGCCTGCGTCGGCGCCCAGATCTCGAGCTTGCCGTTCGCGAAGCTCGCGGTGCAGTTCTGGGGCTCCAGCGGCGCATGCGCCAGGAAGGGATATTCGTACTCAGCTTCGACGACTTTCGCAGCGGCGGCGAACGCCGTGACAACGTCCCCGTCCTGCCGTGCAACCGTCTGCGGCGCGGCGGCAAAGAATTCCTTCGCCCTGGCCCTGAACCCCGCCGAGCTCTGCTGCGCGGTGGGATGCTGCTCCCAGGTCACCCGCAGCTGACGGCGCGCCGAACGCGCGGCCCACCATGAATCGGCGAGGATCGCCACACCCGGCATGAGGCCGGAAAGGTTGGTCGTGCCTTCCACCACAAAAGCCTGCTTCACGCCCGGCAACCCGCGCACCTCATCAACGTTCGCGCTGGCGACCCGGGCACCAAAGACGGGCGACTTCTCGAAGATGGCGTAGAGCATGCCGGGCACCGTGACATCGATGCCGAAAAGGGGCTTGCCGGTGACGATCTTGAGATTGTCGACGCCTGGAATCGATTTGCCGATGATCCGGAAGTCTTTCGGGTCCTTGAGCTTGACCGCATCGAGCGCCGGCGGCGTCATCGTCGCGGCCCTGGACGCGAGCTCGCCATAGGTCGCGCGGCGGCGCGAGGATTCATGGTGCACCACGCCAGCCTCGGTGGTGCACTCGCCGACCGGGACGTTCCAGCTGGCCGCCGCAACCGCGACGAGCATCTGCCGACCGGCGGCGCCGGCGCGGCGCAACGGCTCCCAGTTGGTCGGCGTGGCCATGCTGCCACCCGCGAACTGCGAACCGTATTTTGCTTCGTCACTCATGGCCTGCTCGACAATGACCTGTTGCCAGGCAACGTCCAGCTCTTCGGCGACGAGCATCGGCAGCATGGTGCGTATGCCCTGCCCGATCTCCGGATTCTTGGCAAGGATCGTGATCACGCCGGCGCCCGAGATGCGTATGAAGGCATTCGGCATGAACTCCCCTGCCGGCTCCATCGCATTCACGACACCGATACCCGCGAAATCGACCATCGTGCCCAGGAGCATGCCGCCACCGGCGACGGCGGTGACACGCAGAAAATCGCGCCGCGCGAGGATGGGCGATGGCGTGCTCATGCGACCCCCTGCGTGCTATCGGCATCCTGCTGGGTGGAGGCGCGCGAACTGGCTGCCAGCTCGGCCGCGCGATGGATTCCGGCGCGGATCCGGTGATACGAGGCGCAGCGACAGAGGTTGCCGTACATCGCCGCATCGATGTCTTCGTCGGTCGGCTGCGGATTGCTGGAGAGCAGATCCGCCGCCTGCATGATCTGGCCGGCCTGGCAGTATCCGCACTGCGGAACGTCGAGCTCTTGCCAGGCCTGCTGCAGGGGATGCGAAGCCTGGGCGGAGAGCCCTTCTATCGTCACCACCTTGCGGCCATTGAGCGCGCTGGCCGGAACCTGGCAGGAACGGGTGGCTGACCCATTGATGTGTACCGTGCAAGCGCCGCAGAGCGCCTGACCGCAGCCGAACTTTGTGCCCTTCAGATCGAGCGTGTCACGCAGGATCCACAGCAGCGGCATGTCGGCGGGAACGTCGATGGTCCGGTTCGTCCCATTGACCGAGAAAGTGATTTTCATGGGAGGCGTCTCTCCAAAGATGTCTCAGTCGGCGGATTCAGTCTGGGAGCCAGCGGCGGCATCACCGGCCAGCAGCGCATTGATATTTTCGCCATCCCAGTCCGGCGTGCTCTCCATCTGCGCCAGGACCCGCTGCGCGGCCTGCGCAATGCGGCCGCCGTGCGGATTGTAGGCAACCGCGCGCAGATTACCCTGAGCTTCCGGAAACTGCCTGCGCTTGATCAGTTCGGCCGCCAGCATCAGGCGCAGTGACGAATCAAAAGGCGCCAGCTCGGCCGCGCGGCGCAACCCGGCCATGGCATTCTCGCTGGGCTCCCGCTGCTGCGCCGCAAGGGTGAGATAGTTGTAGACCAGCGGAACCGGGTGATCCGGCTCCAGTTTGTTCAGAGCCAGAAAGGGCTCACGTGCCCGCATGTAGGCAGCGCCGTCATCCGGATCTTCGGCGGCCAGCAGGAACAATGACTGCCCTTTCTGGATATAGGCTCTGACCAATGACGGGTCCTGGGCCAGGGCCGCATCGGCGGCGGCTATCGCCTCCGCGTGGTTCCGCGCGTCGTGCTCGGCTTCGGCCAGCATGGCCAGAACGGCGGGATCCTGTGGATATCGCGCGGCGACGGCCCGGGCATCCGGCAGCAAGGCCTCCGCCTGTTCCAGATTGACACCAACGCGCGAGCGAATGTGAACCGGCATGGCAGCGGCTTCGGCCTCCCGAAGCCGTCTCACGACGACCACTCCAGTCTCCAGAATGTTCGCGGACAGCGTGAAAGCCAATATCCTCGATTTGCGCACGTAGGCATCCAGTTCCCTGTCGAGCGCACGCAGATCGCCGAAAGCTTCCCGGCCGGCATCCAGAGAAGTGCTTCCCTGGGACATCAGGCGCACATAGTTTCGCAGCTGCCCCTTGCGCCCCGTGTCGAACGTCAGATAGTGGAACAGCAGCCAGCTCTTCCCGTAGAACGCATCGGATCCCTTGTCATCGCGCTTGGCATCGGTGTCGAGAAGCTCCGAAACCTTCACGTCGCGTGCATAGGAAAGCTCGCCGGCACGATGCATCGCAGGCCGGCCAATGCCCACTCTGCCGTCCGGAAAGAAGCTCGCCGAGGCGAAGAACTCCGCCCCACCCTCCGAATACCAGCGGGGCATCGCGAATGTACTGTTGGTCCACATGAAATGATGGGCATATTCATGCAGTAGCGCGATCATCGACTGATCCAGATCCATTGTGCCCGTCCTGATGTTGGGCACGATGGCCACGGAGCTGCCGGCACGCGGCACGTAAAACGCGCCGACATCCGCCGTGCGGTCACCGTAAAGCCTGCGAACCTCCGTCGAATTCCGCACCACGAAGACCGTCACCCGGTTCGATGGGCTGGGAGTCTCGGTAGGCGTGTTCGTGACCACGCTGATCGCGGCATGGAAGCGCTCAAGCTGCTCGGAAAAGGTGCGAATGTCCCGTTCGCTGTCGTCGGCGTACACGACGAAATGCGGGCTCGAGGCCTCGAGCCATTCAGCGCGGGAAGCACCTGGCATCAAGGATGCAAACAGCACCGTCAGCAATGCCAGCCGCACAGCTCCCCCTTCTCTGTTGGCTCAAATTACCGCCGATTGCCCTCCTGAGCAAATCAGGATGTCGGGACGCCCCTGAACAAAAAAAGCCGGGATGCCCTTCGGCACCCCGGCAATTTCAGCCACCGAACTCCGATCTATCTATCAGAAGCGGTATTTGAGCGACGCACCGATCATGCGCGGACGCATGTGCATTTCGGTCGTCGTCAGGGAGTCCTGACCATGCGCCAGGCCCGTCAGGTCCATGGAGTTGGTCAGGTTCTGCGCGAACACCTGCATGTCGAGGTCCGGCGTCAGCTTCACGCCCGCGCGGGCATTCACTGAACGCACCGCGTTGGCCCGGTGGGTGATCGGGTCATGCGTGCTGACACCCGCACCCGGGTTGCGGTCGTACCCGCCCGCGTACTGGTAGTCGACGCGCACAAAGCCGCCCTTGCCAAACGTCAGGAAGTCGTACTGCACGCCGGCCGACACGGTCAGGTCCGGCACACCGACATTGTCGCCCTTGTTCATCAGCAGGGCTCCCGACGACGGATTCCTCACATCGTCCGCGAACTCAGCCTTGTTGTAGCCGAACGCGCCATTGAGCAGGAAGGATCCGAAGCGGGCATTCGCCTGCACATCCACTCCCTGCGACACGGCATGACCGGCGTTGTTGACGAAGGCGAAGCCGCAACGCAGCCCCATGTTGAACTGCATGTCCTTCCAGTCGATGTAGAACACGCTGGTGTTGATCTGCACGCGGCCGCCCACGCGGCTCTTCAGGCCAGCCTCATAGCTCACCACCGTGTCGCCCTTGAAGGTCTTCGGCACACCGATGCCCGTCAGGCCAAGGTCAGCCAGATCCTGCGCGCAGGTGCCGGGCGGCACCGCCGGGTTCACGCCGCCGGCCCGGAAACCCTCCGAGTAGGTCGCGTAGGCCAGGTTGTTCGGCGTGAACTGCCAGGACACACCCAGCTTCGGGCTGACCGGCTTCTCCTTCGCTTCCAGGTGCGTGTACTGGAACGGGCAATCCGCCGCCGTCGGGCAGCCAGCCAGATTGGTCGCCATCGCCCGCAGATCGAACGGATCGGTGATCGGCGTGAAGCCGGTGCTGGTCGTGCTCGCCGAATTGGCGGCCAGACCGGCATCCGTCGCCGGCACGAAACCCGCCGGGTTGGTATCACTGGTTCCCGCCAGCGGAATGCCGGCAACCGCACCGCCGTACGTCTGGTCGAAGGTCTGCCTGTAGTCCGTCAGGCGGACGCCGGCCGTCACCTTCAGGGTCTCGGTGAACGCGAAGGTCAGTTCGCCGAACACCGCCATTTCCTTCTCGCGCAGCCAGATCTCGCGATCGGAGATGTCGCCCATGTCGGCCGCCGCATACGTGCCATTGGGCATCTGCACCAGCGAGGTCTGGTAGAAGCCGCCAGTCATGGAGAGGTCGGCCGGAAGGTACTGGTTGCCGACGATCCAGGCCTCGGGCATGCCACGGAAGCGCAACGACATCTGGTCTTCGTTCGAGTGCTCGGCGCCATGCATGTGGATCTTCGAGTCATTGAAATACAGACCGCCGATCCACGACAGCCGCGACTCGCCGGGCTGCGACGAGAAACGCAGCTCCTGGGTGATGGCGTTGCGATTGTTGAAGTAGTAGTAGTAGGAATAGCTGTCCGGCATGCCCGGGAAGTAGTCAGCATTCAGATAGCACGTCGTCGCTGTCGGAGACTTGGCGTTGTACGGGTACTCGCAGGGCTGCGTGCCCAGCAGACGGCGCGGCATCACGCGGCCCGAGGCGCCGCCGCCGTTGAAACGCATGCCGCTGGTCCGGTCCTTGGTGTAGCTGGTCACCGACTTGATCGCGATGCTGTCGCCGTCGAAATCGAAGGTCAGGGTCGGCAGGTCGATCTTCGTGGTACGCGGCGAATTCACGTAGTGCACGTTTTCAGTGGTGTAGTAACGGCCGTTGGCCGAGTCGAACTTCAGCGTTTCGAACCACGGCTGCGCAGCCTGGGTAAACGCCGGCATGACGGTGTTCGGGAAGGAGAACACCACGCCGCCGGAAGTGACGCAGGCCGACTGGGCAGCCGTCTGGTTCAGTGTGCACGAGGGATACATGCCGGCGGCCATGGTCACGCCGCTGACACCCGGAGCAGCGCCGGCCCGCGTGGTGCCGGCAGGCACGGTGCCAGCGGCAATGGCGGCGTCCAGTTGCGCCTGCGTACCGAAGAAGCCCATCGTGCCGCCATTGCGGATCAGGCCACCGGCGAAGTTGATCTCCGGCAGGCCGGTACGCTCACCACCGCTGTTGGTGTCGTTCGCGTACTCGTAGCCATTGTAGAAGGCAGGCGTCACCGACCACTTGTCGTTGATCTGGTATTTGCCCGTCAGACGCACCGAACGCGCTTCCGACCAGTTGTAGTTGCTGGCGAACTGATGACCGTCGTACTTGGAGTAGGCGTCCATCCATCCGCCGGACTTGCGGCTGATGGCGGCGACGCGCACACCCAGCTTGTCCTCGATCAGCGGCAGGCCGAATGCGCCCGCGAGCTCGTGGCCCGGGCCGCCGCCGTCGACCATGTTGTATTCGATGCTGGCCTGGCCCGACTTCTCGGTGAGGCTTGGCGTCGGCGTGATGAAGCGCACCGTGCCGCCCTGCGAGGAGCCGCCATAGAGCGTGCCCTGCGGGCCGCGCAGCACTTCGACTCGCTCCAGGTCGAACAGCTGCGGGAACGGCGAGCCGTTGCCGGTGATCAGACCGTTGATGTTGCGCCGCTGCAGGGGCGAATCATCAAGGTAGACGCCGGTGGTCGGCGACCCCACGGTCGCGCCGTTTCCACCGATGCCGCGAATGGTGATATTCGGGTTGCCCTCGCCGCCGGAACGGCTGAAAGTCATTCCAGGCACTGTGCGAGAGAGGTCAGCGACATCCTTGATGCCCTGATTGTCGATGGCCTCCTGGGTGATGGCCGTCACCGCCATCGCCACCCTGTTGACCGTGGACGTCTGGCGCGTGGAGGTGACAACCACCTCTTCGAGCGTATCCTGCTCCTGGGCCTGAACCTGAGCTGCAAGACCCATGCTTGCAGCAGACGCAATGATTCCGATTGCCAATACAGGTTTCATTGAAATCCCCCTTAGACGTTTGGTTTTCTACACGAGCACAGGTACGCAGTACGCTGGTGGCGCACTGCGATACCGGAATTCATCTGCTTGTTGCGGAGCGACGCCAATACCGACGGCATTCCTGAGACTGCTGCGCATGCTCCCTCACACCCTGGCCCCGCGGGTTCGGACTACCTGCGCGCGTACAACTGTGGTGGGGAACTGACAAGCTCACCCCCAAGCCATCGGCACTCCAGAAGACTGACCCCAACTACTCTCTATTTTTGATTTTGAGTAATAATATTTATACCATAAAAACTATGCCAAACAACTACCAGAGTGCGCGATCGCCTTCCTGAGAAGGAGCGCCGCACACAGAGCTGCCGCACACAGAGCTGTTGCTTGTCATCATTTTTTCTACTCATATAGTGATGAGTAGCGAAAATGGAACGAACCAAGAATCACACATGCCGTGGGGGATCAAAGTGAAGGCACGCATCGCATTACTGACACTGGCTGTCATCGGAAGCAGTTCCATGACGGCCAACGCCCAACAGGCCGGCGCAAATCTGTATCGTCCGGCACCTCCTCTTCCCGAGCCCATCTACCGCGCACAGCGCTCTTCCATGGAAGACAAGCGCGATCTGTCCGGCGTGTGGTCCATCCGGGACTACAACCGCCGCTTCCGCACCCCGACGGGCACGCTGCCGCCGCTGACCGCCAAGGGCAAAGCCGACCTCGATGTACGCATCAAGGCCGAAACCGACGGCACCCCGATGGCCGACGCCTCCGCCTACTGCTGGCCGCACGGAATTCCGCGCGTGATGAACTCGCCGTATCCCATCCAGTTCATCCATTCACCGGGCAAGATCACCATCGTTCACGAGGTGGCGCACAACATCCGTCAGATCCGCATGGATCAGCCCATGCCTGAGAAAGTGCCGACCAGCTTCCTCGGCTACTCCGTGGGCCGTTGGGATGGCGACACGCTGGTGATCGAGACCAAGGGCACCGATCCGCGCACCTGGATCGACGAGGAAGGCATCATCCATTCCGATCAGCTCTACACGATCGAACGCATCCGCAAGACCGAGAACGGGGAAAACCTGGAGAACGAAGTAACCATCATCGATCCGGTGTACTTCACCCGTCCGTGGGTCAAGAAGATCAACTACGCCTGGCGCCCGGACCTTCGCATACAGGAATACGTGTGCGAAGAGAACAACCGCAACCACCCCGAAGACGGCTTCACCGTAGCCAAGTGACCAGGAAAGAAACCATGCTCAAGAAAATGTCTGTGACATTCCTGGCCTGCGCGGCGCTGGCCATTCCCCTGATGGCGCAAGGCGCGCCCTCCCTGGCCGGCATCTGGATAGTCGACGGAGACATGTCCACGGTGAAAACCATCGATGGCAAGCTGCCGCCGTTCAAGGCCGAGGCCAGGCGCCAATACAACGCCGCGATCGCCGCCCGCAAAGCCGGCAAGACCACCGATCCGGTGGCCCAATGCCTGCCGCACGGCCTGCCCCGCCTGATGTTTGCCCCGTATCCGTTCGAGATCCTGGAAGAGCCCAAGCAGATCTCTTTCATCCACGAAGCCCAGCACATGCCGCGCCTGGTCTACCTGGGTGAAAAGCTGCCGTCCATGGACGATCTGGATCGCAACTGGATGGGCCAGTCCGCAGGCAACTGGGACGGCGACACGCTGGTAGTGGATTCGGCCGGCTTCAACAGCGAGACCACTCTCGACCGCGCCGGCATCCCCCACTCCGAGGATCTGGTGATCCAGGAGCGCTTCAGCCTGAAGGATGGCGGCAGGATCCTCGAGAACGAGATCACCATCACCGACCCGCAAACCTTCACAAGGCCATGGAAGACCAAGGCGAGGTTCAAGAAGATGGACTCGTCCTACTGGCTCAAGGAATACGTCTGCACCGACAAGAACCCGGAAGCAGGCTAAAACGGCGAGCAGCGGAGCGGTGCGGCCCCAGGGAGGGGGCAGTGCCGCTCCGCTGCGAACCCTCATGAAGCGTTTGGTGGACGGGCGAGATTCGAACCGGCCCGCCCCCGCCCAATACCCTGCGGCTGCGCGCTACAAGTGCAACGAAGTGAGCATGCGCTCGTGCAGGATGCGAATGACGGCGATGCCGTAGTCCGTGGTGATGTAGTAGATGAAATGATGCTCCGCTGCCCGGCGCCGGTATCCCGGACGGACATGTCCGCAGTCCTGCCCTTGTGACGGCGCTTCAGCGAGGATTGCGCAAGCATCTTCGAGCACCCGCGCGTAGTTCACGGCCTGCTCCAGTCCCCATTCCCTCACGGTGTAGTCGAAGATGCCGTCCAGGTCGTCCTGAGCGGCAAGACTCAGGCGATATTCGGCCACGGGCGGTCAGCCGCCGTGTTGGGCCACTTTCCGACGCGTAAACGCTGCGAAATTGAACGACTGTGGTTCGCCGCTGCGCTCACCATCAATCAGCGCCTGACGCAACGCCTCGACCTGCCCGGCACGCTCCTGCTCACGACGGATGAGGTCGCGGATCAACTCACTATCGTTGGTGAAGCGCCCCGCCTGCACTTGGGCGGCGATCCAAGCGTCCTGTGTCTCGGTCACAGTGATGGTCTTGCGCACGGTGCTCATGGCTTGGCGACCCTCCAACAATCAAATGGCCGAATCAACTGCTGCAATCGACAGCAAATGCGTAGATCATCATACTATTTCATACTTTCCAAGGCAAATGCCGTACGCATGTCGTACGCCTTGGAAAACATAAAGCGGTCTTTGCCACCCTTCCGCTATAGAAAACTGCTTGCCTGCTCAAGAGCACCTTGGCCGATGATCAATAAACGCCTGGATGCGCAGACAAGAAACAGCGGCATGATGACTACTATGTTCCCCAAGAAACGCCGACCAACAGGATTGTTCTATCCACTTCGCATCAAGGGCACTTTCCGCCAGAGGACATAGCATGAACCTGCTGGAAAATGCCGCTGGTTCGATTCGGATCGGTGTTCAAGATTATCAGTCTGAGGACGGCGCCCGGGTTCTCTCAGGCGTGCGAAATATTACTGCCGGGGTTCTCCTCCTCTTCAAGGAGAAGTTGCGGCGACTATCGCCGAGAGACTCGAACGACGTTCTACTGAAAGAGCACATGGTGCCCGGCAAGAACCCCACCGGAGAAGTCGTCTTCATTGGTCATGGAAAGCGGACCGCGACCCTACCCCAGATAAAGGACCGCTTCGCAGCGCTGGGAGTACACCTCGATTGGAAGCCTGTAGAAAGCATAGTCAGAATTCGCAATGACATTGAACACTACTTCACCGGCGAGACTCCGGCGAAGCTACGGGAACTGGTTGCAGATACCTTCGTCATTGTCCGCGACTTCTCGACTCAACACCTTGATACAACCCCCCTGGCACTTCTTGGGGAGGACACTTGGCAGCACCTCCTGAACGTAGCCAGCGTTTATCAGAAGGAACTGGAGGAGTGCCGCACCGCCCAAGCGGAACTCGAATGGCCGAGCGAAATCGGAGGCGATCTCGAGGAGCATTTGCGCTGCCCCAAGTGCGATTCAGAGCTTATTAGGCCGAACATTGAAGAAAGCGCGAGTGTCTTTCAGGTGTCCTTCTCGTGCTCATCATGCGGAAAGGAATCTGAATACGCGGATGTGGCGGAGGTCGCCGTCCAAGCGCGCTATTTCGGAGATGCCTATATTGCGATGACGGATGGCGGGGAGCCCCCATATGACATGTGTCCTGAATGTACAAAGGACACCTACATTCTCGAGTGCGGCATGTGTGCCGCCTGCGGATACAGGCTCAGTCATCTCAAGTGCGCTATATGCCACACCAACCTAACTGTTCACGATCAGGTTCCCGCCGGCCTATGCAGCTATCACGCATGGCAGGCCCAGAAGGACGACTAGCTGTGAAGTATCAGGACGTTATTCCTGGTTGAAGGGTTGCTCATTCCGGGAAGCTCTGGCTTACCACGGCGAGATCACCATTCGCGGCATTTATGGTCGATACGAGATCGCCTGAACAGGCTTGGTACGGAAAATTGGCGGAAGGGGTGGGATTCGAACCCACGAACGGTTGCCCGTTGCCGGTTTTCAAGACCGGTGCAATCGACCACTCTGCCACCCTTCCAGGCCCGCGATTCTAGCAAAGCCCTTCCCCCGGGGCTTGGCGGTACAGGTCGATCTTGCGACACTCTCCCGGAGAAACGGGGAGCAGCTTCCATGCTGGCAAGAATCGTTGGCGTGCTTCTGGCGCTGGTCGGCGCCTTTGCCCTGGGCGGCATCGCCCTGCAGCGCGACGAGCCGATCAACTCCCTGTGGCTGGTCACGGCGGCGGTCTGCATCTATTTCCTCGGCTACCGCTTCTATGCGAAGTGGATCGAGACCCGGGTCATGGTTGCCGACGCCACCCGGGCCACGCCTGCCGAGCGGCTGGAAAACGGCCGCGATTACCTGCCCACCCATCGCTGGGTGGTGTTCGGGCACCACTTTGCCGCGATCGCCGGCGCGGGCCCATTGGTCGGCCCCACGCTGGCCGTGCAGTTCGGATACCTGCCCGGCACGCTGTGGATCCTGGTGGGCGCGGTGCTCGGCGGCTGCGTACAGGACATGATGATCCTGTTTCTCTCCACGCGCCGCGACGGCCGCAGCCTCGGGCAGATGGCACGCGACGAGCTGGGCCGGATCGGCGGCATGGCTGCGATGGTCGCCACACTGATGATTCTGGTCATCATCATCGCGGTGCTGGGCCTCGTCATCGTCAATGCCATGCGGCACAGCCCCTGGGCGACATTCACCGTCTTCGCGACCATTCCCATCGCCATCCTGGTGGGTTTCTACATGCGCAGCTGGCGCCCGGGCCGCGTGCTCGAGGGTTCGCTGCTGGGCCTGGTGCTGCTGATTCTCGCGGTGATGGGCGGCGGCTGGATTGCCGGGCACGAGACGCTGGGCCCGTACTTCGACTGGGATGGTTTGCCGCTGGCCTCGTTCGTGATCGGCTATGGCTGGATCGCCGCCATCCTGCCCGTGTGGGTGCTGCTGGCGCCACGGGACTACATCTCCACCTTCCTCAAGATCGGCGTGGTGGTGGTGCTGGCGGTGGCCATCCTGCTGATCCAGCCCGACATCAAGATGCCCGCCTTCACCCGCTTCGCCGATGGCTCCGGCCCGGTGTTCGCGGGCAAGATCTTTCCCTTCGTCTTCATCACCATCGCCTGCGGCGCGATCTCGGGCTTTCATGCGCTGGTGAGCAGCGGCACCACGCCCAAGCTCATTTCCAGCGAGGCCAACATCCGGCTGATCGGCTATGGCGGCATGGTGATGGAATCCTTCGTGGCCCTGATGGCGATCATCGCAGCGGCGCTGCTGGATCCGGGCGTATATTTCGCCATCAACGTCGGCGCGGGCGTCGTGGGCGGCGCGCCCCAGATCGCGGTGGACACCATCACCAGCTGGGGTTACCCGGTGACGCTGGAACAGATGGAAAACCTGGCGCAACAGATGGGAGAGTCGACGCTGTTCCATCGCACGGGCGGCGCGCCCTCGCTGGCGGTGGGCATGGCGAACATCTTCGGTTCCGCCTTCGGCCAGGGTCTGCTGGCGCTCTGGTATCACTTCGTGATCATGTTCGAAGCCATCTTCATCCTCACCACGGTGGATGCCGGCACGCGCGTCGGACGCTTCATGGTGCAGGACGCGCTGGGACAGATCTGGCCGGCGATGGCCCGCACCTCCTGGTATCCGTCGGTGCTGATCTCCTCCACGCTGATGGTGGGCGCCTGGGGCTATTTTCTGTATGTGGGTGTGATCGATCCCAACGGCGGCATCAACATCCTCTGGCCGCTGTTCGGCATCGCCAACCAGATGCTCGCGGCCATCGCGCTGACCGTGGCCACCGGCGTGCTCATCAAGAACGGCAAGCTGCGCCATGCATGGGTCACTGGTTTGCCGCTGGCATGGATCGCGACGGTGACGACCACGGCCGCCTTCCAGAAGATATTCAGCACCGACGCCAAGCTCGGGTTCTTCGCGGCCGCCAACGACATGGCCGCGAAGCTCGCCGCGGGCGCCCTGCCGCCGGACCGGGCCGCCGTCGCGCCGGCCCTGATCTTCAACCAGCGTCTGGACGGCTGGCTGACGATCTTCTTCGCGCTGCTGATGTGGGTCATCATCATCGAGATGCTGCGCATCTGCGCGCGCTGCCGGCGCGGCTTGCCCGTGCCGCACAGCTCGGAAGCGCCGTATGTCCGCACGCAGCTGGATGCAGCGGCACTGCCGGGGTCGCACTGATGCGCCAGTTCCTCTCGGCCGGCCTCAATCTGCTGCGCGGCGTCACCGGCGACGACGCCTACCAGAAATACCTCGCGCACATGCAACGCACGCAGCCGCGGCAGCGGCCCATGAGCGCGGAAGATTTCTTCCGCGCCCAGCTCGAACGCAAGTGGAGCTGCCCCAACGGCTGTTGCTGAGCCGCCCCGAAAGCTCCGGGCGTCAGGCCACGCTGCGCACCGGCTCATAGCCCAGATTGGGCGCGAGCCAGCGCTCCACTTCCGTCACGCTCATGCCCTTGCGCACGGCGTAGTCCTCCACCTGATCCCGGTCGATGCGACCGATGTTCAGATAGCGGGACTCGGGATGGGCAAAGTACCAGCCCGCCACCGTGGCGCCCGGATGCATGGCGAAGGATTCCGTCAGCGACATGCCCGTGCGCCCGCTCACGTCGAGCAGATTCCACAGGGTGCTCTTCTCGGTATGGTCCGGGCAGGCCGGATAGCCGGGAGCCGGCCGGATGCCGCGATAGCCCTCACGGATCAGCGCGGCGTTGGTCAGCCGCTCGTCCGCCGCATAACCCCAGAACTCGCGCCGCACGCGCTCATGCAGCCGCTCCGCGAAGGACTCGGCGAAACGGTCGGCAAGCACCTTCAACGTGATCGCGGAGTAGTCGTCATGGGCCGCCTCGAAACGCCGCAACGGCTCCTCGATGCCCAGCCCCGCGGTCACCGCAAAGGCGCCGATGTAGTCGGGCACGCCTGAATCGCGCGGCGCGATGAAATCCGACAGCGCGCCGTGGCGCTTGCCCTCCGGCAGATCCTTCTGCTGCCGCAGGAAGTGCAGACGCGCGATCACGCGGTCGCGCTTCTCGTCAGCATAGATCTCCACATCTTCATCGACGCTGTTCGCGGGGAACAACCCGAAGACGCCGCTGGCCGTCAGCCACCGCTCGTCGATGATGCGCTCGAGCATCTGCCGGGCGTCGGCGTACAGCTCCGCGGCCTGCTCGCCACAGACCGGATCGAGCAGGTTGTCAGGGAAATGTCCGCGCAACTCCCAGGCCTGGAAATACGGCGTCCAGTCGATGTAGCGCGCCAGTTCGCGCAAGGAATAGTCATCGAAGGCGCGCACGCCGAGCATCTTCGGCGCCGGCGGACGATACTGCTTCCAGTCCGTGACGATACGGTTGGCGCGCGCCTGCGATAGCGTCAGCTGCGGACCTTTGACGCTGCGGCCCGAATGCTGCTCGCGGCGCGTGGCATTCTCGGCCTTGGTCCGCTTCACGAACGGATCACGCGACTCGGGCGACACCAGTTGCTGGCACACACCCACCGCGCGCGAAGCATCCTTCACATAGACCACCGGGCCTTCGTATTGCGGGTCGATGCGCACGGCCGTGTGCGCCGGAGAAGTGGTCGCGCCGCCGATCAGCAGCGGCAGAGTGAAACCCTCGCGCTGCATCTCCTGCGCCACATGCACCATCTCGTCCAACGACGGCGTGATGAGACCGGACAGGCCGATCATCGACGCCTGTTCGCGCTGCGCGGCTTCCAGGATCTTGCTCGCGGGCACCATCACGCCCAGGTCCACGACCTCGAAATTGTTGCACTGGAGCACCACACCGACGATGTTCTTGCCGATGTCGTGCACGTCGCCCTTGACGGTGGCCAGCACGATACGGCCAGCCGACTGGTGCGTGTTGCCGGTAGCCGCCTTCTCCTGCTCGATGTAGGGGATCAGGTACGCCACCGCCTTCTTCATCACGCGCGCGCTCTTGACCACCTGGGGCAGGAACATCTTGCCGGCGCCGAACAGGTCGCCGACCACGTTCATGCCGTCCATCAGCGGCCCTTCGATGACCTGCAGCGGCCTTGCGAAGAGACTGCGCGCCTCTTCGGCATCGGAGACGATGAACTCATCGATGCCCTGCACCATCGCATGCTCGATGCGCTTGTCCACCGGCCAGGTGCGCCAGGTCAGATCTTCGGTGCGTTTGGCGCCGCCCTCGCCCTTGAAGCGGCTGGCGATCTCCAGCAGGCGCTCGGTGGCGTCGCTCCTGCGGTTCAGGATCACGTCCTCGACGCGCTCGCGCAGGTCCGGATCGATCTGCTCATAGATGGCGAGCTGCCCGGCGTTGACGATGCCCATGTTCATGCCGGCGCGGATGGCGTGGTAGAGGAACACCGAGTGCATGGCCTCGCGCACCGGCTCGTTGCCGCGGAACGAGAAGGAGACATTGCTCACGCCGCCGCTGATAAGCGCATGCGGGCAGCGTTCGCGGATCAGCGCGGTGGCTTCGATGAAGTCGCGCGCATAGCCATTGTGTTCCTCGATGCCGGTGGCCACAGCGAAGATGTTGGGATCGAAGATGATGTCTTCCGGCGGCACGCCGGCCTTCTCCGTGAGCAGCCGGTAGGAACGCTCGCAGATGCCGACCTTGCGCTCGACGGTATCGGCCTGCCCCTGCTCGTCGAAGGCCATCACCACCATGGCGGCACCATAGGCGCGGATGGCACGGGCACGCTCCAGGAACTCGGCCTCGCCTTCCTTCAGGCTGATCGAGTTCACGACGCCCTTGCCCTGCAGACACTTCAGGCCCGTCTCGATGACGGTCCACTTGGAGGAGTCGATCATCACCGGCACGCGCGCGATGTCCGGCTCCGAGGCCACGAGGTTGAGGAAGCGGTGCATGGCCGCCTCCGAATCCAGCATGCCCTCGTCCATGTTGATGTCGATGATCTGCGCGCCGCTGGCAACCTGGGTACGCGCAACATCGAGCGCGCCGCTGTAATCGTCCGCCTCGATCAGCTTGCGGAACTTCGCCGAGCCGGTGACGTTGGTTCGCTCACCGACGTTGACGAACAGGCTCTCGGGGCCGATCTCCATCGCCTCGAGTCCCGAGAGCCGGCAGCGCACCGGACGATGCGGCAGACGGCGCGGCGGCAGGCCAGCCACCGCTTCCCGGACATGGGCGATATGGTCGGCGGTGGTGCCGCAGCAGCCGCCCACTATGTTCACCAGCCCACTGCTGGCGTATTCGCGCAGGATTTCCGCCGTCTGGCAGGCATGCTCCTCGTACTCGCCGAAGGCATTGGGCAGGCCCGCATTGGGATAGGCGATGACGGGCACATCGGCGATGCGCGACAGCTCTTCCACGTAGGGCCGCAGCTGCTTGCCGCCCAGCGCACAGTTGAGCCCCACGGCCGCGGGTCTGGCGTGGCGGATCGAATTCCAGAACGCCTCGACGGTCTGGCCCGACAAGGTGCGACCCGAGGCATCCGTGATCGTGCCGGAGACGATGATCGGCACCTCCACATCCAGCGCCGCCATGGCGCGGCGCGCGGCGAACAGCGCGGCCTTGGCATTGAGCGTGTCGAAGATGGTCTCGATGAGCAGCAGGTCCACCCCACCCTCGATCAGCGCGCGCGCCGATTCCTCATAGGTCGCGGCAAGCTGGTCGAAGGTCACCGCCCGGAACCCCGGATCGTTGACGTTGGGCGACAGCGACGCCGTACGGTTGGTCGGCCCCATGGCGCCGGCCACGAAGCACGTGCTGCCGGTGCGCGCCATGTGGGCGTCAGCCACCTCGCGTGCCAGCCTCGCTCCGGCCAGGTTCAGCTCGGTGACCAGACCCTCCATGCGGTAGTCGCCCAGCGCCGGCGCGTTGGAGCTGAAGGTGTTGGTCTCGATGATGTCCGCGCCGGCATCCAGGTAGCGCGCATGGATGTCGCGCACCAGCTGCGGCTGCGTGATGGTGAGCAGGTCGTTGTTGCCCTTGAGATCGCAGGTCCAGTCGCGGAAGCGCTGGCCGCGATAGGCCGCCTCGTCCGGCCGCTGCGCCTGGATCATCGTGCCCATGGCGCCGTCGAGCACCAGGATGCGCTCGGCCAGCAGCCGCCGGAAAGATTCGACACGCTTTTCAAGGGTCATGCTTTTGCCTCCGCAGCCAGCACCGGCGACGCCGGTCGCACCCCCAGCGCATGACAGATAGCGAACGTGAGTTCGGCGCGGTTGAGGGTGTAGAAATGGAATTCGTTGACGCCATGGCGCCGCAGCGCCTCGACCTGCTCGATGGCCACCGCGGCGGCAATCAGCCGATGCGTTTCAGGGTCCGTATCCAGACCATCGAAGCGGGCATGCAGCCACGAGGGCACGCTGGCGCCGCAGCGTTTGGCGAAACGTGTCAGCTGCGTGAAACGCGTGATGGGCAATATGCCGGGCACCAGGCTCGTGCTGATGCCAGCCGCCGCGCAGCGGTCACGGAAACGCAGGAACACATCGGTATCGAAGAAGAACTGCGTGATGGCGCGGGTCGCGCCGGCATCGATCTTGGCCTTGAGGTTGTCCAGATCGGACTCGGCATTCCTGGCCTCCGGATGCGTCTCTGGATAGGCCGCCACCGAGATGTCGAAATCTCCCACCGACTTCAGCCCGCGCACCAGATCCACTCCATAGGCGAAGCCATCCGGATGCGGCAGGTAGCCCCCGGCGCCCTGCGGCGGATCGCCACGCAGGGCGACGATATGCCGCACGCCGGCCGCCCAGTAGTCGCGCGCAATATCCAGGATCTCGCCGCGCGGCGCACCCACGCAGGTGAGATGCGGCGCCGGAGTCAGCGCGGTCTCCCGCTTCAGCCGGGTCACGACATTGTGCGTACGTTCACGCGTCGAGCCATCAGCGCCATAGGTGACCGAGACGAAGCGCGGCCCCAGCGGCGCCAGGCGCAGCAGCGACTGCCACAGCGTCTGCTCCATCGCGGCATCACCAGGCGGAAAGAACTCGAAGGACACGACCACGTCCCCGGTCTTGCCGGATGCCGGCGCGACCCTCGCCGTCTGCGGATTTTCCTTGCTCATGCGGCGGCCTGCTGCGCTTCGGGACGGCCCGCCAGCGCGATCAGGTAGTGCCCGCTCTCGAGGTAGCAGGGATGCAGGCGCTGCGCCTGCAACCTGGCCGCGGCAATCCAGCGCCGCAGCAACCGCAGCGGATTGTCGCCGCGGGCAGCGATGTCATCGAAACTCTCGACGATCAGCAGGCGACCGCCGGCCTTCAATGCGCGCGCCGCTTCGGCGATGGCCGCTTCCGGACGCTCAGCCCCTGCCAGCACGCGATCCAGCGACACCAGATCAAAGCTGGCATCCGGGCTGGGCAGGCGATACATGTCGCCGCGCTGGAACTCCACATGCGCCAGGCCCGCGCCGTGCACGCGCGTGCGCGCCAGCTTCAGCGCCGAAGTGGAGATGTCCACACCCACCGCATGCTGGGCGCGCCGGCCCAGCACCTCGATCATGCGGCCGGTGCCCGTGCCGATATCCAGCAGCGAGCCAATGCCCACCGGACCGATCTCTTCCAGCAACAGCGCCGCCAGATCCTCCAGCCCGTCAGGTCCCTGCGCCGATGCCGCCGACGCCGCGCCTTGCAGTCCGCTCCGCACGGAAATCATGCGCTGCCGGTCCTGCTCCAGCTGCGCATCGTCCATGCTCAGCATCTGGCGCAGCAGATCCCACCAGGCGCGGCCCTGTCCTTCGGCCGGCGGGCGGTAATAGACCAGCTTCTGCTCGCGGAAGCGCACCAGGAACCCCGCCTCCGTCAGCAGGCGCAGATGACGCGACACTCGCGGCTGGCTTTGATCCAGAATTTGACATATTTCATGAACCGCCAGCTCGCCATGGCTCAGCAGCGCCAGCAGGCGCACACGGGTGGGATCGGCCACCGCCTTCAGAGCGTGAACGAAACGGGAGAGATCCGAGGGGTGAGTTGGATTGTTCAACATATAAGCAAATCTTTATTTGATGAGGCAATCTAGCACGGGTACGGGCCAGCCGCCAGCAACACCCCCACAGGATGGCCGGAGCCCGGAGATGGCGGATGCCGGGAACCCCGGCATCGCCTTAACGACGGGACGAATCAGCGCGGAATGATGGGCAGCACCACGTGCGAGGGATAACGCGCCGAATGGTGGATGGTCTGCGAAGCCTTCACCATGCGCGTGCCCGTGGCCGGATCCTCACCCGTGTTCAGGTTGCGATCGAAGCGCGGGAAATTGCTGCTGGTGATCTCGATGCGGATGCGGTGCCCCGGCAGGAACACATTGCTGGTGGCCCACATGTCGATGTCGTACTCATAGACCTTGCCGGCATCGACCAGCGTGGGCTTCCTGTCGTTCCCCTTGCGATAGCGCGCGCGCAGGATGCCATCCTGCAGGTTCTGCGCCACCCCATCCGGATGCACATCGATCAGCCGCACCACCCAGTCGGTATCGCGCGCGTCGGTCGCGGCGAACAGCCTGGCCTTGATGGGGCCGGTGACTTCCACCGCGTCGGTGAGCACCGGCGTCGTGTAGACCAGCACGTCGGGGCGGGTCTCAATCGAGCGGTGGTCACGACTGCCCGAAGGCACTGAACTGCAGCACACATTGCCGCCCAGCGTCGGCACCGGGTCGGCCGGATCGTAGACATAGCGGTCCGGCGTCTGGCTGCCGGGCTTCGTGGTGCTCAGCACACCGTCACCGCTGGCGGTATTGGCCTTGCCGTCGCTGTGCAGGTAGTACCTGGTGTAACGGGTGCGCGCCAGCGGCCACTCGTTCTCGTTGCGCCACTTGTTCTCGCCCATGATGAACAGCGTCACCGGCGGACGCTTCTCGACGCCGTTCGGCACACCCTTGAGCCAGTGGTCGAGCCAGGCCTGGTAGATCCTGGTGGTGTCGAGATCGGCTTCCGGACCGAAATCGAAGCTGCCGCCGCCCTTGCGGGTGCCCAGATACTTGTCGTGGACCCAGGGGCCGATGATCAGGTGCTTGTTCCGGTTGCCCGCCCTCGTGATGTTGATCTGATCATCGAGCGCGCCGCGCAGGAAGATGTCGAACCAGCCCTGCACCACCAGGAACGGAACCTTTATCTTCTTCGCTTCCTTTTCGAAGCTGATGTTCTTCCAGTACGGATCGTTCTGCAGCGGGTGCTCCAGCCAGTCGCGGTAATGCGGATTGACATTGCCCATCACCTGATCGGCCTCGATCACGGGCAGATGCGCGTAGTCGACCTTGCCGACGTTCTGGCCGGCATTGCCATGCACGACGCCGGCGCCCCAGGGCAGCGTGAAGCCCAGATGGAAAGCACCATCCACATAGGTCCAGCCCTGGTGGATCGCGCTGCTGGTCACGTCGGCGGCCATGGCGACCAGATGCGGATTGCGCTTCGTCGCCTGGCTGACCTGCGTGTAGCCCAGATAGGAGCCGCCCAGCGTGCCGATCCTGCCGTTGCTCCAGGGCTGCTTGACGATCCATTCGTCGGTGTCGAAGCCGTCGTCAGCCTCATGCCGATAGGCGTAGTACGGCGCTTCCTTCGAAGCGAAACGGCCGCGTACATCCATCATCACCAGCACATAGCCCCTGCGGGCATAGCGTTTGGCGTTCTCGATGTCGTCCGCGGAACTCTTGTTGTAGGGCGTGCGGACCAGGATGGTGGGGAACTGCCCCTCGGCATCCGGGCGATAGATGTCCGCAGTGAGGCCCACGCCGTCGCGCATCGGCACCCGCACGGCGTTCTCGACGATGGCGTTGACATACGTCTCCTGCGAGAGGAGCGCTGCGTCGTAGTGGTTGAAGGTGCTTTGGGCCTGCGATGCGGCCGGGGCCGTGACCGCAAGGAGACAAGCTCCCATCCAGCCCGCGCGCAAGGTGGTGCGTCTTTTCATTCTCGTTCCCTGTGGAAATGCCATGACGTCCGCTCGCCCTTGCCTCTCGGCACCGGCGCCCCCGCCGCGGATTTCCTCATCGTGCTTGGTCGCCCCCCTCCTTGTCCACCATGCCGACGCTGGCAACATCGAAGATGGCGTAACGGTTCTTGCCTCGCGACTTGGCCTGGTACAGCGCGCTGTCGGCGCGGCCATACAGCAAATCGAACCCCCCTTCCTCGGCCTGCACCACCGCCACACCCACCGAAACGGCAAAAGGCGTCGTGCCATGGCCCGCGGCCTTGCGCACCTCATCCAGCAGCTGCTCGGCGATGCGCTGCGCCGTCGCCTGATCGCAATCCGGCACGAACAGCAGGAACTCGTCGCCGCCCAGACGCGTCGGCACGGCTCCCGGATGCAGCGGCATGCGCAGCACCTGGGCCAGCCGCGCGATGACGGCGTCGCCCTCGGCGTGACCACAGGTATCGTTGATGTTCTTGAAGTGATCGATATCGACCAGCAGCGCGGCATGCGATCTGTGCCGTTCGCCCGCACCACTTTCAGTGGCGGAACGGATGGCGGCATCCGCGCCGCGCCGGTTCAGCAACCCGGTGAGCGAATCGTTCATGGACGACTCGTAGTGGTAGCGCAATTCCGCCTGCTGCAAATAGTGGTGCCGGGCATAGACCCACCCCAGCACCATCGACAGCAGCAACGCACCGAGGATGCTCGCAAGCTCGATGCGCCGGAACCGGGCTTCTTCGGCAAGAAAGTAGTCGAGGTCGAAATCCACGCCGACGAACCCCGCGACCTTGCCGGCCGAATCACTCACCGGCGCATGGCCGGTCAGGAAATAGCCATAATCGTCGTGCTGGTATGCGGGATTGACATAGGTGAGGCCCGCGGCCAGCTCGTCCAGCCAGTCGCTCTCGTACTCCTCGCGCAACCGGAAGGGTTCCAGATACTCCGACATGCGCAGGGCGCGCTCGGCGGCAAACTCCTCATCCTGGGCGGTGTCGAGCACGAAGAAGGTCGCGCCGTCGCGCATGCCCATGGTGTACACATAGCGCGCCTCGCGCCAGGCGCGATGCAGACGCAGCAAAGGCGCCCGCGCCGCGGCCAGCTCTTCAGCCGAGCCCTGGCCTTCGAGCAGATGCCGGTGCGCATCGCCATCGACCACCGACGCGGCAACCCGCGCCACCTCTCCCACATGGCTGCGCAGCACTTCCATGCGCGCCTGCCGGGACAGCGCCTGCGGAATGAGCACCAGCGCCAGCATCAGCACCGCGATCAGCACGGTGCTGCCAATCAGCACGCGGGGCTGGAACCCCCAGGAGCCCCCCGTCTCCGGATGCAAAGAATCAGTCTCCGCCGGAAGCAGCCGGGCGCAGGCGCAACAACGTGGAGTTGGGTCCATCCGCCACGACGTAGATGGCCCCATCCGGCCCCTGCTGCACATCGCGCACGCGCATGTTGCGCTCCTGCAGCAGCCACTCTTCACCGACCACGCGCTCGCCTTCCATCTGCAGCCGCACCAGCTTCATGCTGGCAAGACCGCCCACGAAGATGCTGCCATCCCACTGTGGGAACAGCTGGCCGCGATAGACGATCATGCCCGAGGGGGCAATCACCGGGTCCCAGTAGTACACCGGCTGCTCCATGCCCTCCTTCGCGGTGATGCCCTCGCCGATCTTCTCGCCGGAATAGTTGATGCCATAGCTGATCACCGGCCAGCCATAGTTGTGCCCGGCGCGCGGCAGGTTGAGCTCATCACCGCCCCGCGGACCATGCTCGATCGTCCACAGCTTGCCGGTGGCGCTGTCGAGGGCGGCGGACTGGATGTTGCGGTGACCGTATGACCAGATCTCGGGCTTGGCATCACCGCGACCGGTGAAGGGATTGTCCGCCGGCACGCTGCCGTCGGGATTCAGGCGCACCACCTTGCCGAAATGGCTGTCCAGATCCTGCGACTGCACCCTTGCCTGCGGCATCGAACGCTCGCCCAATGCGAGGAACAGCGTTCCATCCGGCGCAAAGACGATGCGCGATCCGAAATGCAGGTTCGATTCGAAGGTGGGCATCTGCCGGAAGATGACCTGCACGTTTTCGACCCGCAGAGCGCCATCCTCCACCAGTACGCCCCGTGCCAGGGCGGTGCCATTGCCTCCCTGGCGCGGCTCCGAGTAGCTCCAGTAAATGGTGCGATTGGTCGCGAACTGGGGGTCCAGCGCCACATCGAGCATTCCGCCCTGCCCGGCGGCATATACCGGCGGCACGCCGGCGATGGGCTCGGACTTGCGGCCATCCGCACCGATGATGCGCAGGTTGCCCGGGCGTTCGCTGATCAGGAAACGCCCATCAGGCAGCAACTCCACTGCCCACGGGTTGTCGAGGCCGCTGGCCACGACCTGCACATCGAGCTTCACGCCGCTGTTCGCAGCCGGCGCGCGGGTCTGCCCTTCGAAGGCCGGACGGAAGCCCGCGCCATTGTCAGCGCGTGTCTCCAGCGGCGCCGCCACCGGTGAACCCGGGCGCACCGCCAGCTCGCCTTCGCGAGCACAGGCCACCAGCACCGGCGCAACCGCCGTCACCATCAACAGTGGAATCAGATGTCCTTTCACCATTTCTCCTTGAGTGCAGAGTAGGTCAGGTCACAGGTGCTTCGATACGGGCCGATCCGAAATAGGGATGCAGCGCAGCCGGAAGGCTGATGGAGCCATCCTGGTTCTGCCCATTCTCCAGCACCGCCACCAGCGCGCGCCCCACCGCAAGCCCAGAACCGTTCAACGTATGCACGGGCTCGGGCTTTCCGGTGGCCGGATTACGCCATCGTGCCTGCATCCGCCGCGCCTGAAAAGCCTCGAAATTGCTGCACGAGGAAATTTCGCGATAGCGCTGCTGGCCCGGCAGCCAGGCTTCCAGATCATAGGTCTTGCTGCTGGAAAAGCCGACATCACCGCCGCACAGCGCCACCACGCGATACGGCAGCTCCAGGCGCCTCAGCACCGCTTCGGCATGGGCTGTCAGCTCCTCGTGCGCCGCGCGCGAGCGCGCCGGCTCGACGATCTGCACGATCTCCACCTTGTCGAACTGATGCTGGCGGATCATGCCGCGCGTGTCCTTGCCGTGCGAACCGGCCTCCGAGCGGAAGCAGGGCGTGTGCGCCACCAGCTTCAGCGGCAGCTCCAGCGGATCGAGGATCTGGTCGCGCACCAGATTGGTAACCGGCACTTCCGCCGTGGGGATGAGGTAATGGCCCTGCTCGCTGCACACGGCGAACAGGTCCTGCTCGAACTTGGGCAGTTGCCCGGTGCCGGTCAGCGCCGCGGGAGAAACCAGGTACGGCACATACACTTCGGTGTATCCATGCTCGCGCGTGTGCAGATCGAGCATGAACTGCCCGAGCGCGCGATGCAGCCTTGCAATGGCCGCGCGCAGCACCACGAAGCGCGCGCCGGAAAGGCGGGCGCCGGCCTCGAAATCGATGCCGTGCGCCAGGCGCTCACCCAGATCCACATGATCGCGCGGTTTGAAGTCGAACTCGCGCGCCCTGCCCCAGCGACGGATTTCCTGGTTGGCCGATTCATCGCGCCCGTCAGGCACGTCCTCCTGCAGCAGGTTCGGCAAGCCGAGCTGCAGCGCATCGACTTCGACCTGCACGGCGGCGATGGCCGCCTCCGCCGCGGCCAGATCGCCTCCCAGGCTTTCGGCGCGCGCCAGCAGCGGCGCGGCGTCCTCGCCGCGGCCCTTGGCGATGCCGACCTGCTTCGACACGGCATTGCGCTCGGCGCGCAGGCGGTCCGCCTCGACCTGGGCCTGCTTGCGCCGCTCCTCGAGGGCGCGCAGTGCATCCAGATCCAGCGCAAAGCCGCGGCGGGCCAGATTGCGCGCCACCTCTTCCGGCGCGCTGCGCAGCAGTTTCGGGTCGATCACGTTTCCTTCTTCCTTTGTTCGTCCAGTGTCCTGCGCCGCGCCATCGCCTCGCCCACCTTGAGCTCGAAGCCACGCGGCACCGGTGAATAATAGCGCCGCTCCGGCATTTCATCGGGCAGGTAGCGCTCGCCGGCGGCATAGCCCTCCCCCTCGTCGTGCGCGTAGCGGTAGCCGGCGCCATGGCCCAGCTCCTTCATCAGCCGCGTCGGGGCATTGCGCAAGCGCGCCGGCACTTCGAGCGTGCCGAATTTCTCCACATCCGCGCGCGCCTGGCCGAAAGCCTTGTAGACCGCGTTGCTCTTGGGCGCCACCGCGAGGAACACCACGCACTGCGCCAGCGCCAGTTCTCCCTCGGGGCTGCCGAGCCGCTCATAGGCCTCCCAGGCCTCCAGCGCCATGGGCAGCGCGCGCGGATCGGCAAGACCGATGTCCTCCACCGCCATGCGGGCGATGCGGCGCGCGAGATAGGCCGGATCGCAGCCGCCATCCAGCATGCGCGCCAGCCAGTAAAGGGCGGCATCCGGATCACTGCCGCGCACCGCCTTGTGCAGCACCGAGATCTGGTCATAGAACTGGTCGCCGCCTTTGTCGAAGCGGCGCCGCGTGCCCGACGCCAGTTCCGCCACGCGTTCGCGCGTGAGCGTGCCGTCCTCGGACAGGTCCGCCAGCGTCTCGAGCAGGCCCAGCGCGCGGCGCACATCACCGTCGGCCGCCTGCGCCAGTGCTTCGAGCACACCCTCCGCCGCGACCAGATCCGCGCCATCCGGCCCGCGCCCGCCAAGTCCCCGCTCCCGGTCGGCAAGCGCGCGGCGCAGCACCAGCACGATGTCCGCGGCGGACACCGGCTTGAGCACATATACCCGCGCGCGGGACAGCAGCGCTCCCACCACTTCGAACGAGGGGTTTTCGGTGGTGGCGCCGATGAAGATGATGGTCCCGTCCTCGACGAAGGGCAGGAACAGATCCTGCTGGGCTTTGTTGAAGCGGTGCACCTCGTCGAGGAACAGCAGCGTCATGCGACCGGCGGCGCGCTGCATGCGCGCCTCCTCCACGGCGGCGCGGATCTCCTTGACCCCCGACATCACCGCCGACAGCGCGATGAAGTGCGCATCCATCGCCGCCGCGAACAGCCGCGCCAGCGTGGTCTTGCCTGTTCCCGGAGGCCCCCACAGGATCATCGAATGCGGTGGGCCGCGATCCAGCGCCGCGCGCAGCGCACGCCCCGGAGCCACCAGGTGCTGCTGCCCCACGACCTCATCCAGGTTTCGCGGCCGCATCCGGTCCGCGAGCGGGCGCCACACTGTTCCCGCGCCGACGCTCATGTTCGCCTGCCACCCCGAAAGAGCCTCTCGACCCAATGCGCCCATTGCCCCAGCGGCGTCAGCGCGAGCAGCACTCCCGCCAGCGCACCGACGCCATTGGCCAGCACATCATGCCAGTCGGCCTGCCGCCCCAGCCCCATGGCGCCCTGCGCCAGCTCGATGAGAGCGCCGAACAGCAGCAATGCGATGAACAGGCCCGGCAGATCGCGCCGGAAGATCACGCTGCCGAACCAGAACGCCAGCAGCACATAGGCCGTGGCATGCTCGATCTTGTCCCATATGCGGATTCTCGGCAGGCTGGCGACAGGCAGCAGGCTCAGTACCGCCACCACGACGGCAAGCAGCAGGCCAGCGAGGAACCACAGCCGGGGATACTTCAGGTCCTGCTGCAGTACCGGCTTCAAGGCTGCGCGGTACCGATTACGTCGGCGTCCGCGGGCGGCTTGAAGGCGACGAGCGCGGGATCCACCGGCTGGTTGCGCAGCACCTGGGTGAATCGCAGCTGCGAGCGCTGGCCGAGGCGGTCGAGGATGACCATGCGCGCCAGCTGCGTGCCCTGGAAACCGAATGAAGCTTCACGGAAGTCGGACGCCGGATCACGCGGCAGCACCTTCACCCAGTCGAGGCCTTCGCTGCGACCGGCATTGCGCTGCTCGAAGGCCGAGCGCAGTTCGGCGCCGCCCGCCAGCAGCATGGCCGGAGACTGCGGCAGAGCCTCGGAAAGCGGGCGCACGGTGACCTGCTCCAGGTCGCGGTCGTAGAACCACAGATTGCTCCCATCGGCGACCAGCAGCTGCGCGCCGGGATCGGCGCCCGCGGGCGTGGACTCCCAGCGGAACTTGCCGGGACGGACGATGACCAGACGGCCTTCGCCATCCTGCATGCGGCGACCCTGCGCGTCGGTGACGCTCTGCGTGAAATCCGCGGACCAGGTGCGAAGATCATTCAGATACCGGTCCAGCGGCGTGGCCGCGGCGTCGGCCGCCATGGCGGGCAGGATGGGCAGCATCAGCACCGCCACCACCAGCAACCTCATCACAGGCTGCAACCACAGTACCTGCATCAGTCGGCGTCGTGGGGCGCTGGCGCCAGCACCTCACGGCCTCCGTTGGATTGCAGCGGCCCGACCAGACCCGCCGCTTCCATGGATTCGATCAGGCGTGCCGCGCGGTTGTAGCCGATCTTCAGCCGCCGCTGCACATAGGAGATCGACGGCTTGCGTTCGGTGAGCACGATCTTCACCGCCTCATCATAGAGCGCATCCTGCTCGGCGTCGGCGGCGGTGGCGTATTCCTCCTCGCCGCTGATACCCGGCAGTGGCGCCGAGGGACCGGACAGCACGTCTTCGAGGTAGTTCGGCGGCGAGGTGGACTTCAGCGCCTCGACCACGCGATGCACCTCCTCGTCGGAAACGAAGGCGCCGTGCACGCGCGTCGGAATCGCCGTGCCCGGCGGCAGGTAGAGCATGTCGCCGTGGCCCAGCAGCGATTCGGCGCCGCCCTGGTCGAGGATGGTGCGCGAATCGACCTTGGCGGAAACCTGGAAGGCGATGCGGGTGGGGATATTGGCCTTGATCAGGCCGGTGATCACATCCACCGACGGGCGCTGCGTGGCGAGGATCAGGTGGATGCCCGAGGCGCGCGCCTTCTGCGCCAGGCGCGCGATCAGCTCCTCCACCTTCTTGCCGACGATCATCATCAGATCGGCGAGTTCGTCGATGATGACGACGATGTAAGGCAGCGGCGCCAGATCCTGGATGGTCTTCTGGTCGAAGGACGGGTCGTTGGCCGCCCGCTGCATGTCCACCGGATCCTTGATGGGTTTGCCGGCCTCGATGGCATCCTTCACCTTGCGGTTGAAGCCGGCGATGTTGCGCACGCCCAGGGCGGCCATCAGCTGGTAGCGCCGATCCATCTCGGCCACCGACCAGCGCAGCGCATTGGCGGCCTGCTTCATGTCGGTGACCACCGGAGCCAGCAGATGCGGGATGCCCTCGTACACGGAGAGCTCCAGCATTTTCGGGTCGATCATGATCAGCCGCACATGCTCGGCGGTGCTCTTGTAGAGCAGCGACAGCACCATGGCGTTGATGCCCACCGATTTGCCTGACCCTGTGGTGCCGGCGATGAGCAGATGCGGCATGCGCGCAAGATCGGCCACCACGGGCGCACCGCCGATGTCCTTGCCCAGGGCCAGCGCCAGCGGCGAGGACACCTCTTCGTAGGCCTTCGACTTGATGATCTCGCCCAGCGTGACCATCTCGCGCTTCTCGTTCGGGATCTCGAGGCCCATCACCGATTTGCCGGGAATTACCTCGACCACACGCACACTGATCGCCGACAGCGCGCGCGCCAGATCCTTCGCGAGACCGCTGATCTGGCTCACCTTCACGCCGGGCGCGGGCCGCATCTCGAAGCGCGTGACCACCGGCCCCGGATGCACCGCGACCACTTCGACCTCGACGCCGAAGTCCTTGAGCTTGATCTCGACCAGACGCGACAGCGCTTCCAGCGCCTCTTCCGAATAGGTGGCGACGCGCGGCGGCGGATCATCCAGCAATTTGAGCGGCGGCAGCTCCCTGGAATGCGGCCCGTCGAACAGCGCCACCTGGCGCTCTTTCTCCACCCGCTCGCTCTTCTCCACCGGCGGCGGCGGGGATTCGATCACCGGCGCCACACGCATCGGCTTCTTCTGCTGCTCGAGCTTCACCGACTCCTTGCGCGCCCGCTTGCGCTCCTGCCCCTCGGCGACCTCGCGCCGGGAAGAGAAATGATCGCGCAGCCAGTTCACACCGCGCCAGAAGCCGCGGCCCACCGCATCCATCACCTCGAACCACGAGACGTGGAAGGCCAGCGTCGCGCCGGCGAGCCAGGCGGCCAGCAACAGCAATGTGGCGCCCAGCGTCTGTAACGCCGCAGCGATGCCGCCCCCGGTCAGCTGCCCCAGCACGCCGCCCGCCGACTGGCGCAAGGCGCCCGGATCCCAGTGCAACGTGGCAAGGCCACAGCTGGCGGCCAGCAACAGCACGAAGCCACCGATGCGCACCGCCGCATTGGCGCGGGTGACCGGGCTCAACGCCTGCGAACGGCGCAGCAGCAGCCAGGCAGCCACGGCCAGCATGGCCGGAAACAGGAAGGAAGGCCGGCCGAACAGGAAATAAAGCAGGTCGGCCACCCAGGCGCCCAGCCAGCCGGTGCGGTTGTGCACGGCCTCGCCGGAACCCGAATAGGAAAAGCCCGGATCGCGCACATCGAAGCTCGCCAGCGCCACGAACAGCATCAGGGCCAGCACTGCGAGGCCGATGGCGGCGCTCTCGCGGGCGGCCTTCATCACCGCCTGGGTAAAGCGGGCGCCGCCAGTGACGGATGTCGTCTGGCTCAAACCGGGGTGTTCCTCGTGGGTGTGGTCATGGCAGGTTGCGCCGTGCGCCGGCACAATACTTGTTTGCCGGCATTTCGGACGGAGAAAAGTATACATGACCGAGATCGCGCACAGCCCGCTCATCATCCTGGGGTCCGGTCCGGCCGGTTACAGTGCCGCGGTGTACGCGGCGCGCGCCAATCGCTCGCCCCTGCTGATCACAGGGCTGGAACAGGGCGGCCAGCTGATGACGACCACGGATGTCGACAACTGGCCGGGCGATGTGGAAGGCCTGCAGGGGCCGGCGCTGATGGAGCGCATGCAGCGCCATGCCGAGCGCTTCAACACGCGCATCGTCAATGACCACATCCACACCGCCACGCTCACACAGCGCCCCTTCGTGCTCGAAGGCGACGCCGGCCGCTACAGCTGCGACGCGCTCATCATCGCGACCGGCGCAGCCGCGAAATATCTGGGCCTGCCGTCGGAGGAGGCCTACAAGGGCAAGGGTGTGTCCGCCTGTGCCACCTGCGACGGCTTCTTCTTCCGCGGCCAGAAGGTAGCGGTGGTGGGCGGCGGCAACACGGCGGTGGAAGAAGCGCTGTATCTGTCCAACATCGCCGCCCACGTAACTCTGGTGCACCGGCGCGACCGGCTGCGCAGCGAGAAGATCCTGCAGGACCGGCTATTGGAGCGCGTCGAGGCCGGCAAGGTCAGCATCCGCTGGAACAACGCGGTGGACGAGGTGATCGGCGATGACAGCGGCGTGACTGGCCTGCGCATCCGCGCCACCGACGGCAGCGGCACCGAGACGCTCGCTGTCACCGGCGTGTTCATCGCCATCGGCCACTCGCCCAACACCTCGCTGTTCGCGGGCCAGCTGGACATGCGCGGCGGCTATCTCACCGTGAAGAGCGGCACCGAGGGCAATGCCACGGCCACCAGCATCCCGGGCGTGTTCGCCGCCGGCGACGTGGCCGATTCGGTGTATCGCCAGGCCATCACCTCGGCCGGCTCGGGCTGCATGGCCGCACTGGACGCGGACCGCTACCTGGAATCCTTCGAGGTGGCGCGCGCCGGCTGACGATGGACAACGGCAGCGCGGCTCTCACCCCACGCGAGCTGGCCTCCATCGACGAGGTGGACGCGGCCAGCTGGAACCGGCTGGTCGGCGCCGACTGCCCCTTCCTGCGGCATGAGTTCCTGGCCGCGCTGGAGCACAGCGGCTGCGCCACGCCGCGCACCGGCTGGACACCGGCCCACCGCGCGCTGTTCGACGGCGACACGCTGGTGGCCGCAGCGCCGGCCTGGCGCAAGGACCACTCCTGGGGCGAGTTCGTGTTCGATTTCGCCTGGGCGCAGGCCTGGGCGCGCGCCGGCCGCGCCTACTATCCGAAACTGGTGTGCGCGGTGCCCTTCTCTCCCGTGGGCGGAGCGCGCCTGCTCACCCTGCCCGGCCGTGATGAGCAGACGCTGCGCAGCGCGTTGATCAGCGAGCTGGCCGCGCAGGCAGCCGCGGAAGGGATGTCGTCGGCGCATGCACTGTTCATCGAGGATGCCGAGCGCGAATGCTTCGCCGCGCAGCACTGGCTGCTGCGGCGGGACGTGCAGTTCCACTGGTCCAATGCCGGCTACCGCGATTTCGAGCACTACCTTGCGGGCTTCACCGCGGAGAAGCGCAAGAAGCTGCGCCGCGAGCGACGGCGCTGCCGGGAGGAAGGCATCGAGTTCGTCACGCTGCACGGGCCGGAAATCGATGAACCGACACTGCAGCACGTGCATGCGCTGCATGCGCATCATTTCCATCGTCACGGACATGAGCCTTATCTGAACCTCGCCTTCTTCCGTGAAATCCGCGCCACGCTCGGCGAGGCATTGATGGTGAAGCTGGCACGCCACCGCGGCCACATCGTCGGCGCGGCGGTGTTCTTGCGCTCACCCACTGTGCTCTATGGGCGCTATTGGGGCGCGAGCGAGGATTTCCACAGCCTGCATTTCGAGACCTGCTACCACCAGGGCATCGAGTACTGCATTGACCATGGCCTTGCGCGCTTCGAGCCAGGCACACAGGGCGAGCACAAGGTGGCGCGCGGCTTCGAGCCGCGGCTCACCTGGTCGGCGCACTACATCGTCGATGCCGACCTGCGGGCCGTGCTGGCCGCGCATCTGCGCCGCGAGGGTCAGGCGGTGGACCATTACGCCGATGAAATCGGACTGCACACACCGTTCCGCCGCGCATGAAAGGCACGGTCACATGAAAGGCCTCGCCTGGATCGCTCCCGACGCCGCACCGGACGCCTTTCCACCGGTGGAAGCAGCGCTGGAGGATCCACCCGGACTGCTGGCGGCCGGCGGCGACCTGTCCACGCCGCGGTTGATTGCAGCCTATGCGCGCGGCATCTTTCCGTGGTTCATGGAAGGCCAGCCAGTGCTGTGGTGGTCGCCCGACCCGCGCGAGGTGCTGTTCCCGGCGCAGTTCCACCGCTCGCGCAGCCTGCAGAAGCAGCTGCGCCGCGGCGATTTCAGGATCACCGAGGACCAGGCTTTCGAGCGGGTGGTCAGCGGATGCGCAGCGGTACGCGCCGCGGCAAGCGGCACCTGGATCACCGCCGACATGCAGGCCGCCTATGGCCGGCTGCACCGTGCCGGCCACGCCCACAGTATCGAGGTATGGCGGGGCGAGGCGCTGGTCGGAGGGCTGTATGGAGTACGCAGCGGGCGGGTATTCAGCGGCGAATCCATGTACAGCCTGGAGAGCAACGCCTCCAAGGCGGCCCTGTCGTGGCTGGCGGCCCACTGCGCGGACCGCGGCATCGAGCTCATCGACTGCCAGATGCCCTCGGCCCATCTGCGCAGCCTCGGGAGCCGCCCGCTGCCCCGCAGAGGCTTCCTGGCCTTCCTTGCGCAGGGCTGAATTGCATTGCAGCGCGGGTTTATGCAGAATCCGCCCCCTTTATTGCGCAGGAAACCCGACCGCACATGGCCAAAGACGACGCGATCCAGATGGAAGGCGAGGTCATCGAGACCCTGCCCAACACGACTTTTCGCGTGCAACTGAAGAACGGCCACGTCCTCACCGCCCACATCTCGGGCAAGATGCGCAAGAACTACATCCGCATCCTCACCGGCGACGCGGTGACGGTCGAGATGACTCCCTACGACCTGACCAAGGGCCGCATCGTCTACCGCGGGCGATAGAGGCATCTTCCAGGCCCCGCGAAACTTGAGGCCGCGTCGCGGCGGTCGCATCGTCCTGCCGCGGCGTGCGGTCAGCGCCAGTCCCGGCGAACGCCTGTCCTAATCCGCCCGTCCTTCGGTCAGCGCAATGCTCAGCTCCCAGAGCCGCTGCCGGGCGCTGGCGTCGTAGGCTTGCGCATTCGCCCGCGCTTCGCTCATCTGGTTGAAGTACAGCCCGGTGCGCCCGGCGAGTGCCGGCCCCACTGCCAGCTGCATGACCGAATCCGCGCCGTCCTGCACCGAGGATCTCGCCTGCATGCCGATGTTGGTGACCATCGGCGTGTTCATCATGGTCGCAGGATGCAGCGCGTTGACGGTCACGCTGGCAGCGTCGAGCTGCTCGGCAAGCGTGAAGGTGAACAGGATCTGGGCCAGCTTGGGTTGTGAGTAGGCCGCACCACTCTGGTAGTCGCGCTCGAGCATCACGTCATCGAAGTCGATCGGTCTCTGCCCGATGGAGGCGACGTTGACGATCCGCGCCAGCGGCACCGAGAATGCCGGCGTTGTTGACCAGCAGGTGCAGTCGTGCATGGTCGGCGCGAATGCGCGCGGCCAGCTGGCGTACTTCTTCGAGCGAGCCAAGATCACCCGCCTCGAAGATTGCGCGCCCGGGCCCGCTGGTGGAGCCAGTAACCAGCGCGGTCTTGCCGCTCATGTCCATCGCTGGTTGAGCCCCGACCGCGGACGCGAAGGCGGGAAACGCCAAGGACAGCAGGCAGACCAAGCCTTTCAGACGCAGCATCGCATTCTCCCGCGAGTGGCGGGAGAAGTTTGCCACACCCGCTTTGTTCGCCAGACACGCAGGGCTGATCAAAGCTGCCCTTGAGACGCATTCGCAGCGCGCTGCATCCTGCCGGGAATCATATTGACGTTCGCGCCGGCTTCGCTCTTAAATCCTGATGTCCAAGCGCACGCGCTTGCTTATTGACTCCAAAAGGGGGAGCAATCATGTTTCAGCGGAATTATAAAATTGTCCTTGCATCATGCGTCGGCCTTGCGCTTGCCGCCTGCGGTGGACCGCCATCCAGCCCGACCTCCGATGCAGCATCCACCGACGCGGCGGCCCTGACCTTGCCGGTCAGCCTCAACGAAATGATGGTCGGCCCGGTCGACGAGGCCACCTACGCATTGTTCGATGTGGGCAATGCGGTGCGGAACAACACGCAACTGCCCTCCACCGATGCGGAGTGGAGGGAAGTGAGGGACAACGCCTTGCAGATGATAGCAATGGGCAAGATCCTGCAGATTCCCGGCACCGGTCCGGTAGATGCGCAGTGGACGGCCGCACCCAGCTGGAAAGCATGGTCCGAGAGACTGAGCGCGGTCGGCCTCGAAATGCTTCAGCTTGCACGGGAGCGCAATACCGTCGCATTCATCGACGCAGGCGATCAGTTGTTGGCGGCCTGCGAGGGTTGTCACCGCGAGTTCAAGCCTGAAATCCCCACGATGAACACCTACCGCAGGTCGTCCTTCCCGACACCGGGCGAGCAGTAGCACAAAGCGCAGCGGTCCGCCTGGCGGCGGGCCGCTGCACGGTCAGTCGCTCTCGACTGATTGCGGCAATGCCGGTTGCACCGCGGGCGTGCAGGCCAGCGACAGCGATTGCCCATCCGCCGCCACGCTGACCGCCACCTGACCGCCGCCGGCGAGCTTGCCGAACAGCAGTTCCTCGGCCAGCGGTCGTTTCACCTGCTCCTGGATCAGCCGCGCCATCGGCCGCGCGCCCATCTTCGGATCGTAGCCATGTTCGGCCAGCCAGGCGCGCGCCGCGTCGTCGATGGCAAGCTGCACGCCCTTCTGCTCGAGCTGCGTCTCCACTTCCACCAGCAGCTTCTCGACCACGCGCTCGATGGTCGAACGCGTCAGCGGCGCGAACTGGATGATGGCGTCCAGACGATTGCGGAACTCGGGCGAGAACATCCGCCGGATGGCCTCCATGCCATCGCTGCTGTTGTCCGCCTGCGTGAAGCCGATGGCAGGGCGGCTCATCTCCTGCGCGCCGGCATTGGTGGTCATCACGATGACCACATGGCGGAAATCGGTCTTGCGGCCATTGTTGTCCGTCAGCGTGCCGTGGTCCATCACCTGCAGCAGCAGGTTGAACACATCCGGATGCGCCTTCTCGATCTCGTCGAGCAGCACCACGCAGTGCGGATGCTTGGCCACGGCTTCGGTGAGCAGGCCACCCTGGTCGAAGCCCACATAGCCCGGCGGCGCGCCGATCAGGCGCGAGACGGTGTGACGCTCCATGTATTCGGACATGTCGAAGCGCAGGAACTCCACGCCCAGCACCGTGGCGAGCTGCCTGGTCACCTCGGTCTTGCCCACGCCGGTAGGACCGGCGAACAGGAAGCTGCCCACCGGCTTCTGCGCCTCGCCCAGCCCCGAGCGGGACATCTTGATCGCCGCGCCCAGCGCCTCGATGGCCGCGTCCTGCCCGAAGATCACGAGCTTCAGGTTGCGCTCCAGATTGCGCAGCACCTCGCGGTCGGACAGCGACACGGTCTTGGCCGGAATGCGCGCGATGCGCGCCACCACATCCTCGATCTCGGGCACATCGACGCTGGCGGGCCGCTGCTCGACCGGCTTCAGGCGCGCGCGCGCACCGGCCTCATCGATCACGTCGATGGCCTTGTCGGGCAGATGGCGGTCGTTGATGTGGCGCGCCGCGAGCTCCGCCGCGGCGCGCACCGCCTCGTCGGTATAGGAGATGCCGTGGTGTTCCTCGTAGCGGGGTTTGAGCCCGCGCAGGATGTCCACCGTCTCGGACACCGTGGGCTCCACCACGTCGATCTTCTGGAAGCGCCGCGCCAGCGCATGGTCCTTCTCGAAGATGCCGCGGTATTCCTGGTAGGTGGTCGAACCGATGCAGCGCAGCTCGCCGCTGGTGAGCACCGGCTTGATGAGGTTCGAGGCATCCATCACCCCGCCCGAGGCCGCGCCGGCCCCGATGATGGTGTGGATCTCGTCGATGAACAGGATGGCGCCCGGCTGCTTGCGCACTTCGGCGATCACGGCCTTGAGCCGCTTCTCGAAGTCGCCGCGGTACTTGGTACCGGCGACGAGACTGCCCATGTCGAGCGCATAGATGGTGCAGTCAGCCAGCACATCGGGCACCTTGCCCTCGACGATCAGGCGCGCCAGCCCTTCGACGATCGCGGTCTTGCCGACGCCGGCCTCGCCCACATAAAGCGGATTGTTCTTGCGCCGGCGGCACAGGATCTCGATGGTGCGCTCCACCTCGAGCGTGCGGCCGATGAGCGGATCGATGCGACCCTCGCGCGCCGACTGGTTGAGGTTCACGGCGAAACGGTCGAGCGCGGTGCCGCCTTCAACCTCCTTCTCGCCCTCGACGGCGCCCTCTTCCTTCTGCCCCTCGTCTTCCACCCGGGACAGGCCATGGGAGATGTAATGGGTGACATCCAGCCGCGTGATGCCATGCCGGCCCAGCAGGAACACCGCATGGCTCTGCTTTTCGCTGAACACCGCGACCAGCACGTCGGACACGCCCACTTCCTTGCGGCCGCTGGACTGCACCTGGAACACCGCGCGCTGCAGCACGCGCTGGAACCCCAGCGTGGGCTGCACTTCGCGCTCGTCCGTGGCCTGCACCCGCGGCGTGCTCTCCTCGATATGCCGGCGCAGGTCTTCGGTGAGACGCGCAAGGTCGGCGCCGCCCGCGCGCAGGATCTCGCGCACCCGCGGCGCATCGAGGATGCCGAGCAGCAGATGCTCGACCGTCAGGTATTCATGGCGCGCCTCCCTGGCTTGAGCGAAAGCCCGGTTCAGGCAACCCTCGAGTTCAGTGGACAGCATCGGCAGTCTCCGCGTTCAGGCCTCTTCCATCGTACACATCAGGGGGTGCTGGTGCTCCCGCGAGTAGGTCATCACCTGGGCGACCTTGGTTTCCGCGATCTCGTAGGTGAAGCGCCCGCAGATGCCACGACCTTTGGTATGCACCTCGAGCATCACCCGGGTCGCGGCCGGGCGGTCCATCCGGAAGTACCTCTCCAGCACGTCGACAACGAACTCCATGGGGGTGTAGTCGTCATTCAACAAGACCACGTTGTACAGCGGCGGCTGCCGGACCTCCGGACGCGCCTCCTCGACCAGCAGCCCGGAACCTCCCTCGCCGCCGTGGGGATCCTCCGGACCGGCCCTCGCCCCCCCCCGGAAGGGTCGCCGTACGGCGACAGATGGAGAGGCAGAAATGTGATTGCTTTGTGAAGTCAAAACAACTGCTTGAGCGATGTTTGAACGAGCCTTCATAATACTTTGATCGTGGCATCCATAGCTCAGACATTGCGCTTGGACAGCAATTCCCTCGGCAACCTCGCCGCCCATGCGCCGCGGTGGGTCGCGGGCCTGCTGGTCGTTCTCGTGGGCGTGCAGCTGGCATGGCTTGCGACCTCGCGCGCGCCCGTGGTGCCGCCCGCGCCGGCCGGAGCGCCGGCAACCGTGCGCAACGAGATCGATGTGCCCTCCATCCTGCGCGCCAACCTGTTCGGCAAGGCGGCCGCGGCCACCGTGGACGGAGCCAATGCGCCCATCACCAACCTCGCGCTGGTGCTGACCGGCGTGGTGGCCTCGGCCGCTCCCGACGGCGGCTTTGCCGTGCTGGGGCCCTCGGCCACCGCCACACGGCTGTATGCCGTCGGCAACGCGCTGCCGGGCGGCGCGCGCCTGCATTCGGTGTACCCCGACCGGGTGCTGCTGGACCGCGGCGGCACGGTGGAGGCGCTGATGCTGCCCAAGCGCGATACCGGCGGCGCCGCGATGCGCCCGCCGCCCCCACCGTCGCCCAGCACCGCCTCGCTGGAGCGCGTGCAGCAACTGGTGCGCGACAATCCCGGCGTCATCGGCGAGATCATGCGCCCGCAGGCCGTGCTGGCCGATGGCCGGCAGCGCGGCTACCGGGTCTATCCCGGCCCCAACCAGCAGGCTTTCAACCGCCTGGGGCTGCGCCCAGGGGACCTCGTGACGGCCATCAACGGCACCACCCTTGACGATCCGAACCGCGGGGGCGAGATTTTCGGCACCCTGGCCTCCGTGGCCGAGGCTCGCGTCACGGTAGTTCGCAACGGCACCACGCAGGATCTGGTGCTGAACCTGGCGGAAGTCGCCAACGAAGTCGAGAAGATCAGCCAGACTCCAGCCACCGCGCCGGACGCGGCCGACCAGGGCGCCCAGCCGCCTGCAGCGAGGTAGGAATGAACGACAGGCGTGCAATGCGATCAATCTGGCTCGCCGTGGTGCTGGGCCTCTCCACGCTGCTGCAGGCGCAGGCGCAGACCGCAAGCTCCCAGCGCATCACCACCAATTTCCGCGACACGGACATCGGCACCATTGCCGAGGCCGTGCACGCCGCCACCGGCAAGACCATCATCCTCGACCCGCGCGTGCGCGGGCAGGTGACGCTGATCAGCTCCACGCCGATGACGCCGGCGGAGTTCTACCAGGCCTTCCTGTCCATCCTGCAGGTCTACAGTTTCGCCGCCGTCGAGACCGGCAACATCGTCAAGATCGTGCCGGAAGCCAATGTGCGCACCGTGCCGGGCAACGACCTGCCGGCACGGCTCAATTCCGGTTCGGACGAGATGGTCACCCAGGTGATCACGGCCAAGAACATCAACGCCGCGCAGCTGGCGCAGGTGCTGCGGCCACTGATCGCACAGTACGGCAACCTCGCGCCGGTGCCGGGCACCAACACCCTCATCATCACCGACCGCGCCAGCAACGTGGCGCGCATCATGCGCATCATCAACCGCGTCGACCAGGCCGGCGATGCGAACATCGAGGTGATCCCGCTGCAGAACTCCACGGCGGCGGATGTGGTGCGCACGCTGAGCGCGCTGACCGCCGGCCAGGGCGCTCAGGATGCGGCGGGCCTTGCGCCGCGCGTGGTCGCGGACGAGCGTTCCAACAGCGTGCTGATCAGCGGCGACAGCTCGCAGCGTCTGCGCATCAGCACGCTGATCGCGCACCTGGACACGCCGATGGAAAACGGCGGCGACACCGAGGTGCGCTACCTGCGCTATGCCTCGGCCGAGAAGATCGCGCCCAAACTCAAGGAACAGATGACCGGGGTCGCCGCGGCTTCGGGCGCCACGGGTGGCGCCGCCGCCGCGGCGGCCGATCGCAGCACCACCATCTGGGCCGATCCGGGCACCAATGCGCTGGTCATCACCGCTCCGCCCAAGACCATGCGTTCGCTGCTCACCATCGTCGACAAGCTGGACATCCCGCGCCTGCAGGTGCTGGTCGAGGCCATCATCGTCGATGTGAGCACCATCAAATCCGCGGACCTGGGCGTGAACTGGGCCGTGTTCTCGAACGAGGACGGCACCAATGTTCCGGCCGGCGGCTTCATCTCGCCGGTGGGCGGCGCCAATGGCAACAGCGTGTCCATCGTCGATCTGGCGCAGGCGATCACCAATCCGGCCTCGGCCGCGACCGTGCCGCTGGGCGCCACCTTCGGCATCGGCCGGCTGCGCGACAATGGCATCAACTTCGCCGCCATGATCCGCGCGCTGCGTTCGGATGCGAACACCAACGTGATCGCGACCCCGACCACCACCACCACCGACAACCAGGAAGCCGAGATCAAGGTGGTGCAGGAAGTGCCGTTCATCACCGGGCAGTACACCAGCACCGGCGGCGGCAATACCTCGGTGAACCCCTTCACCACCGTCACGCGCGAGGAAGTGGGCACCATCATGAAGATCACGCCGCAGATCAACGGCGGCGACAAGATGATGATGAAGATCGAGCTGGAGAGCTCGGAGCTGGCCGGCACCACCGGCGACGCCAGCAGCCTCATCACCAACAAGCGCGCGCTGAAGACCGAGGTGCTGATCGAGGACGGCGGCACCATCGTGATCGGCGGCCTGATCCGCGACGCGCGGATCAACGGCGAAAGCCGCGTGCCGGTGCTGAGCCGCATTCCCCTGATCGGCGAGGCCTTCCGCAGCCGCTCCGGCAAGCGCGACAAGTCGAACCTGATGGTGTTCATCAAGCCGACCATCCTGGTGGACAGCGCCCAGGCCTCGTTCGAGACCAACAGGAAGTACAACGCCATCCGCAACGACCAGCTGGGCCAGCGGCCGCGCGGCGAGCTGATTCCCATACTGCCGCGCGATACACCGCTGCTCCCCGAGCTGCCGAACCCGGCCCTGCTGCCGCCTGCCGCACCCGCACCGGAGGCTGGCGTCGCGACGCAGCCGGTGCCCAACGAGGATGCCGCCCGGCCGTGAACGCCCGCCCCGACTCCCTGAGCGCTGTCCGCCGGCTGCCCTTCGCTTTCGCCAAGCGTCACGGCATCCTGATCTGCGACGACGCCGACGAGCCGCGCTGCGCGGTGCGCGCGGGAGTCACGCCCGCGGCGATTGCCGAAGCCCAGCGACTGCTGCGCCGGCCATTGCGGCTGGAGCGGGTCAGCGCCGAGGAATTCGACCGCCTGCTGCGCCAGACCTATGAATCCGGCGCCGAAGCCCTGTCGATGGTGGGCGGCCTCGAGGAAACCGAAGATCTGGCGCACCTGGCGCAGGAACTGCCCGAGCAGGCCGACCTGCTGGAAAGCGACGACGACGCGCCCATCATCCGGCTGATCAACGCGGTGCTCGGGCAGGCGGTGCGCGAGAACGCCTCGGACATCCACATCGAACCGTTCGAGAACCGCCTGGTGGTGCGCTTCCGCATCGATGGCGTGCTGCGCGAGGTCTTGCAGACCAAGCGCGCGGTGGCGCCGCTAGTGGTGTCGCGCGTGAAGGTGATGTCGCGCCTGGACATCGCCGAGAAGCGCCTGCCGCAGGACGGCCGCATCAGCCTGCGCGTGGCCGGCCGCGCGGTGGACGTGCGCGTCTCGACCATTCCTTCCGGCCACGGCGAGCGCGTGGTGCTGCGTATCCTCGACAAGCAGGCCGGGCGGCTGGAACTCGAAGCGCTGGGCATGGATGCGCGCACGCGCGGCATGGTCGATGAGCTGATCCACAAACCGCACGGCATCCTGCTGGTCACCGGCCCCACCGGTTCGGGCAAGACCACGACGCTCTACGCGGCGCTGGAACGGCTCAACGACAACAGCCGCAACATCATGACGGTCGAGGACCCGATCGAGTACTACATCGACGGCATCGGCCAGACGCAGGTCACGCCCAAGGTCGATATGACCTTCGCGCGAGGTCTGCGCGCCATCCTGCGCCAGGACCCGGACGTGGTGATGGTGGGCGAGATCCGCGACCTGGAAACAGCGCAGATCGCCGTGCAGGCCTCGCTCACCGGCCACCTGGTGCTCTCCACTCTGCACACCAACACCGCCGTGGGCGCGATCACGCGCCTCAGGGACATGGGCATCGAGCCGTTCCTGCTGTCCTCCAGCCTCATCGGCGTGGTGGCGCAGCGCCTGGTGCGGGTGCTGAACCCGCAGACGCGCGAAGCGGCGCCGGCCAGCGACTATGAGCGTCGCCTGCTCAACGTGCCGACGGACGCGCCCTCGCCCACCGTCTATCGCCCCGGCGCCGACAGCGCCAGCGGCTACCGCGGCCGCACCGGCATCTACGAGCTGGTGCTGATCGACGACCGCATGCGCTCCATGATCCACGACGGCGCGGCAGAGCATGAGCTGGAACGCCATGCCCGCACGCTCACTCCCTCGATACGTGACGATGGCCGCGCCAAGATCCTTGCCGGCGAGACCACCATCGAGGAAGTGCTGCGCGTGACCCGCGAGGACTGACGGCCCCGCCTCCCCGATGGGCGCCTTCGAATACACCGCACTGGAGCCTTCCGGCCGCGAACGCCGCGGCGTGCTGGAAGGCGATACGCCGCGGCATGTGCGGGCGCTGCTGCGCGAGCAGCAGCTGCTGCCGGTCACCGTCGAGGAAGTGGCGAGCCAGGAGGCCCGGCGCAAGCGCCAGCCCCTGCTGGGCGGCGGCGTCTCGGCCGCGGACCTGGCACTGATGACGCGGCAGCTGGCGACGCTGGCGCGCGCCGGCCTGCCGCTGGAAGAGGCCTTGCTTGCCGTGTCGCAGCAGACCGAGCGGCCGCGCGTGCAGACCGTGCTGCTGGGCGTGCGCGCCAAGGTGATGGAGGGCCATACGCTCGCCAGCGGCCTCGCCGACTATCCTCGCGTGTTCCCCGAGATCTACCGCGCCACCGTGGCCGCCGGCGAGCAGGCCGGGCATCTCGACCAGGTGCTCGAACGGCTCGCGGACTACACCGAGAACCGCGAACAGACGCGCCAGAAAGTGATGGGCGCCCTGCTCTACCCCATCGTGCTGACGGCAATGTGCTTCGGCGTCATCTCCATCCTGCTGGTCTATGTGGTGCCCAAGGTAGTGGATGTGTTCGACAGCCACAACGCCGAGCTGCCCATCCTGACGCAGATCCTGATCGGCGTGAGCGGCTTCCTGCGCCAATGGGGCATCTGGCTGCTGGTGGCCGCGGGCGTGGCCGTGTGGCTGTTTCTGCGGCGGCTGAAGAACCCGGCCTTCCGCATGCGCTTCGGCCATGTGCAGCTGCGGCTGCCGCTGGTCGGCAAGATGGTGCGCGGCTTCAACAGCGCGCGCTTCACCCGCACCCTTTCCATCCTTACCGGCAGCTCGGTGCCGGTGCTCGAAGCGCTGCGCATCGCCGGCGAGGTGGTGACCAACCTGCCCATGCGCGATGCCGTCGGGGTGGCCACCCAGCGGGTGCGCGAAGGCGCGCCCATCGGCCGCTCGCTGGGCGCCAGCCGCCTGTTCCCCCCCATGACCATCCACCTGATCGGCAGCGGCGAATCCAGCGGCGAGCTGGAACAGATGCTGGAACGGGCCGCCCAGAACCAGGAACGGGAACTGGACGGCCTGCTGTCGGCGCTGGTCGGGCTGCTGGGACCGCTGATGATCGTCGGCATGGGCCTGTTCGTGCTGATGATCGTTTTTGCGATGCTGTTACCAATCTTCCAGATGAACTCGCTGATCCACTGAGTTATATATCGCGCCTTGGTGGGGTGTTTCTTGTTCGGGACCAACGGTCGTGAGTAGAGGAACATGGGCGAAAAACCTGAAGCAGATGAATTCGACGAAGACATCGGCGACGCGCTGCTCGAGTCGGATGATGTCGATCTCGACCTGACCAGAGAACTGGAGCTCGCGCGGCGGCAGGGCCAGGGCAAAGCCAGCACTCCCGCCTGGCGACGCCTGGAACTGCTCATGGAGCAGAAGCGCACCGCGGAGCTCACCTCCGATTTCGACGATTACGAGATCGACGAACCCCGCAGGGCACGCCACTGGCGCTGAGGGGGGCCGGGCGTATGATGTTGCGCGAGACAGTCGAACCAAAGGAGTGGCGACATGATCGCGACAACCCTCGCCCGCATTCGATACGCGGGCGTTCTGGGCCTGCTGCTGGTTCCGGCACTGGCCGCGTCCGCCACGCTCGACGCCCTCACCAGCAAGGAGGCGGCCAACGGCCTCAAGGCGGCGCTCTCGCAGGGCATCGACATCGCGGTTGCGCAGCTGGGCAAACGTGATGGCTTCCTGCTCGACCCCAAGGCAGTGATCCCGCTGCCGTCGGCCATCGAGAGGGCGGAGCGCGCCATGCGCCTGCTCGGCCGGGGTGGTCAGGCCGACGAGCTGAAGATCGCCATGAACCGCGCCGCGGAGGACGCCGTGCGGGAAGCCCGGCCCATCTTCCGCAACGCCTTGCAGAAAATGACGCTGGCCGACGCGAAGAGCATCCTGGCCGGCGGCAATGATGCCGGCACACAATATTTCAGGCGCGCCACCAATGACCAGCTGGTGGAGAAATTCCGGCCCATCGTGGCAAAGGCGGTCGCCAAAACGCAGATCGCCCCGGTCTACGAACGCTATGCCTCCCAGGCGGCTTCGATAGGCCTCATGAAGCGGGAGGACGCGAACCTCAATGACTACGTGACCACGCGCGCGCTGGACCGGCTGTTCGGCCGCATCGCCGAACAGGAGCAGGAGATCCGCAGCAATCCGCTCAACGCCACCACCTCGCTGCTGCGCAAGGTATTCGGCGCCGCGAAGCAGTAGCTAGGGTTCCCGCGGCGCTACAGACCGGCCAGCGCCGGCGCCGGGTTCGGCTCGCCACGCCGCAAGCAATGCCGGCCAGCCTGCTTGCCCGCGTACATGGCCGCGTCGGCACATCTGAGCAGGCAGGCGGCCGTCTGGCCGTCCAGCGGCGCCAGTGCATACCCGATGGTCAACTGAACCCGGCAGGACTGCCCGCCGGCGATGAAGGGTTCATCGCAGCTGCCCAGCAGCTTGCGCCCCAGCGCCTCCGCATCCACATCGCCGCCGAGCCCGCTGGCGACGACCACGAATTCGTCGCCACCCAGCCGCGCCACCACGTCAACACCGCGCAGCAGGGACTGCAGCCGCTGCGCCACACCCACCAGCACCTCGTCGCCGGCCTCGTGACCGAGCCGGTCATTGATCGGCTTGAAGCCGTCCAGATCGAGCAGATAGACCGCGGTCAGATGCTGCGGAGAGCTGCGCTCCAGAGCGCGTTCCAGGAACTCGAACAGGCTGCGGCGGTTGGGCAGCCCGGTCAATGCATCGGTCAGCGCCAGTGTGCGCAGCATGTCGCGCTCCACATGCGCGCGCTGCGCCGAGCTCTGCAAGCCTTCGATGCGCAGCGCGATCACGCGCATCCACATGGCCGCCTCGAACATCGCGCCGACCTGGAAGGCGTTGACGGTCCAGGCATTGGCGCCCACCCAGCCGCGCAGCAGCGCCACCATGGTCAGTGTGGCCATGGCGTAGGCGCCCCACCCGACCAGCATGTAGGTGCCAATACGCTCACCGGAGCGGGCGCGACGCCAGGCCGCCGGAATGGCCAGCAGCATGGGCAGCGGGCCCAGCGCGGTGGCCAGCCGCAGGACCGTCGGATAGCTCATCAGGCCCACGGCGAAGGCCAGCGCCGACAGGCCGGCGACCACCAGCACCACCCGCAGCGCGCGCGCCAGCCACGGCTGCAATCTGCTGATTTCCAGCACCAGCTCGATGAACCAGCAGGCGCCGACGATGGCGATCAGGATCAGCAGCACCGGCAGATTCGAATTCAGCCATTCGTGGTCGCCCCACAGATGCTGCGGCCCCAGGCCGGAATTGGCAAAGAAGAACAGGCCGGTGCTGCCGATGACCAGCGCATAGGCCAGGAACAGGTTGTCGCGAGCCGCCACCCACTGCGTCAGGCTGTACACCAGCAGGCACAGCAGCGCGCCGGCCATCAGCCCCTGCAGCAGCTGGCGTCGCGCCTCGCGCGAGTGGAAGCCTTCGGGAGTCGAGAGCGACAGCGGCAACACCATGGCATTGCGCGTCTGCACCTTGAGCAGCAGATCCTGCGTGCCTCCCGGCCGCAGGGTGACCGGCGCGGCGTGCACGGCGCTCTCCATCAGGCGCTGCGACAAAGGCACCAGACGGCCGGTGGTCCCGACCGCGGCATCGGACAGCGACGGCTGGTACACATCGATGCGATCGATGGAGGCATAGTCCACCGACAGGATCCACTGCGACGGCGCATCGGCGGCCGTGCCCACCGTCAGCAACAACCATACCGGATCAGCATGCAGGCCGAGATTGGCATACGGGCCGTCGGGCACGACAAATTCGCCGCGGCGGGCCAGCACCTGCTCCGGCCCCAGTGTGCCCGAGGCGTCGACCAGCACCCGCACCTGCGGCCATACCGCCACGCTGCCAGTCTGGCCGTCGAGCACCAGCGCCTGGGCCGGGCATGTCGCGAGGCACAGCAGCAGCGCCAGCCAGCAACGCAGCGAGGTCATGCCGCTCCGCGCCGCCTCAGCGGCGGGGAACATCGGCGCCGGCAAGCCGGAGCCCCGCCTGCATCACGGGCGATTCGTCGCGGGCCGACTTGCACTGCCGCTCTTCCGCCGCGAGGAAGTTGCCGATATCGCACACCGCCAGCGGCCTGGCGATGACATAGCCCTGGATGACATGACAGTCGAGCTCCTGCAGCAGATCCAACTGCTCCTGATTCTCGACTCCTTCCACCACACAGGTCCAGCCGACATCGCCACACAGGGCCTTGATGGAACGCACGATCTTCTGGCTGGTGGGATTGGTCTCGATCTGGGTCACGAAGCTGCGATCCACCTTGATCTTGTCCAGCGGCAGGTGGTGCATGTGGCTCAGCGTGGAATAGCCGGTGCCGAAATCATCCAGCGAGATGCTCACGCCCATCGAGCGCAGCAGCTCCATGTTCGAGTGGGCCGCGTCGATGTTGTCCGTCAGGGCGGTCTCGGTGAGCTCCATATCGATCCGGCTCGGATGGATGGAGCCTTTTTCCAGGATGCCGGCGACTTCCAGCGTCCGGTCGGCCGAACAGATGTCCAGCGCCGACAGATTGAACGACAGCCGTATGTTCTCGGGCCAGGTCGCGGCCACCGCCAGCGCCTTGCGCAGCATGACCGGCGTCAGCCGGGCAATGATGCCGCTGCGCTCGGCCACGGGAATGAACGCGGCCGGCGATACTTCGCCCAGCACCGGGCTTTTCCACCGCGCCAGGCACTCGAAGGCCACCGTGCGGCCCCTGGCGGTATCCACGATGGGCTGGAACACCGGATAGAGCTCGGCTTCGAGATCGGCGCTGCGCAGCGTGTTTTCCACCATCCCCTGCTCGCGCAGCTGCCGGGCATGTTCGTGGGTGAAGATGACGGACATGCCGCGCCCCGTGCGCTTGGCATGATAGAGCGCATAGTCCGCCTGCTCATACAGCTCATCGCCATTGTCGGGCTCGGCCACATGAACCGCGAATCCGATGGAGCAGTCCAGGCACAGGCGCAGTTCGCGTAGCTGGAAGGGCTCGCGGATGGTGTCGATGATCTTCTGCCCCAGCGCATGCAGGGCGTCCTCGGCGGTGGATTCCTTGTAGAGAAACCCGAACTCGTCGCCGCCGAGACGATAGATTGTGACCGTGCGCGCCAGCTCCCTGGAAAACCGGTTCGATACCTCGCGCAGGATGGAATCCCCCACCAGGTGCCCGTGGGCGTCATTGACCGACTTGAATCCATCCAGATCGATGACGCCCACCACGAAGCGGCCCGCTTCGTCGCTGGCGCAGGCACTCTGCAGGTCGGCGAAGAACGGGCGACGAGTGGGCAGCTCGGTGAGCATGTCCATGTTGGCGATGCGCAGGTTCTCATCGCTCAGCGCCTTGACGCGCCTCTGCTGCGCAGTCAGCGAGATGGTCAGCTCCTGCATGCGGGTGAATTCGCGGTAGTAATCCCGTGACGCGAGGGCCATGGAGATGACGAATGTCGCCATCACGGCGACCATGCCCAGCGAACCCTCCCCGTTCCAAAGCACGATCGATGCGAAAAACGGCGCGGTCAGCACCGACACGACGATCATCGATCCGCGCAGGTGCAGCAGGGAGACTATGCAATACGTGGATGTGGCGCAGCTCCATACCAGCAGCACATGCTGCCGCGCAGCGCTGTGGCTGCTGTACTTGAACAGCATGATGTCCCAGATGCAGAAGCCCACGGCCAGTATCAGACTCAGGGCCGTGGTGCGCGACAATTGCCTCGTGGCCACCTCGGCGGGAACTTCGTCGTCACGGTGGCGCAGCCACCATATCCCGCGGATCGTGCAGACCGGCAGCAACAGCCCGGGGAACACCGTGGTGAGCCAGGTGGGCACTGACCCGTGGTAATACAGGGAAACGATCGACACGCCGACGATCAGCGTGAAGTAGAAGGCCGGCATCTTCTCGGCAAAGGCGCGGTACTGCGCCTGGGCTACGTGCCCTCTGAGCTCCCTGCCCTGAACATCGTCCATTACTTAATCCAAGATCATGGTCGCGCCTGTATGTATCGGATTGTATCGACGCGGGCAGCGGCATCTTCAGGCCGTACCTTGCGGTTGTGATTGGCGGCACATTCCCGGGTTTCAGTGGAACTCGTGAACCTCGGTATCCAGATGCCCGAGCCATGCTCCCCGGTCCACCAGTGTGCGGGCGATCACATGCATCGCGCCCGATTCGCGCTGCAACTCGCCGCGCACCTCCATCAACCGCGCATTCACCAGCGCCGCGTAGCAGCGCTGCGCCACCCGCTGCCACACGATCACGTTCACCTGCCCGGTCTCGTCCTCGAGTGTGACGAAGGTGACACCGCTGGCCGTGCCCGGCCGCTGCCGCGCGGTGACCAGGCCGCTCACGCGCACCAGGCTGCCCGAGGGCTGCTCCTGCAGGATCCCGGCGGCCATGAGGCCGCGCGAGCGCATCCGGCCGCGCAGCAGCGCCACCGGATGTCGCCCCAGCGTGAAGCCCAGAGTGCGGTAGTCGGCGCGGATGTCCATGGCCTCGGTGGGCGCGCGCAGCATGGGCTGGGCGCCATCGGGCATGTCCGGCGCATCGGGCGCCAGAGGCAGCGGCGGCTGATAGCCCGCCACGCGCCAGAAGGCCAGATGGCGGTGGCCGCCGAGACCGGCCAGCGCGCCGGCCGCCGCCAGCGCTTCCAGGTCATGCCGTGAAAGCTGCGCGCGGTCGCCCAGATCCTGCACGCTGGTGAAGGGGGCCAGAGCGCGCGCCGCGACAATGCGCGCGGCGGCCGCCTTCGACAGCGAGCGCACGCGATCCAGCCCCAGCCGCAACGCGGGACGCGATCCGGCTTCCAGCGTGCTCTGCGCGCCGCTTTGCTCCACATCCACGCCGCGCACCACGACGCCATGTTCGCGCGCATCGCGCAACAGCTGCGCCGGCGCATAGAAGCCCATGGGCTGGCTGTTGAGCAATGCCGCGGTGAAGGCGGCCGGATGGTGGTATTTGAGCCAGGCCGACACCCAGGCCAGCAGCGCGAAGCTCGCCGCATGCGCCTCGGGGAAGCCGTAGTCGCCGAAGCCGCGGATCTGGGCCACGATGCGCTGCGCGAACTCGCGTTCGTAGCCGTTCCCCAGCAGACCCTGCATGAGCTTCTGATCGTATTTTTCGATGCCGCCGCGGCGCTTCCATGCCGCCATGGCGCGGCGCAGTTCGTCAGCCTCGCCGGGCGTGAACCCCGCCGCGACGATGGCCAGCTGCATCACCTGCTCCTGGAAAATGGGCACACCCAGCGTGCGCGCGAGCACGCGCTGCACTTCCGCTCCCGGATAGGTGACCGGCTCGAGCCCATCGCGGCGGCGCAGGAAGGGATGCACCATGTCGCCCTGGATCGGCCCGGGGCGCACGATGGCCACCTGCACCACCAGATCGTAGTACCGCCGGGGTTTGAGCCGCGGCAGCATCGACATCTGCGCCCGCGATTCGATCTGGAACACGCCGATGGTGTCGGCGCGCTGGATCATCGCGTAGACATCCGGGTCGCCATCGGCGATGCCATGCAGGTCCAGCCGCGGACCTCCCGTGGCTTCGATGAAATCGAAGCAGCGGCGGATCGCGGTGAGCATGCCCAGCGCCAGCACATCGACCTTCAGCAGGCCCAGATCCTCGAGGTCATCCTTGTTCCACTGGATCACCGTGCGCTCCGGCATGGTGGCGTTCTCCACCGGCACCAGCTGCGCCAGCGGCCCGGCGGAGATCACGAAACCGCCCACGTGCTGCGACAGATGCCGCGGGAAATCCACCAGCTGCTCCGCCAGATCAAGCAGGCGCACCACCTCGGGCCGGGTCACGTCCACGCCACCCGCCGCGAGCTTGCCGCGGTCGATGCGCGAGCCATACCAGCCGCGCATGGCTACATGCAGCTGCCGCTGCGTCGCCTCATCGAGATCCAGCGCGCGCGCCAGATCACGCACGGCGCTGCGCGGCCCGTAGCTGATCACCGTGGCCGCGAGCGCCGCGCGGTCGCGGCCGTACTTTTTGTAGATGTACTGGATCACCTGCTCGCGCCGTTCATGCTCGAAATCCACGTCGATGTCCGGTGGTTCGTTGCGCTCCTTCGAGACGAAACGCTCGAACAGCATTTCGAGCCGCTCGGGGCCGACCGCGGTGACACCCAGGCAGTAACAGACGATGGAGTTGGCGGCCGATCCGCGCCCCTGGTGCAGGATGCCCTCTGCGCGGGCAAAGGCGACGATGTCCTGCACGGTGAGGAAGAAAGATTCGTAGCGCAGCTGCCTGATCAGCTCGAGCTCCCGCTCGATGAGCGCGCGGGCCTGTGCCGTAACGCCCTGCGGCCAGCGGCGCGCGGCGCCCTCCTCGGTGAGCTTGCGCAGCCAGCTCGTCGGCGTGTGCCCTGCCGGCACCAGCTCCGCCGGATATTCATATTTGAGCTCATCGAGACTGAAATGGCAGCGCGCGGCGATGTGCATGCTCTGCACGAGCAACTCCGCGGGATAAAGCCGCGCCAGTTCAGGCAGCGGCCGCAGATGACGCTCGCCATTGGGAAACAGCCGGCGGCCGGCTTCGTGCAGCGTCACGCCATGACGTATCGCGGTGAGTGCATCCTGGAGCTTGCATCGCCCGCGCTCATGCATGTGCACGTCGCCGCAGGCCACCAGCGGCATGTCGAGCAGCGCCGCCAGCTCCTGCAATGAGCGCAGCCTCCGGGCATCATGGGCGTCGCGCAGCAGGCTCACGCCCAGCCACAAGGAGCCGGCATAGCGCTCCGCGAGCCAGCGCCCTGCTTCCTGCTCCGCCGCGCCGCGCGGCAGCCACAGCAGCAGGCACTCTCCACCCTGATCACCCTGGGGCACACAGTCCGCGAGATCCTCGCGCGTGAGGCGATAGCTGCCCTTGGGCGCGGCGCGGCGGCCGCGCGTGATGAGCTGGCACAGCTGCCCATAGCCGCGCCGCGATGCGGCCAGCAGCACCAGCTTCAGGCCGCAGGCCAGCGTGAACTCGCTGCCGATGATGAGCGGCAATCCCAGAGCCTTTGCCTGCACATGGGCGCGCACCACGCCGGCGAGCGAGCACTCGTCGGTGAGCGCCAGCGCGCCATAGCCCAGGGCATGGGCGCGGCCGACCAGTTCCGCCGGATGCGACGCGCCGCGCAGGAAACTGAAATTGCTCAGGGCATGCAGCTCGGCATAGGCCGGGCCGCCGGGTGGCCGAATGTGCGCGGCCTCAGGCAAAACAGCCATGCAGGAACCAGCGATGCGGCTCGCCACGCTCCCGGAAGATCCACAGCAGCGAACCCCGCTGCGCGCGCGCGATGTAGTAGTCGCGCGTGATGCCGGCGCCATCCCACCAGCCGGACTCGATGCGCTCGGGACCGCTCACCAGTTGCAGCGCATCCGCGCCATGCCACAGGCCGCGCACACTGCCGGCTTCATCCTGATCCACGACCAGCGGCAGCGGCTGTGGCAGCAGACCCAGGGGCCGTTGCGGCAGATCCTCCGCGGACATGTTCTGCCCGCGCTGCGGCAGCCAGGGCTCCACCTCGCGCCACTGACGTTCCGGCCGGTGCTCCGCCACTGGCGCCAGGCCATACACCGCGCGATCACCCAGCCGGGCGAGCAATATCTGCAGGAATTCCGGCAGCTGCGTCTGCGGGGTGCCACCCTGCTCGCCCGGTTGCCACAATCCGCCACTGGCGGCGGTGAAACGGCGCAGGCAGCCGGCTTTGAGCTCCAGGCGCCGCACGGGCTGAGCCAGCAGCAATGATTCCAGACGCGCCGCCAGCAAGGCGGTGAAGCGGGCAGCCCGGTATTCGGCCACCACACAGCGCAGCACACACTGGGTGGGCGGACCCGCCCGATGCACCAGCGTCACCCGCAGCGCGGTGATGCCGCGCTGACGGCTGCGCAGGAAATGCTCCAGACGTTCGAAGGACGGCGCCAATACCGCGAGCAGCCGGTCACGATCGAAGGTTTCCTCATCCGGATCGATGCGCTCGAAGAAGCGCTCCGCAGGCGTCACCGATGCGCGCGGATCGGCGCTCACGCCCACCAGGCGATCCAGCTGCCGCAGATGTTCCGGACCAATGCGCCGCGCAAGCCCGGCGCGCGGCAGACGCAACAGATCTCCCACGCAGGTCACTCCCATGTCATGCAACCGTATGAGCACATCTTCCGGCCAGCGCAGCACCGACAGCGGCAAGGGCGCCAGACGACTGCGCAATCGCGCCGGATGGGTGATGCAGCCGTTGTATCCCGAGCGCGCCAGCGCCAGCGCCGCCAGCGGCGTGGGCGCCATGGCCAGATGCAGCGGCGCCGCGAATGCGGCGCGCAGCGCGGTGAGCAATGGCCGGAGGCCACCGAACAGCCTCTGGCTGCCCGACAGTTCCAGCAGCAGCGCATCGGGGGGTTCAGACACCACCCGCGGCGTGAAGCCGCCGGCACGCTGCAACAGCGCCGCGCGCCGCGCCGGATCGACCATGACGGATTCATCCGCATGCACGGCAAGCCACAGCTCGAGCGCGGGCCGCGCCACATTGGCGGACGGCGCGGCATCGGATTGCGCGATATCGGGTGGCGCAACCGCCGGATGCACACCACCGGCGTGAGGCGGCAGATCCAGCTCGACCTGTGCATGGGTGTTCATGACAGCGCCAGATCCATGTGCATGCGTTGCGGCATCACACCGCGCCCTTTCAGCAGCCGCAATGCCAGCTTCGAGCCTGAAGGCTCGAGCGCCAGACGCAGCTGGGCCGCCGAATGTTCCCGCTCCGCATCCAGGGGACGGATCAGCACGCCCAGCGCATCTCCTTTGCCGGCGGCCAGCGCAAGCCGCCGCAGCTCCTGCATGGCGAGACGTTCGATCCAGCCGAAAACCAGCGTGCAGGCGCCTGACAGAAGCCCCTGCTCCATGGCCCAGGCCGGCTGCCTGCCGCGGATCACGAGCAGGCGATCGACGCGCGCTCCACAGGATTGCCAGGCGGGCGCATAGGGCTCGAAGGGCGGCGCGACGAAGGCGCACCAGCGCGCCGCGGGCAGCCGCGTGAGACGCGCCACCAACGGCGCCCAGAGCCTCAGTTCGCCGCAGCCGGATGCCGGCGCCAGAACCTCGACCAGCCCGCGGCAGGGCCAGCCGCCGCCGGGAAGCACGGCATCCAGCGCCCCGATGCCGGTGGGATGCACCCCGGGAACCGCCGCATTGCCTCCGCGCCAGAGCGCAGGATGCTGCAGCAGCGCTTCGAGCCCCGCATGACGAGCTGCTCCGGACATGACTTCATCTAGAGGCCCGGTTCATCTAGAGGCCAAGGCCCTTGCCACGGCGCACGACACCGACGACCACGCCCTCGATGAGCATGGACTGCTGCTTGAGATCGACCTTGATGGGCTCGAAATCCTCGTTCTCCGGCAGCAGCCAGGCGATGGGCCCTTCCTGCCGGTAACGCTTGACCGTCACCTCGTTCTCGAGCCGCGCGACGATGATCTGGCGGTTGCGCACATTGGGCGTGCGATGCACGGCGACCAGATCGCCATCGAGGATGCCGGCATCCTTCATGCTCATACCGACCACCTTGAGGAGGTAATGCGGCTGCGGGCGGAAGATGGAAGGATCGATGGTGAGATGATCCTCGATGTTCTGCTCGGCCAGGATGGGACTGCCGGCGGCGACACGGCCGATCAGCGGCAGACCCATCTGCTCGCGCATGGTGTCCTTGAGCTGGATGCCGCGCGAAGAGCCCGGCAACAGGGTGATGACGCCCTTGCGCGCCAGCGCGCGCAGATGCTCCTCGGCGGCGTTGGCCGAGCGGAAACCGAACTCGTCGGCGATTTCCTGGCGGGTGGGCGGCATGCCGGTTTCCTGCACCGAGCGCCGGATCAGCCGCAGGATTTCGGTCTGGCGGGGCGTGAGATTGGATTCGGACATGGCCGTGAGGCTCCCGGACTGGTTTTCTGTACAGTGAACTGTATATAAACACAGCCGCGAAGTAATGGCAAACTGCGACTCATGGCCACCACCCCTTCCGAGTTCGATGTCGCCTTCATTGGCGCCGGGCACAATGGCCTGACCTGCGCCGCCTACCTTGCGCAGGCCGGCCTCAGGGTGGCGCTGTTCGAGCGCCGCAATGTCGCGGGCGGCGCGGCCGTCACCGAGGAATTTCATCCCGGCTTCCGCAACTCCACGGCCAGCTACACCGTGAGCCTGCTGCATCCACAGGTGATCCGCGACCTGCGCCTGGCGCAGCACGGCCTCAAGGTGCTGGAGCGGCCGCTGCTCAACTATGTGGTCGAAGGTCCGGGGCGCGGCTTTGCCATCGGCCCGACCAGCACCGACACCAGGCGCCGTCTTGCCGCGCGTTCGCCACGCGATGCCGAGCGCTACGGGGCTTATCACGCGCAGCTCGACGCCGCGGTGGCGCTGCTCAAGGACCTGCTGCTCGAAACCCCGCCCACCGACCTGTCGCGCTTTCCCGATCTGTGGAGCGCGCTGCGCGTTGGCCGGCGCTTTCGCGCGCTGCCCATCGAAACCCAGCGCGCGGTGCACGAGATCTTCACGCGCAGCGCCGGCGATCTGCTCGACGGCTGGTTCGAGGACGAAGGTCTCAAGGCCGCCTATGGTTTCGACGCCGTGGTCGGCAACTACGCCAGCCCCTACACGCCGGGCAGCGCCTATGTGCTGCTGCATCACGCCTTCGGTGAGGTGAATGGCAAACCCGGCATCTGGGGTCATGCGGTGGGCGGCATGGGCGCCATCACCCAGGCCATGGCGCGCGAGGCCCAGGCCCACGGCGCGCACATCGAACTGGAAGCACCCGTGGAGCGGATACGGATGGAAGGCCAGCGCGCCCGCGGCCTGAGACTTGCCGACGGACGCGAAGTGCGCGCCACGCGCGTGATAGCGAACGTCAATCCGCGCTTCCTCTATCTGAACCTGCTGGAGCCGGAACATGTGCCAGCGCCCATCCTCGAGCGCATGCGGCGCTATCGGGCAGGCTCGGCGACCTTCCGCATGAATGTGGCGCTGTCGGAGCTGCCGGCCTTCGATGCCAGCGGCCCGGGCGGCTCCGACCTGCATCGCTCCGGCATCCTCATCGCGCCCACGCTGGGGTACCTCGACCGCGCGCATCTGGACGCCCGCCGCGACGGCATGTCGACCGAGCCCGTGATCGAGATGCTGATCCCGAGCACGGTGGATGATTCACTGGCGCCGCCCGGCGCGCATGTGGCCAGCCTCTTCTGCCAGCACTTCGCGCCGCAGCTGCCCGGCCGCTCCTGGCACGAGGCACGCGTGGAGGCAACGCAGCGCATCCTCGACACCGTCGACCGCCACGCGCCGAATTTCAGACGCAGCGTGCTGGCGGTTTCGGCGCTGTCGCCGCTGGATCTGGAAGAGCGCTTCGGTCTGCCTTCGGGCGACATCTTCCATGGCGCACTGGGACTGGACCAGCTGTGGGCGGCGCGCCCCCTGCTCGGACATGGCGATTACCGGAGCGGAATTCCCGGGTTGTATCTGTGCGGTTCGGGCGCTCATCCCGGCGGCGGCGTCACCGGCATACCGGGACGCAACTGCGCGCGCGAAGTGTTGCGTGATCATCACAGAAAACGTTTCTGAATCCGGCTTTTTCCCCTCTGGCATCATGTCGCTGCCAGCCGACACCCATAGCAAAAAGCGGTTGCCTTGCAGCATGCAGTTATGGTCAAGTTGTGCACCCGCCGAAAAACAGGGCGTCATGATTGATGTCCCAAGCGGTATGTTCTGTGTTTGTTTTTTGAAACTTAGGTTTGTGGGATCTCCACGAGCAAAAGGGGAATGACAATGAAGAGCGCGATTGGAATCAAGATTGCCGCCGTGGCCGCCGTGGCCGCGCTGGCTGGCTGCACCGACCTCAAGCCTCTCCAGGCCCAGGTTGATGACCTGAAGGCCCAGGTGGGTCGTCTGTCCTCGGATGTGGCCGCCCACAAGGCCGATCGCACGGACGCGAACGCCGCTGCCGCCGCTTCGCAGAAGGCCGATGCCGCCCAGGCGACGGCGAACCAGGCTCTGGCTGCCGCCCAGTCGGCCCAGTCCGGTGTGAACGAAGTGAACGAGAAGATCAACCGCATGTTCCAGCGGTCGGTCTCGAAGTAAGCCCAAAGCGCACACTTCAATGAAAAACGCCGCCTTCGGGCGGCGTTTTTCTTTTGCGGCAGGGGAAAGCGCTGTGCGGCAGCGCAGCGAGCGCACGAGGAACGCGCTAGAAACGCACCAGCGCAGAGCCCCATGTGAAGCCGCCGCCGAAGGCTTCCAGCAGCAGCGTGTCGCCCTTGCGGATGCGACCATCGCGCACGCCGGTATCCAGCGCCAGCGGCACCGAAGCGGCCGACGTGTTGCCATGGTCCTGCACGGTGACGATCACGCGCTCCATCGGCAGATCGAGCTTCTTCGCCACCGCCTGGATGATGCGGATGTTGGCCTGGTGCGGCACCAGCCAGTCGATGGCCGACCGGGACAGGTTGTTCTTCGCCAGCACCTCGTCGACCGAGTTGCCGAGCATGGTCACGGCCACCTTGAAAGTCTCGCGGCCGGCCATGCGGATCACGGCCTTGCCGTCAGAACCGGCCTCGTACCCACTGGACACTCCGCCAGTGCAGTAGAGCAGGTCCTTGTAGCCGCCATCGGCGTGCAGATGCGTGGAGATGATGCCCGGCTCTTCGGAGGCCGTCAGCACCACCGCGCCCGCCCCATCAGCGAACAGGATGGCCGTGGTGCGGTCGGTGAAATCGGTGATGCGGGTGAGCGTCTCGGCGCCCACCACCAGCGCGCGCCGGGCATCGCCGGTGCGCACGAACTTCTCGGCTATCGACAGGGCGTAGATGAAGCCGCTGCAGGCCGCCTCGACACTGAAGGCCGGCACGCCGCGACAACCCAGGCGCGCCTGCAACAGCGTGCCCGGATTGGGGAACACCAGATCGGGCGTCGCCGTGGCAAAGACGATGAGATCGATGTCGCCAGGCGCAAGGCCGGCGGCTTCGATCGCGCGCCGCGCCGCCTTCTCCGCAAGATCGACCGTGGTTTCGCCCTCGGCGGCATAGTGCCGCCGCTGGATCCCGGTGCGTTCGCGGATCCACTCATCCGTGGTGTCCATCATCTTCTCGAGGTCCGTGTTGTGCACGACACGCTCGGGAAGGTACGACCCCGTACCGGAGATTCGGGCGTACAGGCGTCAGTCCTGGTCGGCGGCTTCGGCAGGCGCCTCGATCACGCGACGGCCACGATAGAAGCCATCAGGCGTGATGCGGTGACGCAGATGCGTTTCACCGGACTGCGGATCCACGGACAGCGCAGGCCGCGTGGCCTTGTCGTGCGAGCGGTGCATACCGCGCTTCGAGGGAGTCTTGCGACTCTTTTGTACTGGCATTTGTCAGCTCTCCAATCAATTCCTGCGACTGCCGCCGAGCATCTCGCCCAGCGCGGCAAACGGTCTCTGCGTCGGCGCCGCTTCCACCGGGGGAATCACCCCGTCGCTTGCGCCGCCGCACTCGCCATCCCGGTGCATCGGTGCAGCCGGCAATGCGAGCAACAATTCCTCTTCCACCAGCTCACGCAGGCGGATCCGCCCATCCGGGCAGCATGCGGTCTCGAACTCCTCCGGCACACCGTCCACTTCGGCTTCGGAGCCGACCAGCGCCACTTCCGAGCCGCCCGCCACCTTCATGGTGAAAGGCGCAAGGCAGCGCTGGCAACGCAGCAGCAGATCCGCGCTGGCTTCAACCTTCGCCACGACATGCCCCCGCTCCCGGCGGAAAGCAATACGGGCATCGGCTGTACCAGCGGTAGAAGCCAGCTGAGGCGCAAGACGTTCGAGACCCTGCACCGGAACCACGAGCCCGACCTGCGCACCAGCATCGGCGAGCACGTCGACATCGGCAAGTTTCGAGCCGTCGTCCGGCATGGGGCGCGTATCATAGGTTTGCGCCCTACCCAAGTCAAAACAAGCCCTTGATTGCCGATGAACTTCTGCCCGCGGTCGCGCCGCGCCTGATCCTGGCGTCGACCTCCCCGCATCGCCGCGCCCTGCTGGCGCGCCTGGGGCTGCCCTTCGAATGCCAGGCCCCGGAAGTGGAAGAAACCCTGCTGGCCGGCGAGCTGCCCGCGGACCGGGCCCTGCGGCTGGCACGCGCCAAGGCCGCTGCCGTGGCCCGGCGGCAGCCCGAAAGCCTCGTCATCGGCAGCGACCAGGTGGCAAGCCTGAACCGCGCCGGGCAGTGGCACTGGCTGCACAAACCCGGCAACCGGCAGACCTGCCGCGAACAGCTGCTTTCCATGTCCGGCTGCGAAGTCGCTTTCCATACTGCGACAGTGCTCGCTACGCCCGCGGGCGCGCACGAGCATGTGGACTTCACCGCCGTGCGCTTCCGGACGCTGTCGCCTGCGGAAGTAGATCGCTACATCGACCGCGAACCGGCCTTCGACTGCGCCGGCGGCTTCAAGTGCGAGGGCCTCGGCGTGACTTTGTTCGATTCGATCGCGACGCAGGACCCGACCGCCCTGATCGGCCTGCCGCTGATCTGGCTTTGCCAGGCGCTGCGCTCGGCGGGCGTCGCGGTCTGACCGGACGCGCCGGCGGCGCCTGCATCTGCGCCGCGACAATGCCGGCGCTGACCGCGCCGGCGGGCTTCAGATTTCCCGCTCGCGCTGCGAGCGCATCCACCACTGCCTTCAGTTCAGGCGGCAGCGGCGCGCTGATGTTCATGTCCACCTGCCTTTCGGGATCGATGAAGCCCACGCTGTGCGCATGCAGGAACATGCGCGCCAGACCGAAGGCGCGCAGCTGGTCATTGAATGCGGCGTCACCGTATTTTCCGTCGCCGGCCACCGGGTGGCCGGCATAGGCGGCATGCACGCGGATCTGGTGCGTGCGGCCGGTGTAGAGACGCACTTCCACCAGCGTCGCGAGGCGCCCGAAGAACTGAACCACACGAAACTCGCTGGCCGCCGGCTTGCCGTTGGCATCGGCCTTCACGGTGCGTTCTCCACCGACGCGCAAGTCGGTGCGCAGCGGCACGTCGATGCGCTTGCGGCCCAGCTCCCACTTGCCGCGCAGCAACGCCAGATAGCGTTTCTCGAATCCGCTCTCCTCGCCTTCGGCTTCTTCGCGCAGCAGCGCATGCAGGCTGCGCAGCATCGAGCGGCGGCGCGCGACCAGCAGACAGCCGCTGGTGTCGCGGTCGAGACGATGCACCAGTTCCAGCTCTTCTTCCGGGCGCGCGGCGCGCAGCGCCTCGATCACGCCATGACTGATGCCGCTGCCGCCATGCACGGCGACACCGGCCGGCTTGTCGATCACCAGCAGGCGCGGATCCTCATAGAGCACCGCGGCGTTGATCCGATCCACCAGCGCCGCCGGCACCCGCCGGCCGGCCGGCGCCACGACCACGGGCTCCTCACGCACCGGCGGCAGGCGCAACTGGTCGCCAGCAGCCACCCGGGCATCGCCGGCCACCCGCTTTCCGTTGAGCCGCACCTCGCCCTTGCGCAGCAGCCGGAACAGGCGGGTGCGGGGTACTGTGGGCAGCAGGCGCGCGAGCACCTTGTCCACGCGTTGCCCGGCATCTTCGGGCCCCAGGACCTCATGACGCACCGCAGTGCGTGGCTCTGTGCTCATTATTTACGTAACGCCTTGTTTTTGAAGCAGCCATCAGTATACTTCGCGCCACGTGCCCAGGCGGGCCCGCCAGACAGGCTCAAAACCCGCCCTAACGAGGCATGAAACCCCGCGGCGCATGTCGCCGCGTCTTCAGTTGATCCCCTAAATCAGGATCATCGTACGGCAGGCCAGGTGAGCAACTCCCGGGCCGGCAGATTTAAGGATTGCTTGAGGATCCCGCGTCAGAGTCGGGGTCCCGCGCCAACACCAAGTGCAGGTCACAATCCAAGCGTTCCTCACCAGTTTTCTGGCGCAGCTGGACGCGTTCTTCTGCCTGTTTCAAAACGTTGCAGCGCCCGCTCCCGCGCGCGCCAGCACCTGCCCTGCCGCTCAAATCTCATTGAGTGGAATTCATGAAAAGATTGCTCGTCAACGCGACCCAGCAGGAAGAGCTGCGCGTCGCTTTGGTGGATGGCCAGAAACTCTACGATCTCAGCATCGAGATCCCGTCCCGCGAACAGAAGAAAGCCAACGTCTATAAAGCGCGCATCGCGCGCATCGAGCCCTCGCTCGAAGCCGTCTTCGTCGACTACGGCGCCGCGCGCCACGGCTTCCTGCCTCTGAAGGAAATCTCCAAGGAGTATTTCCGCGACGGCCAGTCGCAGGGCAGCCGCGGCATCCGCGAGATTCTCTCCGAAGGCCAGGAAATCGTCGTTCAGGTCGAGAAGGAAGAGCGCGGCAACAAGGGCGCCGCGCTGACCACCTTCATCAGCCTCGCCGGTCGCTTCCTGGTGCTGATGCCCAACAACCCGCGCGCCGGCGGCGTGTCGCGCCGCATCGAAGGCGAAGACCGCGACCAGATGCGCGAGACCATGTCGCAGCTCACCATCCCCGACGGCATGGGCGCCATCATCCGCACTGCCGGCGTGGGCCGCTCGGTCGAGGAGCTGCAGTGGGACCTGGACAACCTCAAGACCCAGTGGGACGCGATTGCCGCAAGCCTGGACTCACGCCCTGCTCCCTTCCTGGTCTACCAGGAGAGTGATGCCGTCACCCGCGCGCTGCGCGACTACCTCACCGATGATGTCGGCGAGATCCTGGTCGATGACGGCGCGGCCTTCCTCAAGGGCCAGGAATACATGCAGCGCTTCATGCCGGTCGACGCGCAGCGCCGCCTGAAGCTCTACACCGAAGACGTGCCGCTGTTCACGCGCTTCCAGATCGAGAACCAGATCGAATCGGCGTACGCGAACAAGGTGCAGCTGCCCTCGGGCGGCAGCCTCGTCATCGTCTACACCGAGGCACTGCTGTCGATCGACATCAACTCCGCGCGCAGCACGCGCGGCAGCGACATCGAAGCCACGGCGCTGAACACCAACCTCGAAGCGGCCGACGAGATCGCCCGCCAGCTGCGCATCCGCGACGCCGGCGGTCTGATCGTCATCGACTTCATCGACATGGAGTCGAGCAAGAACCAGCGCGAGGTCGAGGAGCGTCTGCGCGAGGCGATGAAGCTCGATCGCGCGCGCGTGCAGATCGGACGCCTGTCGCGCTTCGGCCTGCTGGAACTCTCGCGCCAGCGCCTGCGCCCCAGCCTCGATGAGTCCAGCCACATCAACTGCCCTCGCTGCAATGGCATCGGCAGCATCCGTGGCGTGGAATCCATGGCGCTGTCCATCCTGCGTCTGGCGGGCGAGGACGCGCGCAAGGACCGCACCGCGCGGCTCATCATCCAGGTGCCGATATCGGTAGCCACCTACCTCATGAACGAGAAGCGCCTGGCGCTGCGCAACATCGAGGAGACCTGCGAGGTCGATGTGGTGCTGGTGCCGAACCCGGACATGGAGACGCCCGACTTCTCCATCAAGCGCCTGCGCGAAGACGAGGCCGGCCTCACCGAGAATTCACAGGCCAGCTACAAGATGCCGACGCAGCCGGAAGCACCGGACGTGACCGCCTTGCAGCCCAAGCGTCCCGCGGCACCCGTGGCGGCCGTGGCCACCATCATGCCCAGCGCGCCGGCGCCGGTGGCGCCGGAGCCGCTCGCCGCCGCGCCTGTCGTGGCTGCAGCGGCGGCGACTGGTGGCTTCTGGAACCGCGTGAAGCGCTGGCTCGGCAGTGACGAGCCGGCCACCGAGGCCGCCGCCGACCCCAGGCAGCGGCAGTCCGGCGGCGGCGAACGCCGCAACCGTGACGATCGCGGCCGCGGTGGCCGCGGCGGACGCCGCACACGCGGCGCCGGTGAAGGCAATGAGCGCGGCCAGAGCGCAGAACGGCAGCGCGGCGAGCGCAACGCGGATCGGGATCGCAACAAGGACCGGGACCGCAATCGTGACCGCGACGGAGCGCGCGGCGAAGGCCGGCGCAATGAAGGCAACCGCGCCGAAGGCGGACGTGGCGACGGCAGCCGCAGTGAGGGTGGCCGCAACGAAGGTGGACGCAACGAGAGCGGTCGCGGCGAAGGAGGTCGCAACGAGGGACGCGAGCGCAGCCGACGCAATGCTCCGGCAGCAGCCGCTGGCGCAGCGGCTGCTGGCGTCGCGACACTGTCCGCCGAATCCACTGCGCGCGAGTCCGCAGCGCTGAACGACGCGCCGGGCGCAGGCGCCGCAACCGACGGCATGCCGCCGCGCGCCGAGGGCGAACAACGCCGCTCGCGGCGCGGTGGTCGCCGCCGCCGTCGCGGAGGTGCCGGACGTGAAGAAGGCAGCGCCCTGGGCGCAGCAGAGGCCAGCTCCGTGGAGACCGTGGAGCTTCCCGCCATCAACGAAACTCCGGACGAAGCCCAGGCCGAAGATACCTTCACGCTCCAGCACAGCGCCGGCCCCGCCGACGCGGCAGCGCAGCCTCGCGACGCCGAACCGGCAGCCGCAGTAACGCAGGACGCTCCGCGTCAGACCTGGCCGGAAGCCGCCGAAGCGCCGGCCTCGCAAGAGGCAGCAACTTCCCGCGAAGCGGTGCGACAGGAGGCATTCGCCCATCAGGAGGCAGCGGTCCGCCAAGAAGCACCCGCTTATCAGGAAACCGCAGTGGAAGAAACGCCGGCTGCGCAGGAACCGGCGGCTCCGGCACGGCCCGCCGTGGTCTGGTCGTCGTCAGCGATTCCGGGCAGCAGCCCCTTCCGCAGCGACCGCGACGAATAAGGCGCGCGAGCCGGCTTCGGCCAGATCGAGCACTTTCTCGAAACCTTCCGGACCCCCGTAGTAGGGGTCCGGAACATCGCAAGACAGAAAGAGACGCACCCGATCGCGAGCGCTCGCAGGAGCTGCGTGCCGCATGGCCTCGAGGTTGTCCTGATCCATCGCCAGCAGCAGATCGAAGCGCTCGAAATCCTCGCGCTGCAGCTGCCGCGCGCGCAGAGCGGAAATGTCATAGCCACGCCGGGCCGCGGCGGCACAGCTGCGTGGATCCGGTGGATTGCCAATGTGGTAACCGGCCGTTCCGGCCGAGTCGAACTGCAACCCCAGTTGCGGGGCCTCGCACGCAGCCAGCAGGCGCGCCACACCCTCCACCGTCGGTGACCGACAGATATTCCCCAGACACACGAACAAGACGCTTCGCCCGTTCATTGCATTCTTACATGCGGCGCCAGGAACATCAGGAAGTCCGCCTTGCCCACCGGCACACCCATCTTGCGCAGGATGGCGTAGGTGATCGTGATGTGGAAATAAAGGTTCGGCACGATGTAGTCGCTGACGTACTGCCGTCCGGGAAGCTCGCAGTACCTACCGCCACCCAGACCCACGCGCTTGATCTCATCGAGCTTGCGATCGTCGGCAGTGATGCCGGCGACCAGAGCGCGGGTCTGGCTGATATGCGAACGCGCCTGATCCAGGGATTCCACGCCAAGTCCGAGGTTTTCGACCGGCTGTCCGGCGCACCACTGCGCGAAACCACGCGGCTGGTTGCAGGCCAGCACGATCTGCGCTCCGAGAGGAAACATGTCCGGTGCGAGACGCTCCTGCAGGGCCGCATTGAAGTCCGGCAGGTGCTCTACGCCCAGATCCACGATGTGGCCCAGAACATCCAGCCGCGAAACCAGAATCCGTTTCAGATCGTCAATTTCATGCGCCGCCATTGCATCCCTCTGTGCCGATGATCAGCCCCCGCCCCCATCCAGCGTAAGCAGCGGCGCATAAAGCTCCGGCCGCCGGTCGCGGAACACGAACCAGTTGTCGCGCATCTCGGCGATCTCGGCCAGATCGAACTGCGCCAGGATCACCGCCTCGTCCTCCTCGCCCGCCTCGGCGCGCTTGGCGCCGACATGGTCGGCGATGAACGAGGAACCATAGAAGCGGATGTAGAGCCGTTCCGGATCCTGCAGCGAACGCTCCACGCCGATGCGGTTGGAGGCAATCAGCGGCATGAGATTCGCCGCCGCATGCCCCTGCTGCGTGCGCTGCCAGTGATCGCGCGAATGCACCGGCAGCGCCGGCGGCGGCTCGCTGCCGATGGCCGTGGGATACAGCAGCAGTTCCGCGCCCTGCAAAGCCATCACGCGGGCGCACTCGGGAAACCACTGGTCCCAGCAGATGCCCACGCCCAGCCGCCCGAAACGCGTATCCCAGACCTGAAAGCCGGTATCGCCCGGGCTGAAGTAGGTTTTCTCCTGGTAGCCCGCCCCATTGGGGATGTGCGCCTTGCGATAGACGCCGAGCACTTCGCCATCCGCATCGACGATGGCGATGGAATTGAAATACGACTGCCCTGTCCGCTCGAAGAAGCTCACCGGCAGCACCACGCCCAGTTCCCGCGCGAGTCGCGTCATGTGGGCCACGGCAGGATTCTCCTGCAGCGTGGTAGCCAGCCGCAGATGGCGCGAGTCCTGCTCGATGCAGAAGTACGGTGTTTCGAACAACTCCTGCAGCAGGATCACCTGCGCGCCATCGCGCGCGGCGCGGCGCACCAGCGCCTCCGCGCGCGCGATGTTCGCATCGCGGTCCCAGCCACAGGCGAACTGGGTCGCCGCCACCGTCACCGGCCGCGAGCCGCGCTGCAGATGCGCAGGGGCACTCATTGCGCCTCCCTCCCGCTCTTGATCATGGCCGTGATGCGCGAGGCGGTCTCGAGCGCGGCAAGACCATCCTCGCCAGCCACCACGGGCCTGCGGCCGCTGCGCGCGCAATCGAGGAAGGATTCGATCTCCGCGCGCAGCGCATCGCCCTGATCCAGGTTCTGCTCCTCGATGGTCACCGGCAACGGCCCCGCGGCGGCATCCCGCGGCCGCTTGCGGATCACCGTGAGCACCTTCTGCTGCAGGTCCATGGAGATATAGGCATCGTCCTGGAAGATGCGCATTTTGCGCTCGGTCTTGAGCGACACGCGGCTGGCCGTGACATTGGCCACGCAGCCATTGCCGAAGCGCAGCCGCGCATTGGCAATGTCGATTTCCTCGGAGAACACCGGCGTGCCCACCGCATCGATGGACGCCAGCGGCGACTGCACGATGCTCTGCACGATGTCGATGTCATGGATCATGAGATCGAGCACCACGTTCACATCGGTGCCGCGCTCGCGAAACGGCGCCAGCCGATGGCATTCGAGGAATCGCGGATTGCGCAGCTGTGGCTCCGCGGCCAGGATCGCTGCGTTGAAACGCTCCAGGTGCCCCACCTGCAACACGCGCCCCGCCTCGCCGGCAAGCCTTATCAGCTCGCGCGCCTGTTCCAGCGTCTCGGTGATCGGTTTCTCCACCAGCACATGAGCCCCGGCGCGCAGGAAATCCGCCGCGATCTGGAAGTGCGAAGGCGTATGGGTGACGACGCTGACCGCATCCACCTGCCCCAGCAGCTCGCGGTGATCGGCCACCGCGGCCACGCCCAGCTCCGCGGCCACCGCCTGGCGCGCCGGCTCCTGGCTGTCCACCACGGCCACCAGTCGCGATCCGGGCAACTGCGCATATTTCTGTGCATGGAAGCGGCCGAGATAGCCCACACCCACAACGGCTGTCCTGAGTTCCTTCATGCTGGGTATTATGCCCGCCATGTCCAATTCGATCCGCAACGCCTGGCAGGCATACCTGTCCCTGACCGGCGCCCGCCGCGAACTGGCCACGCTGGGCCTGTGTCTGGCCGTGGGCCTGATCCTGCTGCCCGTGGTGATCTGGCTGGCAGGCCACTTCTTCCTGGGCGAATACCTACGCGACCCTTCCGGCACCCCCACCGGGGGACCCCTGGCGCTGTGGATCGACTACCTGAAGGGCCTGGCCCAGGGCTCGCTGGGTTACTGGACGGCCCTGCTGGGCCCCTGGCTGCTGCTGCTGGCGCTGCGGGGCAGCCGCCGGTTCCTCAGAATGTGACGCAGTTCACCGCCGGTTTGACAGAACCGGGCCTTTTGGGGAACCGTTCCCCGCTATTCCGATCAATACAGCAAGGAATCTTGAACCGGGTCACAGTCATGCGCACCCTTGATACGGGAAAGACCACCGACACACCCTCGAGCTCCGCCGCCGCCGTGGAGCACGACCCCCTCGCGCGGCTCGAGGCGGCATTCAAGCTGCGGATGCTGGAGCTGAGCGGCGAAAGCACCGGCGCCGACCCCTACAACCGGGTCCGCGACCTGCGCCAGGACGCCTGGGGCAAAGGCCGCCCGCGCTGATGCGTGCCTTCAGGGCCAGTAGGCCCAGGCAAATGCGGTCACGGCCACCGCCACCACGGCCAGCATCACCCGCCGCAGCCGGTGCTGGCGCAGTTCCGTCACCAGTGCCGCTGCCGCAGTGACCACCAGCACCGCGGACCAGCCGACCGCCTTGAGCAAGGGGATGAATTCGCCTGCCAGCCGGTCGTGGTACTCCGGCAGAAACAGGTAAACCACCAGTGTCAGAGTCAGCCCGGCAAAAATGGCCACTGCCGATCCCAGCAGGATGCCCAACAACGCCGCCAATGGTCGCAACGGATTCCCCTTCGCGAATGCCTGCATGCACAGGCGTCAAATCCCGGCAGCCATGCACTTGCTGTGGCGCGCCGGCCCGTCTAGCCTCACGGGCAGGACTTTAACCTAAAGGGCTTCGTTGCCCGGATGGGCCTCACGCCAATGCCACGATCACTCCGCCAGCCGCTGGGCTGGCTCGCCGTCTCCGCCCTGGGTCTGCTGGTTCTCACCGGCGGCAGTTCCACCAGCGCCCCTGCCGCCGCCGTCGCCCTGCCGCCCGGCGCCGTGGTGCCGGCCGAGCGGCAACGCCTGCTGGCGCGACGCATCGGCTCCATCCTGGAAGAAGCGCACTACCGCCGCGCCACCATCGACGACCGCATGTCGGAGCAGGTGCTCGAGCGCTACCTCAACTCCCTCGACAGCCAGCGCAGCTACTTCCTCGCCAGCGACATAGAGGAATTCTCGGCGCTGAAGCACCGCTTCGACGACATCATCCGCACCGGCCAGTTGGAGCCGGCGTTCCTGATCTTCTCGCGCTTCCAGCAGCGCAACCGCGAGCGCATCGCGCACGCGCTGGCGCTGCTCGACACCGAACCGGACTGGAAGCTGGACGAGAGTTTCGAATTCAACCGCTCCAAGGCGCCCTGGGCCACGGACGCCGCCGAGCTCGATGACCTGTGGCGCAAGCGCGTGAAGAGCGACGCCCTGTCGCTGCTGCTGGCCGGCAAGACCTGGGCCGAGGCCACCGAAACGCTGCGCAGCCGCTACGAACGCGTGCTCAAGCGCGCCGACCAGGTCAATGCCGACGACGTGTTCGAAAACCTCATGAACGCGTATGCGCGCACCTTCGATCCGCACTCGAGCTATTTCTCGGCGCGCAATTCGGAGGAATACCGCATCCAGATGAGCCTCTCCTACGAGGGCATCGGCGCGACGCTGCAATCCAGCGATGACTACGTGAACATCGTGAACCTGCTTCCCGGCGGCCCGGCCGCGATCAGCGGCGCGCTCGGCATCAACGACCGAGTCACCGCCATCGCGCAGGGCCCCGCCCCCTTCCAGGATGTGATCGGCTGGCGCCTCGACGATGTGGTGCAGCTGATCCGCGGCAAGGGCGGCACGCAGGTGCGCCTGCAGGTGCTGCCGGCAGGCGCGGCGCCAGGCACCCCGGAGAAGATCATCGAGCTCACGCGCGGCAAGGTCACCCTCGAGGGGCAGGCCGCGAAGAAGCAGCGCAAGCTGGTGACGCGCAACGGGCGCGAACTGAACCTCGGCGTGATCAGCGTGCCGGGTTTCTATCAGGACGTGCAGGCGCAAAGCCGTGGCGACGAGAACTACCGCAGCACCACGCGCGACGTGGAGCGGCTGATCAAGGAACTGCGCGCCGAAGGTCCGCTCGACGGCCTGATCCTCGACCTGCGCGGCGACGGCGGCGGCTTCCTGCCTGAGGCCACCGCGCTGACGGGCCTGTTCATCGACCAGGGCCCGGTAGTGCAGCTGAAGGACACCACCGGCCGCGTGGAAGTGCTCGACGATCCCCAGCCCGGCATCGCCTACGATGGCCCGCTGGTGGTGCTCATCGACCGCCTCAGCGCTTCCGCCTCGGAGATCTTTGCCGGCGCCATCCAGGACTACGGCCGCGGCTACGTCGTCGGCCAGCGCAGCTTCGGCAAGGGCACGGTGCAGAACCTGGTGCCGCTGGATCGCTGGTCGCAGCGCCCGGTGGACGGACAGCTCACGGTCACCATCGGCAAGTTCTACCGCGTGACGGGCGAGAGCACGCAGCATCGCGGCGTCGAGCCCGACATCATCCTGCCTTCGGCGATCAGCCTCGATGAAGTGGGCGAGAGTTCGCTGGAGGCGGCCCTGCCCTGGGATCGCATCGCGCCGGCGCCTTTCACTCCCTTCCGGCAACCCGCCGCGCTGCCTACGGCCCTGTCTCTGGCCGCCAATGACAGTGCGCGCAGCAAGAGCAATCCCGATTACCGGTTGCTGATCGAGGACATCCAGTCCTTCGAGACGCAGAGGCAGAAGAAAACCCTGTCGCTGAATCTGGAACAGCGGCGCAAGGAACGTGCCCAGATCGAAGCCGAACGCCTCGCGCGCGAGAACGCGCGGCGCGTCGCCCAGGGCAAGAATGCGCTGGCCTCGCTGCCAGCACCAGGAGACGAGGAAGAAGCGCAAACAGCCGACAGCGGCAACGCCGCCACCGGCAACGAAGACCTGCCGGACACACTGCTGGATCAGACGGCCGAGATACTCGGCGACATCGTCTCAACCGAAGTGCGCACGCCGCCGGCGATGGCCCGGAACCCGGCGCAACCCGCCGCCGCCATGCGGCAGTAGTCTAAAGAAGCAGCTGTTCCAGATCCCAGAGATCGTCGCGCAGCACGTTCGCGCGGGACAGCCCGGCGGGGGCATCCGCCGGCGCCCACAGCACCGCGTCCAGTGAATCCGCGGCGGGCACGGTAGCGCCGTCGCCCTCGTAACGCGCGACCTCGCGCAGCCGATCCGAAATCTGCTTCACTTCAACCGCCGAGCCGCCGCAGGCCTGCACGATGCCGCAGGCGGAGGCGATCTGCGTCATCTGCGCCAGCAGGGCCGCGCCCTCGGCGGCGCCTGAATAATCCGGTTCGCTGCGGCGCATGGCATTGCTCACCGGCTCGATCAGTTGCGTGGGCGCCAGCCGCCTGGCGATCAGCTGCGCATACGCAATGGCGACACGGTTGATGGCGCGGCGCGCCTCCAGCGACAGCCCTGGAAACTCCACGCTGCCGGAACGCTCGAGCTCTTCCACCGCTTCGCGCGCGCAGTGCAGGTCCGCCTCGGCGGCGACCTGCTCGGCCTGCATGGCATGGCGGCGCCGTTGCAGCGCCCGGCGCTGGAAATATTTCCACCAGGCACGGCTGGATGCGAACTGCTGCTGCACCGCCGCCAGCTTGATCCGCACATCGGCGTTGTTGCGCTCGGCCTCGGCGAGCGCGCGCTGCCGCTTCTGCTGCTCTTCGAAGACCAGGCGGTTCTGCTCGGCGGCATGAGTGCGGCGCTCCAGCTCTTCGCGTTGCGCGGCCAGCTCCCTGACCAGGGTTCCGATGCGCGAGTGTGCGAGACCCCACAGTCCGCGCAGCTGATAGTGCACCAGCGCCTGGAGCCCCGAGGCTGGCACGGCAAGACGCTCCTCCAGCGATTCGAGCAGTTCACGCACCCGGGCGGTGGCGCCCTCCTGCAACTTGATGCGGTCGCGCAGGCGATGGATCTCGTCCTGCGCCTGACCGTAAGCCTTCTTCAGCTGCGCGCGGTTGTGGAACAGCTGCAGCACCCGGCCGTCCTCCGGCTGCTCGGGCGGAGACAGCACCAGGCGGCTGCGCAACAGGTTTCGCAAGGCGGCGTAGGACGTCATCACTCCAGGCTCCAGCCAACAAGGGTGCGCCCCGAGCCAGATCCGTCGATCTTCAGTCCAGGCGATGCCCCAGCTCGAGGCAGTACTCCAGCCACTTGTTTAACATGATGTTGTACGTCCAGCGCTGATGCAGTTCACGGTCCCCCGCCCTGCCCGGCACCTGCCTGGGTGGGCCCGCGGGCGAGGTCTCCGCCCAATCCTGGGCCTGCACCAGACGCGCGTCACAGTAAACGCGCAGCATCACGTCGGGATAGGTGGAAAGGCCAGCCGCCGCCTGCGGCATGCCTGGCTGCTCACCAAACAGATGGGTGAGATTCAGCGTGACGGTGTAGGCGGAACGCTCCAGCACCCTCAGGCGCAGCGCGCAGCCGTGAGCCACATGAGACACATGCTCGCCCGCGAGTTGCGCCGGGTCGCCGCACAGCGCGCGCAGGCGCAGGTAACTGCTTTCATAGAGCTGCATCAGCGCGATGAATCCACGCGGCCTTGCGCGCCAGCTCGAAGGGAGAAGTAAGTCGCACTGCTGCATCGGCCCGACTATATCACGCGTCCGCAGCGGCTCCCGCCGGTGGCACACGCGCCTCCTCGATGAACAGGCGGCTGCGATAGAAGCTCAGCTCGCGGATCGAATCATGGATGTCCGCGAGCGCCAGATGCGTGGGCTCCTTGGCGAATCCGGCCGCGATCGCCGGCGTCCAGCGGCGCGCCAGTTCCTTCAAGGTGCTGACATCGAGATTGCGGTAGTGGAAGTAACGCTCCAGCTGCGGCATCTGCCGCGCGAGGAAGCGCCGGTCCTGACAGATGCTGTTGCCGCACATCGGCGAGCTGCCGCCCGGCACCCACTGGCGCAGGAACGCAAGCGTCTGCGCCTCGGCCTCGGCCAGCGACACACCGCTGGCGCGGATGCGATCCACCAGACCGCTGGCGCCATGCTGCCGGGTGTTCCATTCATCCATCGCCGCGAGCACCGCATCGGGGGTCGCGATCGCAAACACCGGCCCCTCGGCCAGCACCGTGAGCTGGGCATCGGTGACCACGGTGGCGATCTCGATGATCGAGTCCACGTCGGTCTTCAGACCCGTCATTTCCAGGTCGATCCAGATCAGATTGTCGCGATGCTGCATGCGGGTACCGGCCTTGAGCTTTGAGTCTGTGGCATTCTAGCAAGCAGCATGCCCGCAACCGTCGACCCGACCACAGAAGTGATCGCCACTTTCGGGCGCTTCCTGCTGATCCGCGACAGCGCCCAGGAGCCGCGGCTGGCAAGGCCGCGCGGCCGAAACCTCGACATCGTCTGCGGCGACCGGGTGGTCTGCGAGAGCGAGGCCAGCGGCGAACTGCTGGCGACCCGCGTCCTGCCCCGCCGTACCGTGCTCCGGCGCAGCAACCTGCGCGGCCGCAGCGAGGCGCTGGCGGCCAACCTGTCGCTGCTGCTGGTAGTGATCGCGCCGGTGCCGGCGCCTGATTTCTTCCTCGTCGACCGCTATCTGTGCGCCGCCGCCTGCGCCGGCCTCGATGCCCTCATCGTGATGAACAAGAACGACCTGCCATTGCCTCAAGACATGGATGCAGGGCTTGCCGCGTACGCGCAGGTCGGCTACCGCGTGCTGCGCCTGGGGAGAGATGCACCCGGCAGTCTCGATCCGCTGCGCGCGGCACTCACCGGACACACTGCCGCGCTGGTCGGCCAGTCGGGCGTGGGCAAGTCATCGCTGATCCGCCAACTCGCGCTGGATGCCGACGATGTGGCGGTGGGCGAACTGATGCGCGCCGAGGAAGGCCGGCATACCACCACCGCCGCGCGGCTCTACGATTGCGAGGATGGTGGACGCATCATGGATTCGCCCGGGGTGCGCGACTACGCGCCCGCCATCGATGATCTGGATGCCGCGACGCTGGGCTTCCGCGACGTGGACCAGCTCGCGACCGGCTGCCGCTTCCTGGATTGTCGCCACATGCAGGAGCCGCAATGCGCGGTGCGTGATGGCGTGGATTCGGGCCTCATGAACGCGCGCCGCTATGAAAGCTACCGCCGCCTGCGTCGCCTCTACGAGGATCTGTGGAGCCGGCGGCCGGCAACGGAGCAGGCCCGACGCCGTTCCTGAGCAGCTCCCGCGGGGAGCTCAGTCCAGGTCCTTGCGCCCCTGCAAGGCATGGGCGAGCGTGCCGCCATCGACATACTCGAGCTCGCCCCCGAAAGGCACACCGTGCGCGATGCGACTGATGCGGATGCCGCGCGCGCGCACCAGGTCGCCGATGAAATGCGCCGTCGCCTCACCCTCCACCGTGGAGTTCGTGGCGAGGATGACCTCGCGTACCGCGCCTGCTTCCAGCTGGTGCAGCAGATCCGGCAGCCCCAGCTGCTCGGGACCGATACCGTCCAGCGGCGACAGATGCCCCATGAGCACGAAGTAACGTCCGCGGAAGCTGCCCGAATTTTCCACCGCGATCACGTCGGCCGGCGATTCGACCACACACAGCTGGCTGTCATCGCGCGCAGGTAGAGCGCACAGCGTGCACAGCGGACCTTCGGCCAGCATGCGGCAGCGCCCGCAACGCCCCACCGCCTCCAGCGCCTTGTCCAGCGCACCGGAAAGCTCGCGCGCCGCGGCGCGCTGCTCCTGCAGCAGACGGAAGGCCAGCCGCTGCGCCGTCTTCGGTCCCACGCCCGGCAACGCGTTCAGGGCGGCAATGAGCCGCGCCAGCGCAGGAGGATGCTTCACCGCGAGCGGCTCAGAACGGCAGCTTCATGCCGGGAGGCAACGACATGCCCCCCATCACGCCCGCCATCTTCTCGTTCACCGCCGTCGTGGCGCGGTGCGAGGCATCGTTGATCGCCGCCGCGACCAGATCCTCCAGCACTTCGCGCTCCTCGGTGAGCAGCGCCGGTTCGATCTGCACGCGCGACACTTCGTGCTTGCCGTTCATGGTCACCTTGACCATGCCGCCGCCGGCCTCGCCGGTGACAGTGATCTGCGCGACCTGTGCCTGGGCCTTCTGCAGATTCTCCTGCATGGCCTGGGCCTGCTTGAGCAGGTTGCCGATGTTTCCTCGCATGACGTTCAGGGCTCCTCGATACGGTTCGGACGGACAGATTCGCTGAAGATGCTGGCTCCGAGCTCACCCTGCAATGCCTGGATGGTCGGGTCCGCATCCAGCCTCTCGCGGGCTGCGATCTGGGCGGCTTCGGCATTGCGGTCGCGCTCGCGCGCCGGAGTCGCAGGCTCGGCCTGCGCTGCCACGCTGATCTGCACCCGCAGGGTTTCCCCGCCATAGCGCGACAGCGCCGCCGCCAGCTTCTCCTCGCTGGAAGCCGAGCGGATCGACTGGCTGCGCGGATCGAGCGACAGCTGCAGCGTGGCGCCGCGCCGCTCCAGCAGCGCGCAATTGGCGGCCAGCTGGCGCGCAAGACCCGAGATCTCCAGCTGACCGACGATGCGGCTCCAGTTCTCCGGCGTAATGGGCAAGGCGTCATGAGGCGCCGCCGCGGGCCGCTGCGTCTCCGGGCCGCGGGCCGCAACAACCGATGCGCCGCCACCGGCTCCGGCCGCGCGGCGCGCGGCGGCCGCACCGCTGGCAGCACCACTGGCGGTGGACACTGGCGCGCCCGCGGCTGCGCCGCCCGCTGGCGTCGCCCCCGGCCGGAACACCAGCATGCGCAGCATCGTCATGGCAAAGGCGCTGCGTGCATCGGCTGCCAGCGGCAAATCACGCCGCCCCACGAGGCCGATCTGGTAATACAGCTGCAAGTCTTCCGGCGCGATGGCCGCGGCCAGCTGCGCCAGCGCTTCGGCCGGCACATCGCCTTCCTCGTCGAAGACACTGCCGGTGGTCTGATAAAGCGCCACCTGCGCCAGCAGGCTCACCAGCTCATCGAGCAGCTGCGCATAATCCGGCGACCATTGCTCCAGCGCCCGCACCTGCTCCAGCAAAGCCTGCGACTGGCCTTCGGACAGCGCCCGCGCCAGACCCAGCACCTGCTGGCGATCCACGGTGCCCAGCATCGCGCGTGCGTCGGTTTCCGTCACGCCGCCATTGCCAAAGGCCAGCAACTGGTCGAGCAGCGACAGCGCATCGCGCAGGCTGCCATCGGCCGCCACTGCCAGCAGCCGCAGCGCCGCGGGCTCTGCCGCCACGCCCTCGGCCGCGAGGATGTACGCCAGCCGCTCGGCAATCACCGTGGCCGAGAGCCGCTTGAGATTGAACTGCAGGCAGCGCGACAGCACCGTGACGGGCAGCCGCTGCGGGTCGGTGGTCGCCAGCAGGAACTTCACATGCGGCGGCGGCTCCTCCAGCGTCTTGAGCAGCGCATTGAAGGAATGCTGCGACAGCATGTGCACTTCGTCGATGAGATAGACCTTGTAGCGCCCGCGGGACGGCATGTACTGCACGTTCTCCAGCAGGTCGCGGGTGTCCTCCACCTTGGTGCGCGACGCCGCATCCACTTCGATCAGGTCGACGAAACGGCCGGCGTCGATGTCCTCACAGGCGCTGCATTTGCCGCAGGGCGTGGCGGTGACGCCGGTCTCGCAGTTCAGGCACTTGGCGAAGATGCGCGCCACGGTGGTCTTGCCCACGCCGCGCGTGCCCGTGAACAGGAAGGCATGGTGCACGCGCCCCTCGCGCAGGGCATTGCCCAGGGCACGCAGCACGTGCTCCTGTCCTGCCATCTCCTCGAAGGTGCGGGGACGCCACTTGCGGGCCAGCGCGGTGTAGCTCATGAGCGATATTGCAGAGGGTTTGGGAGGCCGTGGAGGCGGCCCGCACCAGCTTGAACTCCGGCACCCGGCCATGCCGTTACCGTTGCTCCCTTCCGGGCCTGGCGGGATTCACGGCGAGCCGTCGCGAAGGAACCGATGCGGGCCACCGCGGAATTTTCAATTATAACGGGGGACGATGCGGGCTGCTTGCGGTTATCTTTGCCCAGGGCCACCCCGGCGGCCCCGCCAGCATAACGACAACAACCGGAGATCCGCCCCCCGTGGAAGCCTTTTTCAACTGGCTGAACAGCATCATCTGGAGCAATGCGCTGATCGCGCTGTGCCTGGGCGCCGGCCTGTGGTTCTCCTTCCGCACCCGCTTCATGCAGGTGCGCGGCTTCGCCGAGATGTGCCGGCTCACGGTCTCCGGGCAGAAATCCGAGGCCGGCGTGTCCTCCTTCCAGGCGCTGGCCATCTCGATGGCCGGGCGCATGGGCATCGGCAACATCGCGGGCGTCGCCACCGCCGTTGCCTACGGAGGCCCGGGAGCGGTGTTCTGGATGTGGGTGATGGGTTTCCTGGGAGCCTCCACGTCGTACATCGAATGTTCGCTGGCGCAGATCTACAAAGTGAAAGACGCCGAAGGTCGTTATCGCGGCGGACCGGCCTACTACATCGAAAAGGCCATGGGACTGAAGTGGTACGCGCTGACCTTCGCCGTGGCCACCATCATCGCCACCGGCCTGCTGCTGCCGGGCGTGCAGGCCAACGCCATCGCCGACAGCGCCAGCAATGTGCTGTGCGCGGGCAGCGGCTGCGAAACCATCGGCGGCGCCGGTGCAATGAAACTGTGGATTGGCCTCGCGGTGGCCGCGCTGCTGGCGGTGATCATCTTCGGCGGCATCAAGCGCATCGCCAACTTCGCCGAGTTCGTGGTGCCGTTCATGGCGGCAGGCTTCATCCTGATGGCCGTGGTGGTGATGGTCCTCAACGCCGACAAGGTGCCGGGGATGTTCGCCGACATCTTCTCCAGCGCCTTCGGCGCCCATGCCGCGTTCGGCGCCATCATCGGGCAGGCGATCGCCTGGGGCGTAAAGCGCGGCATCTACGCCAACGAGGCCGGCCAGGGCACCGGCCCGCATGCCGCCGCCGCGGCGGAAGTCTCGCATCCGGCCAAACAGGGCTATGTGCAGGCCTTCGCGATCTATTTCGACACCATGCTGGTATGCACCTCCACCGCGTTCCTGCTGCTTTCCACCGGCATGTACAACACCTTCAGGATAGTCAAGGAAGGCGGCGCGGAGACGCTGGTGCCCGTGTTCACCGGCGTGCCGGGTCTGCAGCCCTCGGAAGGCGCGCAGTTCACACAGGCCGCGGTGGAATCGGTGCTGCCGGGCTGGGGCGCGGGCTTCGTGGCGCTGGCGCTGTTCTTCTTCGCCTTCACCACCATCATGGCCTACTACTACATGGCCGAGACCAACCTGACGTACGTGGCCGGCGTGCGCAAACCGCATCGGCTGGCGATCCTGCTGCTGCGGCTGGGCATCATCGGCATGGTGGTGTTCGGCGCCTACCACAACGCAGCGATGGCCTGGACCCTGGGCGACATCGGCGTGGGATTGATGGCATGGCTGAACATCATCGCCATCCTGATCCTGCAGAAGCCGGCATTGCTGGCGCTGCGTGACTACGAGCGGCAGAGAAAACAAGGTCTGGACCCGGTGTTCAACCCCGATGCGCTCGGCATCCGCAACGCCAGCTTCTGGAACAAGTAGTGCGTCGTCCATTACTCAAATCTGTGCATGCCTCGCTGGCCGCCCTGGTCCTGTGCGCGGCCGCGGCGACTCCCGCTCTCGCCCAGACCACTGTTCCGAACTGGGAAGGCGTGTGGGTACGCATCGGCGGAGCAAGCGACCCGGACACCGCGGAGGCCGTGCTGGGCCGCCCTCAGGGCCCGCCGCCGGAATCGACCTGGCCGCCACTGACACCGGAGTACCGCGCCCGCTACGCCGCGATTGTCGATGGGCTCAAGCGCGGCGAGCGACTGAACGATCCCACCGCCAACTGTCTGCCCGCGGGCTTCCCGTGGATGATGAACATGCCTTACCCGATGGAGATCCATCAGACGCCGACCAAGATCACCATCATCGCCGAATGGATGGGACAGACACGCCGCATCTACATCGGCACTCCCCTGCCGACCGAAGATGAGGTCGAACCCAGCTACTTCGGAACCTCGGCGGGACACTGGGAAGGCGAAACCCTGGTGGTGGAGACCATCGGCCTGCGCGACGACACCGCCCTGAACGACAGCGGCCTGCCGCACAGCGACGCCATGCGGGTGATCGAACGCTGGAGCTTCAACGACAATGTGCTCACCGACGAGATCACCATAGTCGACCCCAGGGCCCTGACCGAACCCTGGACCTACACGCGCGAATACAAAAAAATGCCCGCCGACTTCCGCATGATGGAGTACGTCTGCGACAACAACCGCGACCGGGTGGACATGGAGGCAGCAGGCCAGAAGCTCAGACAGGTGCTGGAGCAGCAAAAGGCCGACGACTGAGGTTTTCCGGCGGCGATCACGCGCCCGGGTTGCGATCGGTCGGGAGATTGCGTTACGTTCGAACGCTCTTCGCGAAAAGGAGCGCCGGACATGCCAAGCCCACGCCCAACCGTCCGTTGCCGCGCCCTTGCGGCGGCGCTGATCATCGCCGCCATTCCGGCGATCGAGGCCTGCTCCCAACCGGCAATGGAAGGGTTCGAACCGCAGGTCGGCCAGCCCGGAAAGGATGTCGTCTGGGTGCCCACGCCGGACGCGCTGGTGGATCGCATGCTGCGCATGGCGAACGTCGGCCCCGGCGATCGCCTCGTGGACCTGGGCTCGGGCGACGGCCGCATCGCCATCGCCGCGGCCCGCGACTACAAGATTCCGGCCACCGGCATCGAATACAACCCCGACATGGTGGCCCTCTCCAGGCGCAACGCCGCGCGGGAGCGCGTCACCGAGCGTGTCCGCTTCCTGGAAGCGGACATCTTCGCCACCGATTTCTCGGACGCCACCGTGGTGACGATGTATCTGCTGCCCAACCTCAACCTGCGCCTGCGGCCAACGCTGCTCGCCATGAAGCCGGGCACACGCATCGTCTCGCACGCCTTCGACATGCGTGACTGGCAGCCGGAAGAGACCGCGGAGGTCGAAGGCCAGACGGCCTACTTCTGGATCGTGCCGGCGCAGGTGGGCGGCACCTGGAGCATGCAGCTCGGCGGCGATACTCTCGAGATCAAGGTCGATCAGCAGTTCCAGAACTTCAGTGGCACGGCAGGCCCCTCCGGCGCACCGCTGCAAGGCACATTGCGCGGTGACGAGATCCGCATGACGCTGACCGACAGCCGCGGCACATCACGTGAACTGGTCGGCAAGGTCGCCGGCGAGCAGATGAGCGGAACAGCGGGCAGCAGCCCCTTCACCGCCACCCGTACCGCACCGCCCATGTCCGGCTCGTAGGCCCGCCCGACGCATGCCGGTCGACCCTCGCGACTACCGAGCACCTGCCCACGGGCAGGCGCGCTCGCTGGGCCTGGTCACCGCCGTCGCGATGGTGGTGGCGAACATGATCGGCACCGGCGTCTTCACCACCAGCGGCTTCCTGATCGGCGACCTGCGCTCCCCTGGCCTCGTGATTCTGGTCTGGGTGCTGGGCGGATGCATCGCGCTGCTCGGCGCGGCCTGTTATGGCGCGCTCAGCCGGCGCATTCCGGAATCGGGTGGCGAATACCTGTTTGTCTACCGGACCCTGCACCCTTCCCTGGGCTATGTCGCCGGCTGGGTCTCGCTGCTGGTGGGCTTCTCGGCTCCGCTGGCGGCGGTTGCCTATGCCTTCGGCGAGTACGCCGCACCATGGACCGGGCCACTGACGCCGCAATGGTCGGGAACCATCATCCTCGCGCTGTTCTGCGCCGTGCATGCGCTGCATGTGCAGCGCGGAGCATGGCTGCAGAATCTCACCGTGTTCGTGAAGCTGGCGCTGATCCTGGGCTTCATCTTCTTCGGCGCCACACACCTGCCGTCGCTGCCGCCGACACAGACATCTCCGGTCGCCACGGGCACGATTGCCGTCTCGCTGGTGTGGGTGATGTTCAGTTACTCCGGCTGGAACGCCGCCATCTACATCGGCGGCGAAGTGCGTAACCCGGAAGTGAATCTGCCGCGGTCACTGTGGATGGGAACGCTCATCGTGATGGTGCTGTATGTGGCGCTCAACGCCATCTTCGTCTACTCGACGCCGCCGGAGAATCTGGCAGGCAAGCTGGAAGTGGGACGGATCGCGGCGCAGGCGCTGGGCGGCCCCAGCTGGGGCACGGCCGTCACGCTGATCGTGGTGATCGCGCTGGTAAGCTCGGTGTCTTCGATGATGATGGCCGGGCCGCGGGTGTACGCACAGATGGCCGCGGACGGCTTCCTGCCGCGCGCGCTTCAGGCGCGACCCGGCGACCCGCCGCGCAACGGCATGCTGCTGCAGCTGGTGCTGGCGCTGTTGCTGCTGTGGAGCACGGCGTACCAGAGCCTGCTCACCTACATCGGCTTCACGCTCGGCATCAGCACCGCTCTCACCGTGATCGGCCTGGTACGCCTGCGTCTCAAGGAAGGCGCCGCACTCAAGGTGCCAGGCTGGCCGTGGATCCCCGGAGCATTCCTGCTGTCGATCTTCATCATCACCGTGCTGACCATCCACATGCGCCCCCTCGAAAGCCTCTACGGGTTCGGCACATTGCTGATCGGCTGGGGGCTGTGGCGGTTGCAGGATTCAGTGAGGAAACAATGACACTCCGGCTCTCGTTAAACCGGGCAGTATGAGCGAGGCACCGACTGTTCTGCGCGCTTCCAGGTCGCGATGCGCATCGGCTCCGTCGGCGAGCCTGTAGCGCTGGTTGATCTGCACTTTCACCCACTTCCGATACCCGCAGCCTCGCGACCCAATCCGGCAGGCATCCCCTTCCGGGGATACAGACCGGTACGGTCGTAGATGTCGATGAAATTCACGCCGATGGCCGTATGTCGAGCCTGCACTTCGTCCGGCGCCGGTTCACCGATCTCGGCATCCTCCAACCGCATGACTTCCGGTCCGCCGGTTTCATGAATACGGATGGCTCGAGGCATCACAAGCTCCTTGGTCTCAATCCAGCCGCTTGCGGAAGCGAGACACCGCCAGCGTCATCATCACCGCGGCAAAGACCAGCAGCGCCAGCGCATCCTGCCACAGCTCCGCCAGCCATTGCGCGAAGGCGGGCATACCGGCGAAAGGAAACATGAAGCCGGAAAGCAGCACCGCGGGCAGGAACACGAAGAATGTCATCTGCATGGCCTGGAACTGCGACTGCGCCCGCGTAGATATGAACAGACCCAGTGCCAGATTGGGGACAGCAGCACAAGCGCGGCATGCGGCTCACCAGTGCTCATCGAGCCAGGCAGGAATAGACGCCCGAAAAGCGGCGGCACGATACGTCGCAGGAGAGTAGAACGAACGCATGTTGTTCGATCTTCCAGATCAGGAAACACTCTATGCCGCCCTGCTCGCGCGCGACGATCGTTTCGACGGGCGCGCCTTCGTCTGCGTCGCGTCAACAGGAATTTTCTGTCGCCTGACCTGTCCGGCGCGAAAGCCGAAACCCGGGAACTGCACCTTCTTCGCCACCATCGGCGAATGCATCGAGGCGGGTTTTCGCGCCTGCAAGCGGTGTCACCCGCTTCAAGCGGCGGCAATGGCCGATCCCGTCATCACTTCTCTCATGGAGGCGCTGAACCAAAGGCCTGATCTGCGATGGTCGGAAAGCCACCTCGAACAGCTTGGCTACGACCTCTCGACAGTCCGGCGCAGCTTCAAGCGTCATTTTGGGATGACGTTCCTGGAGATGGCGCGCCAGCGCCGCCTGCGCGCAGGATTCGAAACCCTGGCCACCAGCGGCAAGGTCACTACTGCACAGCATGAGGCAAGCTTCGAATCAGCCAGCGCTTTCCGCGTCGCTTTTGCCCGTCTGCTTGGTCGCGCGCCTGCTGAACTGCGCCCGTCGCGCATGCTGCGCGCAACATGGATTCCGACTCCGCTTGGCGACATGATCGCGGTCAGCAGCCATCTCCATCTGCATCTGCTGGAGTTCATTGATCGCAAGGGGCTTCCAGCAGAATTGAAACGGCTGGAGACAATCTCCAGGGAAGGAATCGGAATCGGCACCACGCCGCCCTCGGAACAGGCGGCTGCAGAGCTCGCCGACTACTTTGCTGCACGCGCGGATCACTTCCAGACTCCGCTGGCACTGGCAGGTTCTGCCTTCACGAAACAGGTCTGGAGTGCTTTGCGCGAGATACCTGTGGGCGAGACGCGAAGCTATGCGGATATCGCGCGCCTCATTGGCCATCCTTCCTCCACACGGGCCGTCGCTCGGGCCAACGGCGCGAACCAGATCGCCATCATGATCCCCTGCCATCGCGTCATCGGGGCCGACGGCTCGCTGACCGGATACGGCGGCGGGCTTTGGCGCAAGCAGCGGCTGATCGAGATCGAGCGACAACTCCAGTCCATGAAAAAGGACAGTTGCGCAAGCTGCTGAAGTGGCGGAGAGGGTGGGATTCGAACCCACGAATACCCGTTGAGATATTACTGGAATTCCAGTCCAGCGCCTTCGACCACTCGGCCACCTCTCCGCACCATGAAGGCGGCGGGATTCTACCAGAGGAGCGGACTTTCTCCTCCGGTACCTGATCTCAGCCGCCGGCGGGCCTGGCCGGCGTGGACGAATAGGCCGGCGGCTCTTCCAGGCAAGGCTCATCCTGACCCCGGGGAACGGCCGGCTCCTGCAGCTGCGGAATACGCAGCGCGGTGCGCGTGTCCGGAGCGTCGAGGCCCACCGGGATGCGCAGCGCCGGCAGATCTTCCGCCTGCTGGTATTCCTGCGGCTTCTTGCAGGCGCCGCCACCGGACTTCAACACCCGGCAGCCCGGCAGCAGGACAAGCGAGGCCAGCACGAGGCCAATGACAGGGGTTCTGAGCGCATTCATCGTGAAAGACGGTCCTCTTGAAGCTAGGCCGCGGCGGCCAGCGTGACGCCGGCCTGAAACAGGGATTGTTCGACCGCCGCATGATGGCGCGGCGTCAGCGGTGTCAGCGGCAGCCGCAGGGCGCCGCGGGTCAGGCCCATCCGCGCCAGCGCCCATTTCACCGGAATCGGGTTGGACTCCAGGAACAGGGACTGGTGCAAGCCGGCAAGCTGCGCATCCAGTTCAGCAGCCAGGGCATCGTCCCCCGCCAGCGCGGCGCGGATCATCCGCACCATCAGGGCGGGCACGACATTGCCGGTCACCGAGATCACGCCGCGGGCGCCATGGCGCAGTGCCTCACGCGCCGTCGCATCGTCACCCGACAGCACCGGGAAATCCGCCGGGCAGGCCGCGACCAGCTCACGGATGCGCGGCATCGACGGCACGGCCTCCTTGAGGGCCGCGATGCGCGGCAGCGCGGCCAGCCGGGCCACGGTCTCGGGCAGCATGTCGACGGCCGTGCGGGAGGGAACGTTGTACAGGATGATGGGCACGGCCGACGCCGCGGCGGCGGCTTCGAAATGCCGGTAAAGCCCTTCCTGCGTGGGGCGGCAGTAAGCCGGCGTGCCCAGCAGCAGCGCGTCCACGCCCGGTTGCCGGGAGAACTCCCTCACCCGGGCGACCGTGCCGGCCGTGGAGCTGGTGCCACAGCCCACGACGATGCGCAACCGGCCCGCCGCCTGGCTGCTGGCCCGCGCCGCCAGCTCCTTGAGCTCGGCATCGGTGATCGTGGCTGACTCGCCCGTGGAACCGCCCACGATGAGGCCGTCTGTACCACTGTTTACATGCAGGTCGACCAGCCGGCTCCAGGCCGGCCAGTCGATGTCGCCATCGTCCCTGAACGGCGTGACGATCGCGACCTGGGTTCCACCCAGGGCCTCGGGAGACATGACGGGAAGACTCCTTGGGACAGTTGCGCAATACGCGCCAGATGCAGCCGGATGTTACGGGTCGCGTGCGATCTCAGGCAAGCGCGGCTAAACTGGCCTGCGTCTATGAGTTCACTTACCGCATGAAGCAATTCCTGGCCGTACAGGCCATCGGCAAGGATCGCCCCGGCCTGGCCCACGAAATCGTCCGCATCATTGCCGACTGCGGCGCCAGCCTCGCCGAAAGCCGCATGTTGCCGCTGGGCGCGGAGCTTGCCATGCAGATGCTGGTTGGCGGCAACTGGCACTCCATGGCCCGGCTCGAGTCCGAGCTCACCCGCCTCGCCGAAAGCTCCGGCCTGGCGCTGACCCTGCGCCGCACCGAGGCCCGCGGCCTGCGCGAGGACCACATCCCCTATTCCGTCGATGTCATCGGTCCGGACCACCCCGGCATCGTCGCCGGCCTCACCGGCTTCTTCGCCAGCCGCCAGGTGGAGATCGGCGAGATCGCCACCCGCAGCTATGTGGCGCAGCAGACCGGCGCACTCATGTTCGCGGTGCAGATGGGAGTCAATGTGCCCACGCGGCTGCACATCGCCCAGCTGCGCGAGGATTTCATGGACTATTGCGATTCGCAGAACCTCGACGCCATCCTGGAACCAGTGAAGAACTGAGGATCAGCTCATGGCCACCGTCAGCATCGGAAAGAAAGTACCCGACTTCGCCCTGCCCTCGACCGCGGGTGCGTTTCGTCTGTCGCAACTGCGTGGCACGGCGGTGGTCATCTATTTCTATCCGAAGGACATGACCTCCGGCTGCACGCTGGAGTCGCAGGATTTCCGCGACCTGCACGCGAAGTTCCGCCGCGCCGGCGCGCGCGTGTTCGGCATCTCGCGCGATAGCCTCGCCTCGCACGCGAAGTTCCGCGACAAGGAAGGCCTGCCTTTCGACCTGCTGTCCGATGCCGAAGAGAAAGCCTGCCGTCTCTTCGACGTGATCCGCGAGAAGAACATGTACGGCCGCAAGGTGCTGGGCATCGAACGCAGCACCTTCCTGATCGATTCCGAAGGTGTGCTGCGCCACGAATGGCGCAAAGTGAAGGTTCCCGGTCATGCCGAAGACGTCCTCGAAGCCCTCCGCTCGCTCGACTGAGCCGGCCGCGGCCCAGCGCCGCATCTACGTGCTCGACACCAATGTGCTCATGCACGACCCGGCGGCCATCTACCGGTTCGACGAGCACGACATCTACCTGCCCATGGTCGTGCTCGAGGAGCTCGACCACAACAAGAAAGGCCTGTCGGAGCCGGCGCGCAATGTGCGCCAGGTGTCGCGCTTCCTCGACGACCTGATGCAGGGCGCGGACAAGGCCGACATCGAGCGCGGCCTGCCCATTCCCTCGGCGCTCAACGGTGGCGGCGGCACCCGGCACGCGCCCAGCGGCCGCCTGTTTTTCCAGACGCGCACGCTGGCCGGCAAGCTGCCGGCGGAACTGCCCGGCCAGGCTTCCGACAATGTGATCCTCGCGCAGACACTGGCACTGCAGGCCGAGATGCCGCGCGTGCGCGTGACGCTGGTGTCCAAGGACATCAACCTGCGCATCAAGGCCGCGATCGTCGGCATCCATGCCGAGGACTACTACAGCGACCGCACCATCGAGGATGTGGATCTGCTGGAGTCCGGCACGCGCGCGCTGCCAGCCGACTTCTGGGAAAAGCACAGCAAGGACATACGCTCCGGCAAGGAGGGCGACCGCACCTGGTACGAACTGGAAGGCCCCGCCGTTGCCCAGTGGCGCGTGAACGAGTTCGTCTACGAGGACGCGCCGCAGGGCATCGAGGCCATTGTGCGTTCGACCGAGGGCAATCACGCCCGCCTGGAACTGGCCCGCGACTACCGCAGCGACAAGCATGGTGTGTGGGGCATCACGGCGCGCAACCGCGAGCAGAACTTCGCCCTGAACCTGCTTCAGGATCCGGAGATCGACCTGGTCACCATGCTCGGCCCGGCCGGCACCGGCAAGACGCTGCTGACGCTGGCCGCGGGCCTTGCCCAGACGCTCGACGCCAACCGCTTCGCCGAGATCATCATGACGCGCGTGACCATCCCGCTGGGCGAGGACATCGGCTTCCTGCCCGGCACCGAGGAAGAAAAAATGGAGCCGTGGATGGGCGCGCTGATGGACAACCTCGAAGTGCTCACGCAGAGCGCCGAGGGCGGCAACTGGGGCCGCGCCGCCACCCAGGACCTGCTGCGCAACCGCATCAAGATCCGCTCGCTGAACTTCATGCGCGGGCGCACCTTCATGAACCGCTATGTCATCGTGGACGAGGCGCAGAACCTCACCCCCAAACAGATGAAAGCCCTGCTCACGCGCGCAGGTCCAGGCACCAAGATGGTCTGCCTGGGCAACATCGCCCAGATCGACACGCCCTACCTCACGGAGACCACCTCCGGCCTCACCTACGTGGTCAACCGCTTCCGCGGCTGGCCGCATGGCGGCCACATCACCCTCCGCCGTGGCGAGCGCTCGCGGCTGGCGGACCAGGCCTCGGAAGTGCTCTAGGGCTGACCTCGCGCGGCGACAATTGACGCACCGGCCGGACTTGCGGAAACCTCTGCGCGTCTGCATGGTCCAACACGCCACATGACTGCCCGCAAATCCCCTCTCCTGCCGTCCCTGCTGTCGGCGCTCCTGCTGGCCGCCCCCGTGCTGCCCGCCCAGGACGTCGGGCCGGCGGAAGTCCCCCTCGGACCCCCACGCAGCGCGGCCGCCTCGCTGCCCGACCTGGGCAGCGGCGCCAATGCACTGAGCCGCCGCCAGGAGGACTACCAGGTCGGCCGGCTCCTCATGCGCAATCTGCGCTCCGAGAACATGGTCCTCGACGACCCGGAGGCCACCGGCTATCTGCAGGCGCTGGGCTCGCGTCTCGGCGTCGAGGCCCAGGACGGGGAGCACCGTCTGACGTTCTTCGTGGTGCGCGATCCGGCGGTCAACGCCTTCGCCATCCCCGGTGGTTTCATCGGCGTGAACACCGGCCTGATCCTGCTCACCAACAATGAATCGGAGCTGGCGGGCGTCATGGCGCATGAAATCGGCCATGTGGTGCAGCGGCACATCGCCCGGGCCGTCCAGGCACAGGGGCGCAACAGCCTCACCACCATCGCCGCGATGCTGGGCGCGTTACTCATCGGCGCCCTGTCGGGCAGCGCCGATGCGGCGCCAGGGCTGATCGCCCTGGCGCAGGGCACGGCCATGCAGCAGCAGATCAATTTCACCCGCATGGAAGAGCACGAAGCCGACCGTGTCGGCATCGGCTATCTCTCGGCCGCCGGCTTCGATCCGGCCGGCATGGCGGGCTTCTTCGGCACCATGATGCGCGAGCGCGGCGGCTCGACCGATCTGGTGCCGCGCCTGCTGCTCACTCACCCGGTGGATTCCGTGCGCATCGCCGAGGCCCGCGCGCGTCTTGCCACGTTGCCGCCGGCCCAGCGCAAGCCCGACTCCCCCGGCTACGACCTCATCCGCGAGCGGCTGCGCGTGCTCTCGGCGGCGCCCGAGAACGACCTGCGCGCCTACTACGAAAGGCTGCGTGAACGTGATCAGGACAAGCTCTCGCTGCGCTATGGCGCGGCGCTGGCGGAGCTTCGCTGGGGTTCGCCGGCGAAGGCCGTGCCGCTGCTGAAAACCCTGCTGCGCGACGAACCGGGCATGCCGCTGCTGCACTCCTCGCTCGGCCAGGCGCAGCTGGCGGCCGGCGACAACGATGCCGCGCTCGCCACCTTTGAAAAGGGACTGACCCTCTCGCCCCGCAATCTGCCGCTGTCGGTGCGCTATGCCGAGGCGCTGCTCACTCTGGGCCAGGGCTCCAGGGCGCATGCGCTGCTGCTGGACCTGTTCAACAACATCGCGCCCACGCCCGAACAGATCCGCCTGATCGCGCTGGCCGCGAGCGCAGCCGGCGACACGGGCGACGCCTACTTCTACATGTCCGAATACCACATCTCGAGCGGCGATCTCATGCTGGCCACTACCCAGCTTGACCTGGCGCTGGCCACACCCGGTCTCACCGAGGTGCAGCGCAAGCGCTTCCTCGCCCGCCGCGACGAGATCCGCGGCGTGCTGCGCGAACAGCGCGGCGCGCGTCCGCAGCAGCAAAATCCTCCAGGCTGATAAAATCCCTACATGCCACTTTCACGCACTTCCCTGGCGGGGCTCGCCACCGCCCTGCTTCTGACTGGTTGCGCCACCCTGCCTCCGGGCGAGCGCGATCCCCGCGACCGGTTCGAGCGGATGAACCGCTCGGTCTATCGCTTCAACGATGTCATGGACCGCAACCTCGCCCGGCCCGCGGCCTCCGCCTACGTCAAGGTGACTCCGCAACCCATACGCACCGGCATAAGCAATTTCTTCGCCAACCTCACCTATCCGGCCACCATGGCCAACGACCTGCTGCAGGGCAAGCTGCGAAATTTCGCGCGCGACACCTCGCGTTTCGTCGTCAACAGCACCATCGGCATCGGCGGCCTGTTCGACCCGGCGACCCGGATGAACCTGCCCGCCAACAAGGAAGACTTCGGGCAGACGCTGGGCCGCTGGGGGGTTCCCTCGGGTCCTTACCTGATGCTGCCCATTTTCGGTCCTTCCACGCTGCGCGACGGCTTCGGGGATCTGGCCGACAACCTCGTGGACCCGAAGAACTACGTGAAGGACGACAAGGTGCGCTATGGCCTGTGGGCCCTGAACCTGGTGGACAAGCGCGCCGGATTCCTCTCGACGGAGAATCTCCTGCAACAGACCTTCGACCCTTACGTCCTGGTCCGCAACGCCTACCTTCAGCGGCGTGAATTCCTCATCCGCGATGGCGCCATCACCGGTGATGAAGTCGAGATCATCGACGTGGGAGAAGACTAGCCAGACGCGCCGGGTCCACATTGCCGCCGCTGAGGATCACGCCCACGCGCCGGCCGGCGAGCGCCGGCGCCATCGAACAGGCGCCGGCAAGACCCAGGCAGCCGGTGGGCTCCACCAGCAGCTTGAGATGGCGGGCCAGAATACCCATGGCCTCGACCAACGCCTCGTCTTCCACCGCGAGGATGTCTGTCACACGCTCGCGGATGATGGGAAAGGTCAGCTGCCCCAGCGCCTGCGTCTGTGCTCCATCGGCGAGCGTACGCGGAACGGGAATGCTCACGATGCGGCCCAGTCGCAGGGATTGTCGCCCGTCATCCCCCGCAGCGGGTTCCACCCCGTAGACCGCGCAGCCCGCCGCGGCAATACCTGACGCAAGCAGCGTGCCGGCGAGCAGACCGCCGCCGCCCAGCGGCACGAACAGCGCATCCAGCGGACCGGCGTCCTCGAACAGCTCGAGCGCTGCTGTGCCCTGACCGGCAATCACGTCGGGATGATCGAAGGGCGGCAGCACCGCAAGACCCTCACGCGTGGAAAGTTCGCGCGCGATGTCCTCGCGGTTTTCGCGGTAGCGGTCATAGGTGATCACGCGGGCGCCGTAAGAGCGCGTAGCGGCCAGCTTCTCCGCCGGCGCGTCGAGCGGCATCACGATGGTCGCGGGGATGCCCAGCTCGCCCGCGGCCAGCGCCACGGCCTGGGCATGGTTGCCCGAGGAGAAAGCCACCACACCGGCGCGCTGCTGCGCCGGGGCCAGTTTCAGCAGCGCATTGCAGGCGCCGCGGAACTTGAAAGCTCCCGCGCGCTGCAGGTTCTCGCACTTGAAGTAAAAGCCCGCGCCGCAGAGCCGGTCCACGAGACGGGAAGTGAAGACCGGGGTGCGATGCGCGCGTCCGCGCAGGCGGGCAGCGGCATCGACAACGGCCGCGCCATCGGGCGAGGTGAATGCCTCAGGCGTCAAGCAGCGACTGTGCGTCCGTCAGGCGCGCCAGCGCCTGCAGGCGTTCCGGCACCGCCTCGAACCGCAGCGTACCCCCCGCGCGTCTGCGGGCCGCGCGCCAGGCGATCAGCAGAGCAAGGCCGGCACTGTCGGCCGAAGTGACGGCGGAAAGATCCACCGTCTGCGCCGACTTCAGCCAGCCACCCGCTTCCAGCTCGCGCCAGAATCCGCTGACGGTCGCGAAGCCCAGCGCGCCGGAGACGGCGCAGCGGCCATCGCCTCCGGCAATCCGCGGCGCTTCGACGACGCGCGACGCCTCGGCCATTACTTCGGCGCCTTTTCCACGCCCGAGGTTTCAAGCCTCTGCAGCAGGGCATCGAGACCCTTCTGCTGGATCTCGAGGCCGAAGTCCTCGCGGAAGCTCTTCACGTAGCTGATGCCTTCGATCACCACGTCCCAGACCTTCCATTCGCCGCCATCGAGCTTGCGCAGGCTGTAGTTCACGGCCACGGCCGCGCCATTGCTGCGCTTGATTTCCGAGCGCACGCTGGCGCGCGGCGCGGCCGCGTCACCCTGGAAGGGCAGCACGCGCATGCGATCGCCGGTGAAATCCACCAGCGCATCGCCATAGGTCGTCAGCAGCGATTTGTAGAACGCATCGACGAAGCGCTTGCGCTGATCGGGCGTGGCCGTGCGCCAGTGCGTACCCAGCACCTGCTGTGCCGCGAAGGTCACATCCACATGCGGCAGGAACACCGTCTCGATCACCTTGTAGAGCCCGGAGATGTCCTTGCGGTACTGGGCGCGATTGGCGTCCAGATCGGCCAGCAGGGCTTTGGAGCTGGTTTCGATCAGCGCCTGGGGCGAAGTGGTGTCGATGGCCGCCGCTGCCTGGATCGACCGGGCCGGCGCAAGCGCCAGCATCATCGCACCCAGCAAGGCTCCCACTGCAACTGAACGCCGGCTGAACAAAGTCATTCTCACTTCTCCTCCGAACTTCCCGAAGCGCCGCGGCCGGCGAATGCCGAGAACAGGCGGTTGACCAGCTTCTCCAGCACCATCGCCGACTGCGTGTTGTCTATCTGACTGCCAGCGGCCAGATAGGTTTCCGATCCGCCCGCGTCCAGGCCCACATATTTCGCGCCCAGCAGGCCCGCGGTCTCGATGTTGGCCCAGCTGTCGTCCGGAATGCGGTCGTAGGCCTTGTCGATCGACATCGTGACCACCGCCCGGTAGTCGCTCGAATCGAAGCGCACGCCCGTGACGCGCCCGATCTTGACGCCCGCCATCGCCACCGGCGCACCCGGCTGGATGTCGCCCACATTGTCGAAGCGCGCCGTGACCGTGAAGCCCGCGGCCTGGCTCAGCACCCCCACCTTGCTGCCCGGCAGCTGCGTGGTGAGGAAGGCCAGCGCAAAAAATCCCAGCAGCACGAACAGCCCCGTGCCGATTTCCAGACTGCGTCCGTTTTTCATGTCTTTAAATACTCCGCCTGCGAATGCCGCCTTACAGGAAGGCAGCCGTCAACATGTAGTCAAACAGCAGCACCAGCACCGAGGAGCTGATCACCGTGCGCGTCGTGGCAAGACCCACGCCCTCGGCCGTCGGCACCGCATGGAAGCCCTGATAAACCGCCATGAGCGTGCAGACCACGCCGAACACCACGCTCTTGACGATGCCCTCGCCCACGTCGGCCAGATCCACCTGGTTCTGCATCTGCGACCAGAAGGTGCCGGCATCCACACCCATCAGCTGCACGCCGACCAGCTGCGTACCGAAGATGCCGAGGATGTTGAAGATGGCCACCAGCAGCGGCATGGCGATCACACCGCCGAGAAACCGCGGCGCGATCACATGGCGCATGGGGTCCACCGCCATCACCTGCATGGCCGTGAGCTGGTCGGTGGCGCGCATCAGGCCGATCTCCGAAGCCAGCGAAGTACCCGCGCGCCCCGCGAACAGCAGCGCCGTGAGCACCGGCCCCAGTTCCTTCAGCAGCGCCAGACCCGCCGCGACACCCAGCGCCGACTCGCTGCCGAAGCGCGCCAGCATGTCCGCAAAGGCCAGCCCCATGATCATGCCCACCACCAGGCCGCAGAGCATGATGATGATCAGCGAGCGGGCGCCGCTGTTGTAGACTTGGCGCACGATGAGCCCGGGCCGCGCCAGCGCTGGCACACAGGCGCCCAGCACACGCAGGAAGAACAGCGTCACCGCGCCGACGTTGCGCAATGCGGCGATCATCGCAGCGCTCCGGCCAGATCCGCGCCGTCGAGCAGCGCCTGGTGATAATCCGCCGCCGGATAGTGGAATGACACCGGGCCCTCGGCGCTGCCCTGCATGAACTGCCGCACCGCCGGCTCGGCGCTGGCATTGAGCTCCGCGGTGGTGCCACCAGCCACGGCGCGCCCGCCAGCCAGCAGGTAGCTGTAGTCGGCGATGCTGCCCACCTCGGCCACGTCATGCGACACCACGATGCTGGTGATGCCCAGCGCATCATTGAGACGCTTGATCAGGCGCACCACGATGCCCATCGAGATCGGGTCCAGACCCACGAAGGGTTCGTCGTAGATGAGGATTTCCGGATCCATGACGATGGCCCGGGCCAGCGCCACGCGGCGCGCCATGCCGCCGGAGAGTTCCTGCGGCATGAGCTTCTCGGCGCCGCGCAGGCCCACGGCCTCGAGCTTCATCAGCACCAGCCGCCGCAGCACCGGCTCGGGCAGGCGAGTGTTCTCGCGCACCGGAAAGGCCACATTCTCGAACACGTCGAGGTCCGTGAGCAGCGCGCCGTGCTGGAACAGCACGCCCATGCGCCGCCGCAGGGCGAAGAGTTCGGGGCGGCGCAGCGCGACCACGTCCTGGCCCAACACCGTGACCGTGCCCGCCTCGGGGCGGACCTGCCCAGTGAGCAGCCGCAGCAAGGTGGTCTTGCCGGTGCCGCTGGGGCCCATCACGGCCGTAATGCTGCCCCGGGCAACTGTAAGATCCAGCCCATCGAAGATGCGGCGGGAGCCCACCGAATACCGCGCGTTGCGGACATCCACGACAGAGGCGGAGCGGGTATCAGTCGTGTTCAGAGCCTTGATTCCTCGGCCGCAAAGGCCGGCGATGATAGCAAACAGCGACTTGGTTCAGTGGCCAATCAGGACTAGAATAGTCCTCTTTCATGAATCCCCCTGAAGCCGTGCTCCGCATCAGCAAACTGACCGACTACGCCACCGTCATCCTGGCCCGGCTGGCCTGCGACGACGGCCCGCGCCATACCGCGACCGGCCTGGCCCGAGAGAGCGGCCTTGCGCCGCCCACCGTGAGCAAGCTGCTCAAGCAGCTGCACCATGCAGGCTTGGTCGAATCCACCCGCGGGCTGCACGGCGGATATCGCCTCGCCCGCCCGGCGCGCGAGATCAGCGCGGCCGCCATTCTCGACGCGCTGGAGGGGCCACTGGCGCTCACCGAGTGCGCCATCGATAACGGCCAGTGCGGCATCCGTTCCAGCTGCGTGGTCAGCGGCAGCTGGCAGCGCATCAACCTCGCCATACGCCAGTCGCTGGAAGAAGTGACGCTGGCGGAACTGGCGGGCCTGGAACAAAACCCGCGCCGCTTCGCGATGTTCGATGTGCGGCTGCGCAACGGGATGGCCGGAGGAGCCACGCGATGAACACCGCCACCGAAGGGCTCGATGCCGTACTGGCGCGCGGCTACCAGCATGGCTTCGTCACCGAAATCGAGTCGGATACCGTGCCGCCGGGGCTGGATGAAGAAACCATCCGCTTCATCTCACGCAAGAAGAACGAGCCGCAGTTCCTGCTCGACTGGCGCCTGCGGGCGCTGGAGCGCTGGCTGACGATGAAGGAGCCGCACTGGGCCAAGGCGAAATATCCGCCCATCGACTACCAGGACATTTCCTACTACTCCGCGCCCAAGTCGAAAGGCGACGGGCCGAAGAGCCTCTCGGAGGTCGATCCGAAATTGCTCGCCACCTACGAGAAGCTCGGCGTGCCGCTGCACGAGCGGGCGCGCCTGGCCGGCGTCGCCGTGGACGCGGTGTTCGACAGCGTCTCGGTGGCCACCACCTTCAAGGACCGGCTGGCGAAGGCGGGCGTGGTGTTTTGTCCCTTCTCCGAGGCCGTGCAATCGCACCCTGAGCTGATCGAGCAGTACCTGGGCAGCGTCGTTCCCTATGCCGACAATTTCTTCGCCGCGCTGAATTCAGCCGCGTTCACCGACGGATCGTTCGTCTACGTGCCGCCGGGCGTGCGCTGTCCCATGGAGCTGTCCACGTACTTCCGCATCAATGCGGCCAAGACCGGCCAGTTCGAGCGCACGCTGATCATCGCCGACCAGGGCAGCCACGTGAGCTACCTGGAGGGCTGCACCGCGCCGATGCGCGACGAGAACCAGCTGCATGCGGCGGTGGTGGAACTGGTCGCGCTCGATGATGCGCAGATCAAGTATTCCACCGTGCAGAACTGGTATCCCGGCGACGAACAGGGCCGCGGCGGCATCTACAACTTCGTCACCAAGCGCGGCGAATGCCGTGGCCGCAACTCGCGCATCTCGTGGACGCAGGTGGAAACCGGCTCGGCCATCACCTGGAAATACCCCAGCTGCGTGCTGCGCGGCGAAGGCTCGGTGGGCGAGTTCTATTCCGTGGCCGTGGCCAACAACTACCAGCAGGCCGACACCGGCACCAAGATGATCCACCTGGGGGCCAACACCCGCAGCACCATCATCTCCAAGGGCATCTCGGCCGGCCATGCGCAGAACACCTACCGCGGCCTGGTGTCGGTGATGCCGGGCGCCCATGGCGCGCGCAACTTCACCCAGTGCGACTCGCTGCTGATCGGCGGCGAGTGCGGCGCGCACACCGTGCCTTACCTCGAAGTGAAGAACCCCTCCGCCGTGGTCGAGCACGAGGCCAGCACCTCGCGCATCGGCGAGGACCAGCTTTTCTACTGTCTGCAACGCGGCCTGTCCGAAGAGGACGCCGTCAACATGATCGTCAGCGGCTTCTGCAGGAATGTGCTGCGCGAACTGCCCATGGAGTTCGCGGTGGAAGCGCAGAACCTGCTGGCCGTCAGTCTCGAAGGAGCCGTTGGATGACCCCTGCCCTGCTTGAAATCCGCAACCTGCAAGTGAAGGTGGGCGACCGCCAGGTGCTGCATGGCATCGACCTTGCGGTGCCCGCCGGCGAAGTGCACGCCATCATGGGGCCCAATGGCTCGGGCAAGAGCTCTCTGGCGCATGTGCTGGCCGGCAAGCCGGGTTATGAAGTGACCGGCGGCGGCGTGAGCTACGACGGCCGCGACCTGCTGGCGCTGGCGCCCGAGGAGCGCGCCCGCGCCGGCGTGTTCCTCGGCTTCCAGTACCCGGTGGAGATCCCCGGGGTGAACAATGCCTATCTGCTGCGCGCAGCGCTCAACGCGGCGCGGCGCGAGCGCGGCGAACCGGAAATCGACGCCTTCGATTTCCTCAATCTGGTCAAGGGCCGCATGCAGCGCATGAAGATGGATGAATCCTTCCTCTCGCGCGGCGTGAACGAGGGATTCTCCGGCGGCGAGAAGAAGCGCAACGAGATCCTGCAGATG
>CAUJIK010000038.1 GCA_963205255.1 Pseudomonadota bacterium
GCGCTGGAGCTTATGCCCGGCGGTGCTTCGCCACCTCTGCGCCTTTCCAGGGCGCGGGGGCAGCGTCATGTCCTGATCCTCGGCGCCGGCATCGGCAGCCTGGTGGCGGCCATGGAACTGCAGCGCGCCGGCTACAGCGTGCAGGTGCTGGAGTCGGCCAACCGGCTTGGCGGCCGCGTGCTCACGGTGCGCGGCGGTGACGTCATCGACGAGATCGGCAACCGGCAGGTGTGCCAGTTCGATAATGACCCGAATTTGTATTTCAACGCCGGCGCGTCGCGCATTCCCACCATCCACCACCAGCTCCTGCGCTACTGCAGGGAGCTGGGCGTCGCGATGGAACCGCACATCAACGCCAACTACGCGGCGTGGCTGCAGTACGACAATTTCCGCGGCGGTCAGCGCATGCGGCAGCGCGAGTTCATCGCCGACGCCCGCGGCCTGATCGCGGAACTGGCCTCGCGCACCCTTTCTTCCGCCACGCTCGACGCACCGCTGACCGACGCCGATCGCGAGAAGCTGCGGGCATTCGTCACACAGTTCGGTGATCTCGATCCGTCGCTGCGCTACAAGGGCTCGGCCAGCCGCGCCGGCCGGCTCGGCACCGGCGGCCTGTTCGACCACGATGGAAACAAGACACCGCTGACGCAGGCCGAGCTTCTGAGCTCGGACTACTGGCAGAGCGCGATGCAGTTCGGCGAGAGCGAAGCGCAGTCGGCCGTGCTGCAGCCGGTGGGTGGCATGGACATGATCACCCGCGCGCTGGCCGCACAGCTGCCCGGGCGCATCCAGACGGATTCGCAGGTGATCGCCATCCGCACCTCCGACCGCAAGGTGGAAGTCACCTACCGCAAGGATGGCGCCACACACACCGTATCCGGCGACTACTGTCTCGACAGCATCCCGGGGCAGCTGCTTTCCGGCGTCGACAACAACTTCAGCAATGGCTTCAGGAAGCTGCTGGCGAAGCGTCCGCGCGGCACGATCTCCAAGGTCGCGCTGCAGATGGGCGAGCGGTTCTGGGAGAAGGAAGGCGTCTACGGCGGCATTTCCTGGACCGACCGCGACATCGGCCAGATCCAGTATCCCTCGCATGGCTACGGACAGCGCAAGGGCATCCTGATCGGCGGTTACTACCTGGCCTCGGGCCCGGCAACCCGCTTCACCACCCAGACGGCCGAGGAGCGCATAGCTTCCGCCCTCCAGCAGGGCGAGGGGCTGCATCCGGGCTACTCGAAATATTTCGAGAATGGCTGCAGCGTGGCCTGGCACCGCATGAACCACATGCTGGGATGCACGGCGCGCGAATCGGACGAGGAGACGTTGAAGGTGCTGCGGCAGGCCGAAGGCCGCCACTATCTGCTCGGCGACCAGATCAGCGCCCATGCCGGATGGATCGAAGCCGCGGTGCTCGCCGCGCACAATGTGCTGAACCGGCTCGAAGAGCGCGAAGCGGCAGGTGCGGCATGAGAGTCCTCGCAGGCGCCATGCTGTGGCTGTTCGCCGGCGCCGCCGTGACGGCGGATTATACCTACTGCACGCTGTGCCACGGCGCCAACGCCGGCGGCAACGAGGGGATCGCGGCGCCCGCGCTCAAGGGCATCGAACCCTGGTATCTCACCGACGCGCTGGCGGCTTACCGCAACGCGACCCGCGGCAAGGAATACGGCCAGGACACCGCCGGCAGCGAGATGCATACGGTGACCCGCCAGATCGAACCCGCCGAGGAAGCGGCGATACTGAAGTTCTTCGACTCGCTTCCGGCCACGCGCCTGACGACCACCGTCGAAGGCAATGCCGCCAATGGCAAAAAGCTCTATGCCGAGACCTGCGCGGCCTGTCACGGGCCTCGCGGCCACGGCAACGCCGACCTGCATGCGCCTGATCTGACGCGCCTGAACGACTGGTACATCGTGTCGTCGTTCGCCCGGTACCAATCCGGCGCGCGCGGCACGGATCCGGCCAATGTCTGGGCCTACCAGATGCACCTGATCGCGAACACGCTGCCCGCGGATTACGCGATCCGCGATGTGGCGCGCTATCTCGCCACCGAATCCCGCAACAAGTGAAACTGACGGAGAAACCGCCGATGCCAATGCCTGCACGAATCACCCTCGCACTGTGTGGCCTGATGTGCGCCGCCCCGCTGGCGCTGTCCGCAGACACCGGCAGTGGAGTCGAAGTCCGGCGCACTGGCGCGCCCCAGGCGCCCTTCTCCTCCGCGGTCTGGGCCGGGGATTTGCTGTTCCTGTCGGGCACGCTGGGCGAATCCAGGGTGCCGGAAGGCGCTCCGGCCGGAACCCCCGCGGTCTTTGTCGGCGACACCGCCGTGCAGACGCGCTCCGTGCTCTCGCGCATCAAGAAGTCGCTCGAGGACCAGGGCCTCACGCTTGGCGATGTGGTGCAGATGAACGTGTTCCTCGCCGGCGACCCCAAGCTCGACGACAAGATGGATTTCGGCGGCATGAACACCGCTTACCGCGAGTTCTTCGGCACAGCCGAGCAGCCGAACAAGCCGGCCCGCTCCACCGTTCAGGTGGCCGCGCTGGTGGGCGGTGCGCTGGTCGAGATCGACGTGGTCGCCGCCCGTCCGAAGAAGCCCTGATCCTGTAGACCCCGAACCCGGAAGGGCCGCCCTGGACCGACGGTTGCTCCGCGGTCCGGGCACCCGCTCCCGCCTAGCCGACGGGGGCGAGATCCGGCTCCCGCGTTCCTTCGTGCACGACGATGGCCTCCACGATGCTCTGCGCCGTGTTGCGCAGCACCGGCAGATAGGTCGCCAGCAGTTTCTCGTTCATCAGGTTGCCGAAGGTCGTCATGCTCAGCACGCCCAGGATCTGCGCGTCGCGCAGCACCGGCACCGCGACCGTGGCGCTGCCGCCCGAGGCGCGCGGCAGGCGCAGGCCATAGCCACGACGGCGCGCCTGCGCGATCAGCGACTCGATCATCTCCTCGGTACTGCTGCCGTCTTCCAGTGCGCTGGCGCGCAGCAGCTCGCGCAGGATCTTCTGCTCGCTGACATCACAGAAGGCGAGGTAGGCCTGCCCCATCGCCGTCTCGAGCAGCGGCAGCCGGTGCCCCAGGGTGGTGGCCTGCACCGCCAGCGGGCTGTAGGGCATGGTCGAATAACGCACCACGATGGCATCGCGGTCCAGCGTGCCCAGCGCCAGCGGCCACTTGATGCTGCGGGTCACGGCCAGCAGCTGCGGCGCGCCGATGTCGATCAGCAGCGACTTCTCGCCATAGCCGGCGCTCAGCCGCCGGGTCTTCTCCGTGACGCGATAGCGGCCCAGCCCGCCCTCGTTGCGGACATAACCCTCGTCCTCGAGCGTGGTGAGGATGCGGAACACCGTGGGTTTGGGCAGGCCGGTGGCCGACTGTAGCTCGGCGATGGTGCAAGGCTGCTTTTCGTTCATGGCATGGAGAAGCCCCAGGGCCCTCGCAATCGAACGGATGTGTCCCGCGCGCTCCGTCATGGGGCAAAGACTAACCTATTTCGACTGCCGAAATCCTGAGCCCCGACAGGAGCGGTGGCCAGTGAGGCTGTTAGACTTCGTGGTCCACTGGAAAAGGCAGCTGTAAGCGCCTCTGGAGCTCTGAAGTGCCCGTATTGACCACCGGCCAGGTGATGGCTCAATCGCTGATCGCGCATGGCGTGGATACCGTTTTCGGCATCCCCGGCGCGCATATGTATGACTTCAACGACGCGCTGGCTGAAAGGTCCTCCGACCTCAGATTCATCACCACGCGCCACGAGCAGGGCTCGGGCTACATGGCCTATGGCTATGCGAAATCCAGCGGACGCGCCGGCGTCTACACCGTGGTGCCCGGCCCCGGCGTGCTGAACTCGGGCGCCGCGCTGTGCACCGCCTATGGCGCCACCGCGCCGGTGATGTGCCTCACGGGCGAGATCATGTCGCACCTGATCGGCCAGGGCCGTGGTCAGCTGCACGAGCTGCCGGACCAGCTGGCGCTGCTGCGCGGCCTGACCAAGTGGGCCGAGCAGATCAACCATCCCACCGATGCGGCCGGCGTCATGTACGAGGCCTTCCGCCAGATGTTCAGCGGCCGCATCCGCCCCGTCGCCGTCGAGGCGCCCTGGGATGTGTTCGGCATGAAGGCCGAGGTCGCGCTGCCCAAGAGCGTGCTGCCGCTGGTTGCGCCACCGGAAGCCGATCCGGATGCGCTCGCCCGGGCCGTGGCGCTGATCGCCGAGGCCAAGCGTCCGCTGATCATGGTCGGCGCCGGCGCGCTCCATGCCGGCACCGAGATCCTCGAACTGGCGCGCATGCTGCAGGCGCCCGTCACCGCGCACCGTTCCGGCAAGGGCATCGTCAGCGAGGACAACCCGCTGGGCATGCCGATCGTCGCCGGCTGGGACTACTGGAAGAACTGCGACCTGCTGATCGGCATCGGCAGCCGCCTGGAGCTCCAGTACATGCGCTGGCAGTGGATGCCGCCCGGAATCAAGACCATCCGCATCGACATCGACCCCACGGAGATGGTGCGCCTGAAGCCCACCGTCGGACTGGTGACGGATGCGGCCGTGGGCACGCGCGCCCTGCTCAAGGCGCTGCCCGCGCGCCTGGGCCGTGTGGCGTCGCGCGAAGAGGAAATCGCCGGCATCAAGCAGCGCGCGCGCGCGGCCATCGAATCATTGCAGCCGCAGATGGCTTATCTGGACACCATCCGCGCCGTGCTGCCGCGCGATGGCTTCTTCTGCGAGGAAGTCTCGCAGATGGGTTTCACGGCGCGCCTCGGGTTCCCGGTCTACGCTCCGCGGCAGTACATCACCTGCGGCTACCAGGACAACCTGGGCTTCGGTTTCAACACCGCGCTGGGCGTGAAAGTTGCCCATCCGGACAAGGCCGTGGTCAACGTCAGCGGCGATGGCGGATTCATGTTCGGCGTGCAGGAGCTGGCCACCGCTGTCCAGCACGGCATCAACCTGGTCACCATCGTGTTCAACAACCGCTCCTACGGCAATGTGCGCCGCGACCAGATGGAACGCTATGGTGGCCGGCTGATCGGCGCGGATCTGCACAACCCGGACTTCGTGAAGCTGGCCGAGAGCTTCGGGGTGCAGGCGGTCAGTGTGGATTCGCCCACCGCCCTGCGGCCAGCGCTGGAAAAGGCACTGGCCGCGGATTCGCCGCAGGTCATCGAGGTGCGTCTGGAGCGCGGTGCGGAAACCTCGCCCTGGGGCTTCCTGCACCCCTCGCCCCCCCGCTGAAGATCACCGGAGGGGCGCCGCTCAGATCAGCGGTGCTCCACCGGATTACTCAGCGTGCCGATGCCGGAGATGGTCACATCGATCGGCCCGCCCAGCGTCGTCAGATCCACGGTCTGCACGGCCTGTCCGCTGCCACCGGCAGCCTTCAGCGCCGTGCCCATGGAGATGATGTCGCCCTGCTCCAGGGTCATGTAGTACGACACATAGGCGATGACATCCGGCACCTTGTAGGTGAGGTTGTTCGTGGTGTCTTCGGTCACCACGCGGCCGCGATGCGTGCAGGTCACCGTCAGCGCATGCGGATCGGGAATGTCCGCGCGGGTGGCAATCCATGGCCCGATCGGGCCGAAGCCGTCCGTGCCCTTGTAGCGGCCGGGATAGCTCACCCAGGTGTCGAGGTACTCGATCTGCTGCGGATCATCCTTGCTCGGATGGATGGCGCGATAGTGGAAGGTATCGTCGCCGCGCATGGTCGGCGAGGTCAGATCATTCATGATGGTGTAGCCGAACACATGATCATAGGCGTCGGCCGCGGCGATGTCGGCGCCGCCCTTGCCGATCACGACCACCAGTTCCGGCTCGGGGTGCACACGCCCGTAGTCCTTGCGCAGGCGGATCGGGCGGCCATGGCCCAGCAGCGAGCTCGACGGCTTGTTGAACATCGCCGGATGCGAGGGGCCCTTGAGGATGCGGGTGCTGTTGGCGCTGTTGTTCAGCGCCAGGCAGACGATCTTGCCGGGGCGCGGGATGGGAGGCAGGAACCGCAGTTCCTCGGCACGCACCGCGCCCGCATTGCCATTGGCCGCCAGCCGGCGCGTGATCTCATCCTCGACCTGCATCGCCGCAAGCATGTCCTGCGGTCCACCCGGCCACAGCTTGCTCATCAGCACCGCCGAACCATCGGCCGTCGCGACAGCCAGCTCGGGTCCCTGGGCCGTTTCTACAGTAGCGATCCTCATGCACACTCTCCCTAAGATCCAGTAATCGAAATCAGGAACGACCTCATGCCGGCCATCCCCTATGTCCCGTCGGACATCAGCGAACCACGCGAACTCGTCTCCGCCATCCGTCAGCGCCGCGGCGGCACATTGCTCAATCTCGACCGCATGCTGCTGCACAGCCCGCCATTTGCTGAAGGCTGGAACCAGTTCCTCGGCGCGGTGCGCTCAAGGCTGGACCTGCCGCTGCGCCTGCGTGAACTGGCCATATGCGCGGTCGGCCATCTCAACGGCGCCGAATACGAAGTGTTCCAGCATGCGCCGGTGTTTCTCTCTGCTGGTGGCACCAGCGAGCAGCTGCAGGCGCTGCGGGATCCGCTGCAGGCGGCCACGGACACGCGACTGTTCGATGCCACGGAGCGGCTGGTGCTGCAGGCGACCATCGCGCTGACCCGCGACGTGAAGATTCCGGGCGAGCTGCTCGACGCGGCGCGGCGCACGCTGGGCGATGATCGCCAGGTGGTCGAGCTCATGGGCGTGATCGCCGCCTACAACATGGTGTCGCGCTTTCTCGTAGCGCTGCAGGTCGAACCGGAGTAGAGACCCGTTTCTGTGCCTGTGCCATGTCACGAGCAGTCTACGCACGTATGTGCCGCGTCGGCACATCAGCGTAGCCGCATTTCGCGCAGCGGAATGCGGCTACGTGCCGGTCAGCCCCTCAGACAAAAACCGTCTGGATGGTGGTGTATTCCTTCAGGCCTTCAGCGCCGAATTCGACTCCCAGACCCGACTGCTTGACACCGCCAAACGGCGCATTCGGCTGAATGGCGCCGTGCTTGTTGACCCAGGCCGAGCCGCATTCCAGCCCCTGCGCCAGCTTCTTTGCCTTGGCCACGTCCGAGCTCCACACTGAACCGCCCAGTCCATTCGGATTGCGGTTCGCCTGCTCGACGATGGTGCTGGTGTCCGAGTAGCGGATGATGGGCAGCACCGGGCCGAACTGCTCCTCGTCCACGACGCGCATGCCATCCTTGACGTCGGCGATCAGCGTGATGGGATAGAAGTAGCCGGGGCCGCCACTGGGGTTGCCGCCCATCAGCACGCGCCCGCCACTCTTCACGGCGTCGTCCACCAGCGCGCTGACCTTGTCGTACTGCATCTTGTTCTGCACCGGGCCGAGCTGGTTCTTCTCGTCCATGCCGTCGCCCATGGGAACGGTCTTCGCGAAGGCCACCAGTTCCTTGCACATCTCGTCATAGATGCTGTCGTGGACATACAGGCGCTTGAGCGCGGCGCAGGTCTGGCCGTTGTTGTTGAACGCGCCCCAGAACACGCCCGGGGCAATCGCCTTCGGGTCCGCATCGGGCAGCACGATGCCGGCATCGTTGCCGCCCAGCTCCAGGGTCAGCTTCTTCAGCGTCGGCGCCGCCGAGGCCATCACCTTGCGACCGGTCGCCGTGGAGCCGGTGAACACCATCTTGCTGATGTCCGGGTGCGAGGACATGGCCGCACCCAGCGAATCCGGACCCGAAATGGCATTGAGCACGCCGGGAGGCAGCACCTCGTTCGCCAGCTCCACCATACGCAGCGTGGAAAGCGGCGTGTAGGGAGAGGGCTTGATGACCACGGTGTTGCCGGTGCGCAGCGCCGGAATGATGTGCCAGCTGGCGATCAGCAGCGGCCAGTTCCAGGGGGTGATCGAACCCACGACACCGACGGGCTTGCGATGCAGCTCGACGCGACCCTCGGGGGTGTCCTGCAGCACCTCGGGCTTGAGCTCCAGATCCGCCGTCACGCGCGTCCAGGCCACGGTGCCACCGAGCTCGAAGCGCGAGCCCATGCCGCCCAGCGGCTTGCCCTGCTCGGCGGTGAGCAGCTGCGCCAGCTCCTCGGCATGCGCCTCGATCTTGTCGGCAACCGCGTGGCAGGCGGCACGACGCTCTTCGTCCGATTTCTGGCTCCAGGTCGCGAACGCCCGCTTCGCCGCGGCAACGGCATTCTCCAGGTCCTGCGGCTGTGCATTGGGCATGCGGCCCACCACTCCGCCGGTCGAGGGATTGCGCACCTCGGAGCTGTCGCTGGTGAGGTGCCGCTTGCCATCAATGATCAGCGCGTAATCCATCGGAGCTCCCGCAAACTAAAGTTGAATTGAAGCGATCAGGATAGCCCAAGAACAGGCCAAAAGCCTGCCGGTCCGCAGAGCGAAATGCAGCGGCCGCGCTGCGCCGCCGCGCAGGGGACTACTGCCTACAGCAGCTGTTCCACAGCCGCCCTGAACTCGGCTGAATCCGGCGCCACGCGGCTGCCAAAATGCTTCAGCACCCTGCCATCGGCCGCCACCAGGTACTTGTTGAAGTTCCAGGACGGCGCTTCGGTCTGCTTCGCCAGCTCACGGAACACGGGGTTGGCACCCGGCCCCTTCACCTTCTGCGGCGCCAGCATGGTGAAGGTCACCCCGAAATTCACGAAGCAGGTCTCGGCGACCTTGGCCTCGTCCTTCGCTTCCTGGTTGAAGTCATCGGAGGAGAAGCCCACCACTACCAGCCCCTTGCCCTTGTATTGCTCGTGCACGGCCTCGAGTCCTTTGAACTGCGGCGTGAAGCCGCAGTGGCTGGCAGTGTTGACGATCAGCATGGGTTTGCCCGCGAAGGCCTTGCACAGATTCACCATCTGCGAGGAATGCAGCTTGCGGAAATCGTGATCCAGAAAGGCGGGGCAGCTCTGGGCCTGGGGTGCGGCAGCCATCGACGGAGGAGCCGAGGGCCCGGCGATACCCAGCAGCAAGGTGGCAGTGATCGCGGCAGCAATGGCTTTCATGGGGATTCCCCGTGACGGATGGATGTCCGCAAGTATCCAGCAGATCCAGCCTTGCTGCCCGTTCAATTGCCCAGACAATCACTTACACCAGGTGCCCGCCGATCGTCCCGCCATCGTCCTTGCTGATGACTACGGTGGCCGAACGCGGACGGGCAGCGCCATCCAGCGTCGGCCAGCTGCTCTCGGGAATGCCACCGAGCATCTGCGCAACGGAGGTGTTCTCGCCCGGATGCTGGATGTTGACGAACAGGGTCTTCATGTCGGGGGTCATGGCGATGCCGGTGATCTCGCAACCCTTGGGGCCAATGAGGAAGCGCCGCAGGTTCGCTTCCGTCGAGGCTGCCGCCACATGCGTGGTGACGGTGCTGGTCGCTGCGCCCACCGTATTGGTGATCTCGCGCGGTCCACCATCTCCCACGCTGCCGGGAATGGCCGCCAGCATCATGCAGTTGGTGGTGCCGGTGTACGCGCCATCGTCGGTCTGGATCCAGCAGATGCCCCGCGAGTCGAACCAGATGCCATCCGGGCTGGAAAAATCGTTGGCGGCGGTCAGACCCGAGACATTGACGTTGGCCGCATCGGCCGCCGCGGGCGCGCCGAACAGATAGATGTCCCACTTGAACGTGGTGGCCGCCCCTTCTCCACCGGTCTCCTGCAGGCGGATGATGTGACCATTGGCATTGCCGCCACTGCCATAGGAACGCGGGTTCGCCGCATCCACGCCCGCGACGGGACGATTGGCATTGTTGTTGTTCGTGAGCGTGAGATAGACGTCGCCGTTCTTCGGATTCACCGCCGTCCACTCGGGGCGATCCATCTTCGTCGCGCCCACGGCATCCGCCGCCAGCCGCGTGTTGATGCAGATGTCGGCCTGGTCTTCGAAGGCGTAGTTCGCATAGTAGGCAATCGCAGGATTGCCCGGCGTCAGCGGCAGCCATTCACCGCTGCCATCGGCATTGAACTTCGCAACGTACAGCGTGCCGGCATCCAGATACTTGTCGCCCACCGCAGCGCCCGCATTGGCATCGGCTTCCAGCCAGCTCGCGGCGGAAACGAACTTGTAGACGTATTCGCCGCGCGAATCATCCCCCATGTAGAACACCACCGGCTTGCCTGCCACCGGCTTCGCGTAGGCGCTGGCCTCGTGCGCAAAGCGCCCCATGGCGGTGCGCTTGCGCGGCATCGACAACGGATTGAAGGGATCGATCTCGACTACATAGCCAAAAGTATTGGGCTCATTGCGATAGTCGTCGCTGCCATCGAGGGAGCTGCCACTCTGCGAGGCATCCCAGCGACGGAAGGTCCAGTCCGAAGGATCAGAGGCCGCGGCACTGGCCCATGCATAGCTGCCCGCCGTGCCTTGCCCGATGCCGTAACGGGTCAGTGCGCGCACAGCACGGGCGGTGTCGCCACCGCGCACTGCATTGTCGCCCGCAGCACGCGCGAAATAGCCCGCCCAGTTCTCCTCGCAGGTAAGGAAGGTGCCCCAGGGCGTGTTGCCGGTGGCGCAGTTGTTGATCGTGCCACGGCTCTCCGTTCCGGTGAGCGAATTGAGCGTGCGCAGCAGACGACTGCCGGCGGCAGGGCCGGTGATCTGCATCGGCGTATTAGGCGTGATACGGCGGTTCAAGATCGATTCGCGCACCACCGAGACATTGCCGTCGGCGGCACGCGCCACCTCGTAGATGGCCACACCGTGGGCATTGATCTCCTTCAGCGCCTCATCGACGGGACGCGGCGCCGCCGTCGGGCCGTTCGCGTGCAGGAAGATCTGCGTGATGTTCTCGTGATTGATGCAGATCAGGCCACGGGTGGAGGAATCCGGCGCGTACCGGCCGTTGCTGTCGAGGCCGAAGTAGTTCATGCCATCGTGATGATCGCCCGCGCGCTGCGTGAACGAGGCGCCGGGCTCGGTGCCATTGTTGGTGTAGTGCGGCACCAGCGGCGACAGCGGATCACCGAGCGCATACAGCACGCGCGCGGTGTAGCCCACCGGCACCGTGAGCATGTCGGCCACCGACTTGGCGACCGGGTCGAAATTCAGCTGCAACGTTGTCGGAGCTGGGGGCGGATTCGTCACGGGCGGCGTTACGGGTGGCGTCACGGGCGGCACCACAGGCGCCGGATCGCCGCTGCCGCAGCCCAGAAGCCCGCCACCCACCAGCAGCGTGGCGGCAGTGCCGAAGCTGCCTCTCAGAAGACCGCGGCGCGTGAGAAAGCCCTGCAGCACCGTGTCGAAATCCGGATTGGAAGAATCATTGTGGCCGATGTCGTCGGCATCGGTAACGCGGTCGTGGGTCATGTTGTGCTCACTGGGGCCAGTACGAGAGCACGCAGGCTAGAAACGTCGCGTTATGGGGTCGTGACGCTCAGATGACCAACCGATGACAATGGTCTGACGAAGCTTTCAGACACCCACGCGCCGCCGCATCGCCTCCATGTCGCCCACGGGCCGCACTTCGATGCAGCCGTAACGCGTCCACGGAAACTCCTGCGCCAGTTTCACGGCCTCTTCCATGGAATCGGCTTCGACGAGATTGAAACCGGCCAGCACTTCCTTGGTCTCGGCGAACGGGCCATCGAGGACCTGCGTCTTGCCGGCACGCACACGCACGGATTTCGCGCTGCTGACGGGCTGCAGCTGGCGCGCCGCCAGCAACGTGCCCTGCTGCTGCAACTCGTCGGCATGCCGCAGGCACTGCCGCATCTCGGTGTTGAAGCACTCCACGGGGAGCTGCTCCATCAATGCCGGATCCGTGTACACCAGAAGAAGGTACTGCATGAGCCGATTGTACTCAGGCGGCAAGCGCTGTCGAAACCAGAGCTTCCCGGCCGTCGTGAAAGCGAATGCGGCCGACAAAAGACCTCATACTGCGGGAATGACGCATGAGCTGCAGCGCACCATCGACGCCGTATGGCGCGCCGAATCGGCGAAGATCATCGCCGCGCTGGCGCGCCTCACGCGTGATGTGGGCCTGGCTGAAGACCTGGCGCAGGATGCGCTGGTCACGGCGCTGGAACACTGGCCCGCGCATGGCCTGCCCGACAACCCGGCCGCCTGGCTCATGACCACGGCGAAGAACCGCGCGCTCGACCGCATCCGCCAGGCGGCGCTGCACCGGCGCAAGCAGCAGCAGCTGGGCAGCGAGGGCGACGCCCGCGGCGACCATGTCACGCCGGATTTCTCCGACACGCTCGACGATCGCGAGCATATCGACGATGACCTGCTGCGGCTCATTTTCACCGCCTGCCATCCGGTGCTGTCGCGCGAGGCACAGGTGGCGCTCACGCTGAAGCTGCTGGCAGGCCTCAGCACGGCCGAGATCGCACGCGCCTACCTGCAGAGCGAAACCACCATCGCGTAACGCATCGTGCGCGCCAAGCGCGAGCTGAACGAAGCCGGTGTGCCCTTCGAGGTGCCGCGCGGAGAAGAGCTGCACGCGCGTCTGGAGGTGGTGCTCGAAGTGATCTATCTGATCTTCAACGAGGGCTACTCCGCAACCGCCGGCGATGACTGGATGCGGCCAGCGCTGTGCGAAGAGGCGCAGCGGCTGGCGCGCCTGCTGGCACAGCTGGCGCCCGCGCAACGCGAGGTGCATGGGCTGGTCGCATTGCTGGAACTGCAGGCCTCGCGCCTGCAGGCGCGCACCGACGCCGCGGGGCTGCCCATCCTGCTGATGGACCAGGACCGTGCACGCTGGGATCGGTCGCTCATCACCCAGGGCCTTGCAGCACTGGCTCAGGCCCAGTCCCTGGGAGGCAGCGCGGGGCCGTATGAATTGCAGGCGGCGCTCGCCGCCTGTCATGCCCGCGCCACCGCCGCCGAGGAGACGGACTGGCGCGCCATTGTCCAGGTGTACGACCGTCTGCTTGCGATCCAGCCTTCACCCATCGTCGCTCTCAACCGCGCCGTGGCCGTCGGGCAGGCCGAGGGTCCCGCCGCAGCGCTGCCCGTGGTCGATGCGCTCACCGCTGATGACCGGCTCCGCAACTACCATCTGCTGCCAGCGGTTCGCGGTGACCTGCTGCAGAAGCTCGGACGCATGAGCGAAGCGCGCACCGAATTCGAGCGGGCGGCGCAGCTGGCCCGCAACCAGCGCGAGCAGGATCTGCTGCTGGAGCGGGCACGCTCGACGCTGTCCTGATCAGCCCGGTATTTCAGGCTCCACCAGCCGCGCAAGATTGCGCAGCGATTCCTGCCAGCCCAGATAGCAGGCTTCGGGCGGAATCACCTCCGGCACGCCCGACTGCACGATGTGCATTTCGGTGCCCACGGATACCGCCTTGAGATCGACGACCACTTCGATCTCGCCGGGCAGGTTGGGATCGTCGAACACATCCGTGTAGCGCAGGCGCTTGCCCGGCACCAGTTCGCGGAATTCGCCGCCGAAGCCGGTGCGTGTGTCGGTGGTGAAATTGGTGAACGACATGCGATAGCGTCCGCCCACGCGCGCATCCATCTCGGCCACTTCGGCCGTGAAGCCATTGGGCGGCAGCCAGCGGGCCAGCGCCGCGGGTTCGATGAAGGCGCGATAAACCTTGTCGGGCTTCGCCGCGAGCACGCGGTGCAGTCGAATCGTGTTTCCAGCCATGATCTGCTCCTCAAGCCTTGCTGCCGCAGGCGATCATCCAGTTGATGCCGAAACGGTCGGCGAAGCTGCCGAAATAATCGCCCCAGAACATGTCCTGCATGGGCATCTCCACCTTGCCACCCGCAGACAGCGCATTGAAGAGGCTATCGGCCTCGGCACGCGTATCCGGCTGCAGCAGGATGTGGGTGTTGTTGCCGGCAACCACATTGAATCCCATGGAAGTGCCGCAGTCCGTGGCCATCAGCCGGTGCCCACCCAGGATGGGCAGACTCACATGCAGCACCAGCTTGCGGTCGGCCTCGGACAGCGGCGGCTGCCCGGGCATCGATGGCGCATCACTCATGCGCCGTATGCCCGGCGCATCGAATTCGCCTCCGAACACGGAGCGGTAGAAAACAAACGCTTCCTCGGTGGTTCCGGGGAAATTCAGGTAAGTGCTGACATCAGCCATCGCTTTCTCCTTATTGACTTTGCCGCCGAATATCGGCCTGCAGGACTACGACGGTCAGAGAAGCAGCGAATCGACATCCATTCGTGCGATTCTTCGGACCCATGATCCCTATTCAGCAAGCCCTGTTCCTCCTGATCCTGGCCGTGGCCCTGTTCCTGTTCATCAGGGGCCGGCTGCGCATCGATGTCACGGCCATGCTGGTGCTGCTGTCGCTGGTGGTGGTGGGCATCCTCGATCCCGACGAGGCCCTGGCCGGGTTCTCCAGCGAGCCGGCCATCATCGTCGCCTCGGTATTCGTGCTGTCGGCGGGCCTCGGGGCCACGGGCGTGACCGAACGCATCGGCCAGTGGATCGGGCATGCCTCGGGCAGCCGCGAGTGGCGCGCGCTGCTGGTCATCATGCCGACGGTGGCGGTGCTCGCCGCCTTCTCGCATCACCTCATGGTCACGGCCATGATGCTGCCCATCGTGATGCGCTTCTCGCGCGACCACGGGCTGCCGGCCTCGCGCCTGCTGCTGCCCATGTCGCTGGCCGCCTCGCTGGGCACCACGCTGACGCTGTTCAGCGCGCCGGCTTTTCTGCTCGCCGATGACCTGCTGGAGCGCCAGACCGAGTATGGCCTCGACATCTTCAGCCTCACGCCCATCGGGGCGGCGCTGATCGTCACCGGCGTCCTCTACGTGCTGCTGATGCGCTGGGTCATTCCACGCCGCAGCGGCGAAACCCATGATCACGACTACCTGCGGCTGGAGCAGTACTACGTCGAGCTGGTGGTGACAGCGGATTCGCGCTGGGCGGGCCACTCCGAGCGCGATTTCCGCCATCACTTCCGCAACCGCCTGGAACTGGTTGGCTGGCTGCGGCACGGTTTCCAGCTCACCGATCCGGATCAGCCGCTGCTGGCGGACGACATCCTGCTGGTGCGCGCCTCGCCCGACGAGATGTCCTCCCTGATGGATGAGCCCGGGCTCGAGCTCAATGCGCTGGCCAAGTACCGCAAGTCCGACATCCTGGCGCGGCCGGCGGGCAAGGCCCGCAACGGCAACCTGGTGCAGGTCGTCGTCGCCCCCGGCTCGGAATTTTCCGGCCGCACCGTCAGGGACATCGACTTCCTGCACAATTTCGGCGTGCTGGTGGTGGGGTTGCGGCGCCGCGAAAGCTGGATCGCCGAGAAGATCTCGCGCGTGCGGCTCCAGGAAGGCGATCTGTTGGTGCTCTCCGGGGATTCTGATCGCTACAACGAGCTGTCGCGCCATCGCGGCTTCCTGATGATGATGCCGTTCAAGTCGGTGCCCCGCTGGCGCCATCGCGCCCCGCTGGCGCTGGGCATCATGGCCGCCGTCGTCGCCATCGCGGCCAGCGGCATCACCTCGGCCTCCATCGTGTTCCTCGCCGGCGCAGTGGCCATGGTGCTGACACGCTGCGTGACCGTGGAGCAGGCCTACAGCGAGATCGACGTACGCGTGTTCGTCATGATCGCAGGTGTCATTCCACTGGGCACGGCGATGGAAGTCACCGGCACGGCGCAGATGCTGGCCGATCACGTCTTCACCTTCGCCGGCGGCTGGACCACGCTTGCGATGCTGGCGCTGATGTTCACCGCCGCCGCTCTGCTGACCCAGGTGCTGTCGGATTCGGCGACGCTGGTGCTGCTGGGGCCGATCGCCATCGGCTTTGCCGAACGCATCGGACTGAACCCGGTGCCCTTCGTGGTGTGCACCGCCATCGGCGCCGTCGCCTCCTTCCTGACGCCCATCGGGCATCACGGCAACCTGCTCATTCTCGGGCCGGGGCGCTACAGCTTCGGTGACTTCCTGCGCGTGGGCCTGCCGCTCACTATCATCATCTGCGCGCTGACCAGCTGGATGGCGCAGGCCATGTGGCTGGGCGGCCCGTGGATTCCCGCATGGATGGGCGGCTGAAAGCGCCCTTCACCATGGACCGCGTCCCGCGCAGCGTACAGTGCATTCTCGCCTGTGCGCTGCTGGGGCTTGCCGGCTGCGCCAGCACGCGCGGCAACAACGAGGAGCCGCCGCCGGAAGTTGCGCCGCAGCCGCCGCCGATCACCGCGGGGCAGGCGGCGGCCGAAGGGGAACAGGCCGCGCAGGCAGTACCGGCGGCACCGGCAACGACACGACTCACCGCCTCGCGATCCCGCCCCACCGATCGCTCCATCGATGAAATCCGCCGGCAGCGCGAGACCGCCGCGGCGCCGCTGGATTTCCCGCAACGGCTGGATCACCTGCACGACCGCATCTACACCTGGACGCAGGGCCTCGTCGAGGCCACCGACCACCGCTTCGCCGCGAAAGACAAGGAGCTCAAGCCCGTGCCTGCCGCGCCGTTCCGGCTCGGCGTCGTGGTCGAATCGCTGGATCGCAGCGACGGGATGGATTTCGACCTCGACGTGGATCTGGATGTTTCGCTCAATCTGCCCAACATCGAGGAACGCCTGCGCATCTTTGTCACCAGCGACGAACTCGACGAAACACCTCGTGGCGCCGGCGCGGATCCGGCCCTGCGCGCCGGCCTGCGCTACCAGTTCGTGCGCAACCTGAACTTCGACATCGGCGTGCAGCTCGACGTGCCGCCAGTGGCCTTCGCATCGGTCAAATGGACGCGCCAGATCAACCTCGGGCGCTGGCAGTTCTATCCCCTGCTGAAGCTGTTCGCCGAAACCGACGAGAGTGTGGGCTACGCGGCCGCGGCCACCTTCGACCGCTGGTCGGGCCGCCACCTGCTGCGCTCTTCCACTTTCGCCAAGTGGCGCGACGATCGCGACCGGACGCAGTGGTCACAGACCTTCATCTATGCGCGCGCGCACGAGGTGCTGGTTCCCGACCGTTATGGCTACTACCTCAGGGCCGATGACATCGGCCGTGGCTGGGGCGTGCGTCTGCTCGCCGGCGGCGAGGAGACCAGCGCCGTCACGCGCTACGAAGCCGGCGTGTTCTACCGGCGCCCGGCGCGGCTGAACAACTGGCTGTACTGGTATGTCGAGCCCGTGGTGCGCTGGGATCGCGAGTATCGATGGGATGCGGATCCGGGCATCCGCTTCGGAATTCACGCCCTGTTCTGGGATCTGGCGCGGCCGGCGCGCTGACCAGGCCGCTGCTCGCGCGGGTTCCATTCCATGCACTCGCCTTCGGCCGGCCTGAATCGCGCCAGCTGTGATGCTTGCGCGCCCGCGAGCTCGCAGCGCACGCAGGCGATGGGTCCGCCATGGGCAACAACGATGATGAGTCCGCCGCGCGGCAACGCCTGCCATGCGCACACACTGCGCGCATGCAGCTCGGAGGTGGTCTCGCCGCCGCCAGGGCGAAACCCGTGCGGATCCGTGAGCATGCCGTCCATGGCATTGCCGGTTTCGCGCCAGATGGCGTTCCAGCTGCGCCCCTCCCAGCGGCCGAAGTCGCGCTCACGCCATCGTTCATCGACCTGCGCCCGCACGCCGGCGGCATTGGCGATCATCTGCGCGAGGCAGGCCGCGCGCCGCAGGCCCGAGTGGATGACGGCGCGGATCTCGCCTGCATCACGGCGCCGGGAGATGACACCGGCGATCTCGCGCGACTGCTGCATTCCCTCGCGGCTGAGGCCGACATCCGTCTGTCCGTAGCAGCGGCCACGCCATCGCAGCGCGACCTGGGCGTGCCGTATCAGCAGCACCTTTGCGCTCACGCGGCGCACACCGCGAGCAGGAGGGTCAGCTGGCCGACACAGGCTGCGAAGCCCAGGCAATCGCCGGTGCTGCCACCGACCTTCCGCAGCAGCAATCGCCTGAACCAGATAGTGAACACGACGCCTGCCATGAAGGCGCCGACAAGCGGCCAGGGCAGATGCCACGCCAGAGGCAACAGGCCGGGCACGGACAGCAGCAGCGCAAGCAGCGCGTATCCACGGGACACGCGGCCGCCGACATCCTTTGCCAGCGTGTTCGAGACCGGCGCCGGCGCCACTGCGGCCATCACCATCACCGCCTGCAGACGGCCGAAGGTCGCCGCCGCGATCACCACGATGACGAGCAGCACATCCGGCAGCGTCACCGTGAGCGCCACGCGCAACCCCACACCAAGCAGCAGCGCCAGCGCACCGTAGGTGCCGATGCGGCTGTCCTTCATGATGTTGCGCGCGTGCTCGGGATCACGGCCGCCGCCGACGCCATCGCAGAAATCCGCCAGCGCGTCTTCGTGGAAGGCGCCGGTGAGCCGCGCCTCGAGCACCAGTGCGAGCAGCACGGCAACCAGCCGCGGCCAGAACTGCTCCGTCAGCACGATGGTGAGCGCCGTGATGACGCCGACGAGCGAGCCGACCAGCGGAAACCAGATGACGGCGCGGGCAAGGCCAGCAACAGCGGCTTCGCGCGACAGTGAGGCCAGCCCGGGCGCCGGGATGCGCGTCAGGAACTGGATGGCCAGCAGTGGCGGCGCCCAGCGCGGGCAGTCAGTCCTCACGCGACACGCCCATCTCATCCAGCGTGGCCACATCGCGCAGCAGCGTCACGGCGCCATCCAGCAGCGGCAGCGCAGCCAGTGCTCCGGTTCCCTCGCCCAGGCGCATGTTCCAGTCGAGCAGAGGCTGAAGACCCAGGAATGCGAGCGCGGCGCGATGTCCAGGCTCGGAGGACAGATGCGACGCCACCATGCGCGTCGCTACACCGGGGCGCAGGGTCTGGGCCACCAATGCCGCGGCGGTGGCCACATAGCCATCCAGCAGCAACACCACCGGATGCTTTGCGGCCTCGGCGAAGAAACCGGCCAGGGCGGCGATCTCGAACCCTGCGATGCCGAGCAGGCCCTCGCGGATATCCTTCCTGAAAAGGGCTCTTGCCCTGGAAGTGGCGGCGGAAACGATCCTTCGCTTGGTCTCCAGCGTCTTGTCGTCCGCTCCCGCGCCGCTGCCGGTGGTACGGTCCGCGGGCACATCGGTCAGCAGGCTCGTCAGGCAGGCGGCAGCGGTAGTGTTGCCGATGCCCATTTCACCGCCGATGAGCACCTTGCTGCCCCGCGCGACCGCGTTGCGCGCTTCGCTCACTCCCACATCCCAGGCGACCGCGAACTCGGATGAGGACATGGCCGGCTCTCTGGACAGATCCCGCGTGCCGGGCGCGACGCGGGAATGGCGGAAATTCGGCGCATCGATGTCATCCAGGTCCGCCGCGACACCCACATCGACCACGCGCAGATCACAACGATACGTTACCGCCAGCGCGGCGCTGGCCGAACGACCTGCGACGATGGCGCGCACCACCAGCGCCGTGACATCCGCGGGCCACGCCGAAACGCCACTGGCGACGACGCCATGATCCGCGGCGAACAGCACCAGGCTGCGCGGCCGCACCACCGGCGTCAGCGTCTGCTGGACGCAGGCCAGCCGGACCGCCAGCTCTTCCAGCCTGCCGAGGCTGCGCCGCGGCTTGGCCAGCGAATCGAGCTTCGCCCAGACATCACTCTCCGTGATCATGCCGGGCTCCGCGCGATGTCCAGCAGCAGGTCCAGATCGAGCGCACGCTCCAGTTCCTGCGCGAGTTGATCCAGCGCCGCCTCCACTCGGGCGCACTGCTGGATGCCATCCGAAACCACACCCAGGGAATGCAGCCAGTCGCCACGGGACGCGGCGTGATTGAACAGGCCATGCACATAGCAGCCAGCGACCAGACCATCGGCGTTCACGGCGCCACCGGCCATTGCGCGGCCGCGCACTTCACGCACCTGCTTCGATTTCATCAGCCGCGTGTGCACCGGCAGCAGCCCCAGTCCATCCACCGTCTCCACATCACCCTCGACTCCATCAATGTCCGCTATGGTTTTTCCCAGCATCTGGAAGCCGCCGCAGATGCCGGCCACGCGACCGCCGCGCCTCACATGCGCCAGGATGTCCACATCCCAACCCTGGGCACGCAGAAATCGCAGATCAGCAAGAGTCGATTTGGTGCCGGGAAGTATCACCACCTGCGCCGTGGCAGGCAACGGACTGCCCGGCGGAATCATCTGCAACCGCACACCCGGCTCCTGCGCCAGCGCATCGAAATCGTCGAAGTTGGCGATGCGCGAGAGCATGGGCACCACCACATGAAGCCCGTCGGCGCTTGCGCGCATCCGCTCCAGCGCAACGGCATCTTCGGCCGGCAGGCTGCGGGCCGCGGCGAGCCAGGGAACGACACCCAGCGAGGGCCACCTGGTACGCGCGGTGATTTCCGCGAGGCCCGCGTCGAACAGTCTCATGTCGCCTTGACAGCGCCACGCACCACGATCTGCGCGCCCGTGTCCGACTGCGGCTTGATCAGCACCCGGCAGGCCAATGCCTGCAATGCCTGGGCGCGACCGATCTCGCCCACATCCGAGCCTGTGCCCTGGAACATCACCGCCGGCATGCGTGGCGCCTATCCGCGATGGCGGCGCAGCGGGATCACGAACCGGTCCGGGCCTTGCGCGGTGCCAAAGTGGGCATCGATGCCGAAGGCGTCGCGCACCGGTTCCGGACGCAGCACATCGTGAGCCGCGCCCGCGGTCAGTATCCGGCCCTCGCACAAGAGCACCGCGAAATCGGCAATGCGCGCGGCGAAGCTCAGGTCATGCAGCACCAGCACCACACCCACGCCTTCCGCGGCAATCCTCTGCATCTGTTCGAGCACGTCGAGCTGATGGGCAGGATCGAGGTTCGCCAACGGCTCATCCGCCAGCAGCCATTGCGGCCTTCCCGCCAGCACCCGCGCCAGCAGCACGCGTGCACGCTCGCCGCCCGACAGCTGCCGCGCGGTGCGCGTGGCCAGCCGCGCCACATCCGTCACCCGCATGGCTTCGGCCACCGCCTCACGATCCTCGGCCGTTTCACCGCCATGGCCGCGATGCGGCAGACGCCCCAGCGACACCAGTGTGCCGACATCGACATCCCAATGGACTTCGGCCGTCTGCGGCAGGAAGCCGATGCGCCGCGCGCGGTCACGGCGGGCAAGCGCCAGCACATCCACACCTGCCAGCGACACGGAACCTGAATCGGGACGCCGCAGACCCGCAAGGCAGGACAGCAATGTGCTCTTGCCCGCGCCATTCGGGCCCAGCAGCACCGAAACCTTGCCGGTCTCGAAGCGGGTGGATACATCGCGCAGTACCCGATTGCCGCCGAAGGCGACGCCGATGCGACGGGCTTCGAGAATTTCCGGAGTTGGGAGGTTCATGCCAGCGACCTGCGCAGTTTCAGCAGCATTGCAAGAAAGAACGGCGCTCCCAGCATCGACATGGTGATGCCCAGGCGCAGCTCACTCACGGTGGGAGCGATGCGCACCACGCTGTCCGCGATCAGCAGCAGCAATGCGCCTCCCAGTGCCGACGGCAGGATCACCGCCGACGGCCGCCCACCCACCAGCGGACGCACGATATGCGGCACCATGAGGCCCACGAAGCCAATGATGCCCGCGGCCGCCACCGAACCGCCGACACACAGGCCCACGCCGATGACTACCTTCCATTGCAGCGAGCGCTCGTCGACTCCCATCGATCGCGCCGCGGCCTCGCCCAGCGTCAGCGCATCGAGCGAGCGGCCGGTGGTGGCGAGCGCGGCGATGCCCAGCGCCATGATGGGAACCGTGATGCGCACATCGTCCCAGCTGCGGTCCGTGAGGGCGCCCATCAGCCAGTTGACGATCTCGGAAGCCACATAGGGCGTGGGCGCGAGACTGATGGCAAGCGCGGTCAGCGACCCTGTGATGCTCGCCAGGATCATGCCGGCCAGCGCGAACATGATGAGGCTGCCCGAGCGGCCGGCCAGCAGCGCCAGCAGCAGCATCGCGATGCCGGCGCCGGCCAGCGCGAACGCCGGCAGCAGGAAGGCCGAAAGCGCATAGCCGAAATACATCGAGCTCACCGCGCCCAGCGCCGCGCCCGATGAAATTCCGAACAGCCCCGGATCGGCCAGCGGGTTGCGAAGGTATCCCTGCATCACGGCGCCCGCGGCGCCCAGCGCCGCGCCGATCACCATCGCCAGCACCGTGCGCGGCAGCCGCAGCTCGGCAATGATCAGCCAGCGCGGATCGGTCTGGTTCCAGGCATCCCAGGGCAGCCACACCTTGCCCGACACCACGGAGAACACCACCCCGATGGCCAGCAGCACCACGAACAGGATATTGAGCTTCAGGGACGACACTCTCATGGCGTCACCAGTTCACGCCGGATCTGCGCCAGCCGCGCGCTGGCCTCGATGAGGCCGGGACCGGCGCAGCCGAGCAGACGGAAGGGATACTCGCGGAACGCCACCTTGCCCGAGAGCTTGCTGATCGCCGGATGCCCCAGCATCCGCTCCGCCCCCGCATCGTCCTTGCTGACAGAGAGCACCAGCCGCGGCGGATTGTTGAGCAGATATTCGAGCGGCAGCACATCCCACTGCCGCAGGCCGTATTCAGCGCTCATGTTCACGAAGCCCGTGAGCCGCAGCAGCTCATCGGCCAGCGTACCCTTGCCGGGCACCATGCCGCCGCCTTGCCAGATGAGCGCCGGGATGGGCGTGGCATCGCCGGGGTGGGCCGCAGCGACGGCCGCCTCGATCTGCGCGGCAAGTTGCTCACCGCGCGCCGGCTGCCCAACCGCCGCGGCAATGGCCCGCACCTGCTCCACGCTCTGCGCAATATTCTCGGGCACCGGATATTTGACGATGCGGATCTTCAGGCGTTCCAGCGCCAGGATGGTCGCCGGCGACACATGCAAACCGGACATCACCAGATCCGGCTGCAGCGCGACGATTTCCTCCGCCGTGCCCGACGTGGCATGGAAACGCATCGCGACATCGATCGGAATCGAGCTCGCGCGCAGATCCTGCGAATAGTGGCTGATGCCCACGATCTGCCCGGCATCGGCAATGCGCGTGAGAACGGCATCGACGCAAGGATTGATGGAAGCGATGCGCAGCTCCGCCGCCAGCGTCGGCATGGCGAACGATGCGAGCATCACGGCCAGCGTTACCCATGTTCCGGGCATGAAGAACCTCGAACTGTCGACGAACCCAGGAGCGCGCTTGCGCGGCTCCGCCTTGTCGTCACGCGAGGATTTCCTCGATCGCCCGGCACACCCCGACCGGCGAAGGACAGACCGCGACAGGCAGGTCTCCTGGCTCCCGGGTCTTCGCGCCCAGCCGCCTTCCCGGTATCACCCGGTGGCATTTGGCTGGCACTCTCCGGTCACAGTTGCGAGGGCAGCCCCGGACCATGGATCGCATCCACTTCCGGGTTCCCTTTTCATCCCAGTTTCTGGGAACCTGACGCTTCGGAAACCATAGTGCAGCGGATGGCGGGAAGCAAGTTGGCGGGAAGCGGCAAGGTCATTCTGTATATCGGGGGCGCCCGGTCCGGGAAAAGCCGGCTGGCGCAGGCCCGCGCCGAATCGATGGCTGGCGAATTGGTCTATGTCGCCACTGCCGAGGCCGGTGACGCGGAAATGAGCGCAAGGATTGCCCGCCACAGGGCGGACCGCGGCGCAAGCTGGCGAACGATCGAAGCGCCGCTCGAATTACCGTCGACGCTGAAGGAGCATGACAGCGTCGGGCGCATCCTGCTCATCGATTGCCTGACGCTATGGCTCAGCAACCTGCTGCTTGCCGGGCGTGATGTTCCTTCCGCGCGGCGCGCACTGATCGACACGCTCGCACACCGCGAGGCGACGGTGATCCTGGTCACCAATGAAGTCGGCATGGGCATCGTGCCCGACAATGAACTGGCGCGCCGATTCCGCGACGAGGCTGGTTGGCTGCATCAGGAAGTCGCCGCAATCGCCGACGAGGTATTGCTGGTCGCGGCCGGTCTTGCGCTGCCGCTCAAGAACGACTGATGTTTGCCCGAGTAGCGGTTCTGGGCCTGCCTGGATTCGAACCAGGGACCAAGGGATTATGAGTCCCCTGCACTAACCGCTGTGCTACAGGCCCGTCGGGAAGGGCGCCACGATACACCGTCGCCCGGCATTCGTCAGTCGCGCGCGGGAACTCCGCTGCCGGCGCCCCGGTCCGATCCGGGATGCGCGACCTGTACGCAAGCCGATCGATTCCGCTTCGCGCGGCAGCGGTCGGGCTGGGGCAGCGAGGCCTCCGCCGCCGCCCGGCGCCATGGACAACGGGAGGGGCCGGAGACCTTCAGCCCGGCGCCCAAGCCGCTGCGCAAACCCTGCAACCCTCCAAAGTCCAGCTTCGAATGGAACCCGGAAGAACCACGCGCCGGGATCGCGCCACTGCCTTTCGTACCCCTCGGGAAACGCTGTGTCGTCGGCCTCGGTTTTTCGGCTGCAATCTGAACCCGCTGCCCGAGGCCAATGGACGTCTGTTCGATGACATCGAACAGGGCAAGACGCAGGACTCCTCCGCCCCTGATCCGGAACTCTGCGACTGAAGGGGATTGCCGCGCCGCCGCGGGCCGACTATTTTGCAAGGCGCATGTCCCGCCTGATGGTCTTCCAGCACGTCGCCGCCGAGCCGCTCGGCACACTGCACGCGCGCATCCGCGCGCGCGGCCACCGCATCCGCTTCCACAACTTCCAGCGCCACCCGGACACGCAGCCGGACCTTGAGCGCTACCACGGACTCATCGTGCTGGGCGGCCCGATGAATGTGGATGAGCAGAGCCGCTACCCGCATCTGCGCACCGAACTGAAAGCCATCGAGGCCGCGCTGCGCCAGGACAAGCCGGTGCTGGGCATCTGCCTCGGCGCGCAATTGCTCGCACATGTGCTGGGCGCGCCGGTGGGCCGCCACACACAGCACGAGATCGGCTGGTATGACCTCGTCACCACCGAACAGGGCCGGCAGGACAATGTGCTGGCGCATCTGGGCGAACTCGCTCCGGTGTTCCAGTGGCATGGCTGCACATTCGGCCTGCCTTCGGGCGCCGTGCAGCTGGCGCGCACCGAGACCTGCGAACAACAGGCTTTCCGCTTCGGGCAGAACGCCTACGGCTTCCAGTTCCACATGGAGGCGGACGGCGCGATGATCGAACGCTGGCTGCGCCTGCCCTCCTATCGCGAAGAGCTCCAGGCCGCCGGCATCGGCCGCGACGAAGAATCCATCCGCGCCGTCACCGCCGCGCAACTGGCGCGCATGCAGCCACTGGCGGAAGCCACATTCAACAATTTCCTCGATCTGGTCGGCCGGCCGGCGCGACGCATGGCACTGGCATCGAACCACGCACTGGAAAGGTAGAGCACATGAGCAAGCGCCCCCGAGTGATAGTGATCGGTGGTGGCTTCGCGGGACTCTGGGCCGTGCGCGGGCTCGCCAAAGCGCCGGTCGATGTGCTGCTGCTCGACCGCAACAACCATCATGTTTTCCAGCCGCTGCTGTACCAGGTGGCGACGGCTGGCCTTGCCGCACCCTCCATCGCGGCGCCGTTGCGCCACATCCTGCGCGACCAGCGCAATGTCACGGTGCTGCAGGTCAAAGTCGATGGCATCGACACCACCGCGCGCGAAGTCCATGCAGCCGGACAGCGACACCACTATGACTACCTGCTGGTAGCTTCCGGCGTTTCGCATGCCTACTTCGGTCATGACGACTGGCAACAGTGGGCGCCGGGGCTCAAGACGCTCGACGATGCGATGAACATGCGCGCCCGTATCCTCTCGGCGTTCGAGATCGCGGAGGGCTGCACCGATCCGGCCGAGGTACAGGCCCAACTGACTTTCGTCGTGGTCGGCGCCGGCCCCACCGGCGTGGAGCTGGCCGGCACGCTCGCCGAAGTGGCGCGCCATACATTGAAGCGCGAATTCCGGCGCATCGACCCGACCACCGCGCGCGTGGTGCTGGTGGAAGCCGGGCCGCGCGTGCTGCCTGCCTTCCCGGAAGAGCTTTCCGACAGCGCCGAACGCCAGTTACAGAAACTGGGCGTGCAGGTGATGAAAGGCCGCGCCATCACGCATGTGGATAGCGAGGGCGTGCGCATCGGCGATGAATCACTGTCCGCGCGGACGGTGCTGTGGGCCGCGGGTGTCACCGCTTCACCGCTCGGCCGCATGCTGGGTGTGCCGCTGGACCGCAATGGTCGCGTACCGGTCGCGCAGGATCTCTCCATTCCCGGTCACGGGGAGGTATTCGTGGCGGGTGACCTCGCCTCGCTGGTGTTGCCCGCCGGTCCCGTGCCCGGCATTGCGCCCGCGGCCAAGCAGATGGGCACGTACGCAGCACGTGTGATCACGGCACGCGTCGCGGGACGCGCGGAGCCGCCGCCCTTCCGTTACAAGCACTCCGGCCTGCTCGCCACCATCGGACGGATGGCGGCAGTGGCTGACATGGGCAGGCTGCGCCTGTCCGGCCTGCTCGCCTGGTGGCTGTGGCTGCTGGCGCATGCCTACTTCCTGATCGGCTTCCGCAACCGCCTGGTAGTGCTCATCGACTGGGCCGGCGCCTACTGGACCTACAACCGCGGCGCCCGGATCATCGTGCGCGACCAGTAATTGGTTGCCTCCACTGGCCCGGGTCTATAATCGGGCGCATGAAACTCTATTACCTCAAGGGCGCCTGCTCGCTCGCCACCTATATCTCCCTGATCGAAGCCGGCCAGGAATTCGAGGCCTACGGCATCGACCGGGCCACGAAGAAAGCCGCCGACGGCAAGGACTTCAACACGCTGAACCCGAAGGGCTACGCACCCGCGCTGCTGTTCGACAACGGCGAAGTGCTGACCGAGAACATCGCGGTGCTGTCTTTTGTCGCCAGCCTCGATCCGGATGGCAAGCTCGGGCCGGCTCCCGGCAAGCCGGGCTACTACCGGCTGCTCGAATGGCTGGGCTACATCAACTCGGAAGTGCACAAGAACTTCAGCCCGCTGTTCAACCCGGCCGCCACCGACGACATGCGCGCCACCGCCAAGGCGAACCTCGCCAAGCGGCTGGGTTACATCGAAGAGCGGCTGGGCGACAAGCCCTATCTGACCGGCGACAACTTCACCGTTGCCGACGCCTATCTGTACGTGACGTTGAGCTGGCGCGATCACGTCGGCGTGGACATCTCCGCGTTCCCGAAGCTCGCCGCGTTCTACGAGCGCGCACGCGCACGTCCCTCGGTACAGCAGGCCCGCGAGCGTGAGGGTCTGCCGCTGTAGGCTTCCTGAGAACCGTTCTCATCCACAGGCCGGAATCGGCGCAGATGTGACCTGGCGGTGACAATCGCACAGGTCCGTCTGCCTACGCTTTCTCCATGTCCCTGGCCCATCTCATCGTGCTGAACCGCAGTGGCTCCGGCGCGGCCAGTGCGACGCCCGAACCACTGGCCGACGCCTGCATCATCGCCACCTGCCTGCGCGAAGTGCGCGTGGCGAGCCTGCCCGTGTCATCCCAGCCGTCCTCCGCCCAGTGCCATGCCGCGGGCTTCGAACGCTACACCGGCTGGGAGGCCTATCGCTTCCTGCTGCAACTGGCCTGTGGCCTCGAAAGCGAGATTGCCGGCGAGACGGAGATCTTCGGGCAGATCAAGGACGGCTGGCAGCGCTACGAAGCGGCGCGCCCGGGCGAGGCAGCCGCACTGCGGCCCTGGATGCAGAGGCTGCTGCAGGACACGAAAGAAATCCGCAGCGAATACGTTGTGGGCCTGGGCAGCGCCACCTATGGCTCGCTGGTGCGCCGGCTGCTGGGCGCCGATGTGGGCGGCAGCACGCTGCTGCTGGGCGCAGGCCAGCTGGCCGAAGCCGTGCTCCCATATCTGGATGGTGAAGTGATCATCGCCAACCGCCATCGCGCGCGCGGCGAGGAGCTCATCGCAAAGCAGCGCGCCGGCGCCATCGGGCGCATGCGCGCCGCGGGCGGCGCGGCCTGCGAAGAAGAGCTTGCCGCCTGGCGCAGCGTGCGCAACGTGGTGATCTGCATTCCCGCCGACGCCGGGCACGATGCGGCGCGGGTCGCGGCATGGCGCAGCCGGAGCATGCCGGGCGGGAAAGTGCTGCACCTGGGCATCCATGATCCCGCGGGCTCTGCCTGGGAACACATCGCGGGTCTTTGCACCCTGCGCGAACTCTTCGGCCTGCGCGACGCGCAGGCCGCGCAGCGCGAGGCCCTGCTGGCCCGCGCCCGCCGCGCCTGCTTCACGCGGGCGCAGCTTGCGCGACTGGACGATGCCGATGGCGCCCGTCCCGGTTCGGCAAGCCATGGGTGGGAAGATCTGGCTGTCTTCCAGGCTTTCGGCTACTAATTCACCCCATGTCTTCTTCCTCCCGTCTGCGTCTCGGGACGCGCCGCTCTGCCCTGGCCTGGGTGCAGAGCAGCCAGGTCGCCGCCGCGCTGCAAGCCGCCCATCCCGGCCTCGAAGTGGAACTGGTCGGCATCGACACACGCGGTGATCGCGTGCTGGACGTGCCGCTGTCCTCCATCGAAGGCAAGGAGTTCTTCACCGCCGAGATCGACATCGCGCTGCGCGACGGGCACGTGGACTTCACCGTGCACTCGCTGAAGGACCTGAGCCTCGACCGGCCGGCAGACCTCACGCTGGCCGCCGTGCCAAAGCGCGCCAATCCGCGCGACATCGCGATCTTTGCCGCCGATGTGCCGCAGCGCCTGGCCGCGGGCGAAGGCCTGCGCATCGGCACGTCGTCGCCGCGGCGCGCGCAACTGCTGCCCGCCTTTCTGTCACGCGCGCTGCCGCATGCCGCGCCCAATCGCATCGAGCTTGTGAATCTGCGCGGCAATGTCGACAGCCGTCTGCGCCGGCTGCGCGAACCCCGTGGCAGCGAGCGTCAGCTCGACGGCATCGTGCTCGCGGCGGCGGGACTGTCGCGCCTGTTCGCAGACACCCTCACCGAACGACGCGGCCGCGAATTGCTCAGCGAGCTGCTCGATGGCCTGCCCTTCATGCTGCTGCCGCTCACCGATTGCCCGGGCGCGCCCGGCCAGGGTGCGCTGGCGATCGAATGCAGGAGCAACGATGCGCGCACGCGCCAGTTGCTCGCCGCGCTGGAAGATCCGGCCACACGCGGCGCGATTGGCGTCGAACGTCAGGTGCTCGCACAGCACGGCGGCGGCTGCCATCAGCGCTTCGGCGCCACATTGAGCTGGCTGCCGGGGATGGGCGGGCTGCTGCAGGTCGCGGGGCTCGATGCCCATGGCGCCGACATCGGCGACCGCCGCTTCCTACCCGAGGTTGCCCTGCCCTCGCTGCCGCGCACGGTGCGCGTCTGGGACGGCAGTGTTTCCGGCAAGCCCGCCACGTATCCGGTAACCAGCGCGGCACAGCTCGCCAGCGAGCTGGATCGCGACGCCGTATTCATCGCGCACTGGCGCGCGCTGCCGGAAGGCGGCGCCGCGGCGCTGCGGGGCCGGCGCGTGTGGTGCTCGGGCAGCCTCAGCTGGTTCGAGCTGGCGAAGCAGGGCGTGTGGGTCGAAGGCTGCGGCGAGAGCCTGGGCGCCGAATCCGCCGCCGCATTGCTTGCCGAGCCTCTGCTGCGCCTGCCGCCGCTATCGCGCTGGGCCGTGCTCACGCACCAGGGCGCGGAAGATTCCTGGCGCGGCGGCAGCTGGGACGGCGCACAGGTGTTCGGCACTTACTCGGTGGACGAGCGCGATCTGCCCGACGCCGCGGCGTTGGCGCAGGCCACGCACATCTACTGGCACAGCGTGGCGCAGTTCGAGCGCGGCAAGCTCGCCGCGGCGGCCGATGCCCACCATGCCAGCGGCGCCGGCAAGACCGCCGAGCACATCCGGCGAGCGGGCATACGCAACTTCCGCGCCTTCCCTTCCGTCATGGAGTGGCGACGATGGACAGCACAGGCGCACTGAGCGTCCAGCCGGTGAGGCAATCGCGGCGCGTGGCCATCCTGGCCGGCGTCTGGCTGGTGATCATCCTGGTGCTGGGCGGCTGGTGGGCCACCATCGTGCTGCGCCAGTCCGAACGCATCGCGGAACTGTCTCTCGCGGTGGGTGTGCCGCAGGCTGAGGCGCTGGAAGAGCTGGCGCGCACGCAGCGCATGCTGCAGTGGGAGTCGTCCTTCTTCCTCGTGCTGCTGATGACCCTTTCCGGCGCGCTGTTCTGGTACTACCGCCGCGACATGCGCCGCGCCCGCGGCACGCAGGCCTTCTTCGCCGCACTCACGCACGAGCTGCGCACGCCGCTCACCAGCGTGCGCCTGCAGACCGAAGCCATCGCCGCGGGCGAACCGACCCAGGAACTCATCGACCGCCTGCTCGCCGACACGCATCGCCTGGAATCGCAGATCGACAAGACACTGGAGCTGGCGCGCATCGAAGGCGGCGGCGCACTGGCGGTGCAGGCGATACGCCTGGACCCCTGGCTCACGCGCGTGCTCGGCGGCATCGTCGCGAGCGAAGCAGACTATGCAACACTCGACGTGACGCTGGCGCCGGAGCTGCCCACGGTGCGAGGCGACACCGCCGCGCTGCAGCTCATCCTGCGCAATCTGGTCGAGAACACACTGCGCCACAGCGCCCGTGTGCCGGCGCGCATCACCGTGCAGGCGCAGCGCAGCGGCCGGGGCGTCGAGCTGCGCTACCGTGACGATGGCAATGGCTACGACGGTGATCCGGCCCAGCTGGGCCGGCTTTTCCAGCGCGGCGTCGCGTCGCGCGGCACCGGCGTCGGCCTGTATCTGGTCCGCGTACTCATGGATCGCATGGGCGGCAGCGTGGAATTCGCCAATGCGGCGGGCGGCGGTTTCGAGGCCACGCTGCGCTTCCAGACGCAGTCGTGAACGATACCTGTCTGCTGCTGGTCGAGGACGACGCCAATGTCGCCAATACGCTGTCGGCGCGCCTGACTGGCGAGGGTTTCACCGTGACGCATGCGCCCAGCGTCGCCGCGGCGCGCGCCGCCATCGCCGCGAAGGATTTCCACGTCGCGGTGCTGGATGTCGGGCTGCCCGACGGCAATGGCTTCGACGTGGCGAGCCACATGCGCGACGCCAGCCCGCAGACGGCGCTGCTGTTCCTCACCGCCTACGGCACGCCCGAGGACCGCATCAGGGGCCTGGAACTCGGGGCGGACGACTATGTGACCAAGCCCTTCGTGTTCCGCGAACTGCTGCTGCGCATCCAGAATGTGCTCAAGCGCGCGCGCGACCTGCAGCAGCGCAGCGCCGCCTTCACCCGGCCGGTGACCATCGGCATCGCCGAGGTGGATTTCGCGCGCTTCACCGCCAACAGCCGCGGCGAGCTGCACCGTCTCACGCACAAGGAGTGCGCGGTGCTGAAACTGCTGGTGGAACGCGCGGGCGAAGCCGTGACACGCGACGAAATCCTCGATCGCGCCTGGTCGCCCGACGAGTTCCCCACCCAGCGCACCGTCGACAATTTCATCGTTCGCCTGCGCAAGCTGGTCGAACGCGATCCCGCCCATCCCGCGACCATCCGCAGCATCCGCGGCGTGGGTTACCAGTTCGAGGCCTGACATGACCGAGACCACATTGACCGCCGCCCTGCATCGCCGCAACACCGGCCGCCCTCCCGTCTGGTTCATGCGCCAGGCCGGGCGTTACCACTCACACTATCAGGCGCTCAAGAAATCGGCCGACTTCATCGAGCTGTGCAAGAACCCGGTGCTCGCGGCCGAGACTGCCATGGGCCCGATGCAGGATTTCAATTTCGACGCGGCGATCCTGTTCTCCGATCTGCTGTTCCCGCTCGAGGCCATGGGCATGGGCCTCACCTACGACCCGGGTCCGAAGCTCGCCTTCCACATCCAGAGCGTTGCGGATGTGGAGCGCCTCGATGGTGGCGCCGCGATGCTCGACAAGCTGCGCTTCCAGGCCGAGGCCGTGAAGCTCACGCGCGCGCGCCTGGGCAAGGACAAGGGCCTCATCGGCTTCGTCGGCGGACCTTTCACGCTTTATGTCTATGCGGCCGCCGGCTCGCACGAGAAAGCCGCCGCCGCGCTGCCGGGTCTGACCAACGGCACCTATGAAGCCTTCAACGCCAAGCTGCTCGATCTGCTGGCGCACAACATGGCGCTGCAGAGCGCGGCCGGCGTGGAGAACATCGCCCTGTTCGACACCGCCGCCGGCGAGGTGGATGCCGCCACCTACGGCCGCCATGTCGTGCCGGTGCTCACCGATCTGCTGGCGCGCTTCCGGCTGCTGGATGCCACGACGCCCGTTACCTACTACTCCCGCGGCACCGGCCCCGAACACTGGGATCTGCTGCGCGACCTGCCCATCCAGTGTCTGGGCATCGACTGGCGTCACGACATGGCGCAGATGCTCGCGCGCTACGGCCAGCGCTGGGCCCTGCAGGGCAATGTGGACCCCGAGTGGCTGCTGCTGCCCGGCGAGGAACTGGAGCGCCGCCTGCGCGCCTGGTTCGCGCCGCTCGCGGCGCTGCCCGCGGCAGCGCGCCAGGGCTGGATCTGCGGGCTGGGGCACGGTGTGCTGCAGAAAACGCCCGAGTCCAACATCCTCCGCTTTCTCAGCATCCAGCGGGAGATCTTCGGGTGATACGCCTGTCACCGGAGCTGCTCGCGCGCCATGCGGCGCCGAGCCCCCGGTACACCAGCTATCCAACCGTCACGCATTGGGGCGAGCCGCCACGCGCGCGCGCCTGGATCGAGCATCTGGACGCCGCGCTGCGCGCGACACCCGCGGGCGCGGCGATCTACGCGCACATTCCGTTCTGCCAGTCGCAGTGCACGTTCTGCGGCTGCCACATGCGCGTGCTGCGCAACCAGGCGCTGGTCACGCCCTACATCGACCTGCTGCTCGCCGAACACGCCCTGTATCGCGAGCATCTGGGGCGGTCGCAACTGCCGCTTTCACAACTGTATCTGGGCGGCGGATCGCCGAATTTCCTGCCGCTCGGTGAGCTGGACCGCCTGCTCGATGGCCTGCTGAATACGGCGACACTGCAACCCGGCGCCGAACTGGCCGTGGAAGCAGACCCCCGCTCCACCACTGACGCACAGCTTGCCCTGTTGCGCCGCCATGGCTTCACACGCATCTCGCTGGGCGTGCAGGACATGGACCCGCGCGTGCAGGACATCGTGAACCGCAGCATGGCGCCCGGCGTGCTCGATCATGTGACGATGCGGGCGCGCGAGCTGGGCTTCACCAGCATCAACTACGACCTGATCCACGGCCTGCCATTGCAGACCGAGGAAAGCATGCGCGTGACCATGGAGACCATCGCGCGCCTGATGCCGGACCAGATCTCCTTCTACCCCTACGTGCATGTGCCCTGGATCAAGCCCAGCCAGCGTCGCTACACCGAAGCGGACCTGCCCGAAGGCGAGGACCGGCGCGCGCTGTACCTGCTGGGTCGTGAAATGCTCGGCGCACTGGGCTACAAGGAAATCGGCATCGACCAGTTCGCCCGCGGCGACGATGCGCTTGCCGTGGCGGCGCGTGAAGGCCGGCTGCACCGCAACTTCATGGGCTATACGCCCGTGACCACGCGCGCGCTGATCGGGCTCGGCGTCTCGGCCATCGGCGATGCGTGGACGGCGCTGGCCCAGGGTGAAAAGAACCAGCAGCGCTGGGAGCTGCGGGTGCAGGCCGGCGAGTTGCCCCTGCAACGCGGGCATGTGCTGACGGAAGAGGATCTGCTGCTGCGCGCGCACATCCACGATCTGCTCACCCGCCATGCCACACGCTGGTCACCGGCCGAGACCGGCGCGCCCTGGCGCAATGCCGTGCTCGCACGGCTCGCGCCTCTGGGCGAAGATGGCCTGGTGGATTGCCGCAAAGACAGCGTCGCCGTGACGGTCACGGGCCGTGCGTTCCTGCGTTCGATCTGCGCCGCCTTCGACCTCAAGCTCCATCCAGGAGGCTGAATGCCCCGCTCGCCGCTGGCCATCTTCCTGGCCTTCTTCCTCGCGCTGATCGCGGCGCTGGTGTTCGCGGCAACGCTCGCGCCGGCACTGCAGGCGATGCTGGCGCCGCTGTCGGTGTTTCCACTGCACCGCGTGTTCAACCGGCTGGCCACGCTCGGCGTCATTCTCATCACCATATGGCTCATGCGACGCTACGGGTTGATGAGCGGCGCGGTGCTGGGCTTTCGCGGCCCCTGGCCGGTGTTCCTGCGGCGCGCGCTCATCGGCCTTGCCGCCGGCCTCGCCCTGATGGTGATGGCGCTGACGCCGCTGTTCCTGCTGGACCTGCGCGAATTCAACGCCCGCCTGCCCGATGGCATGGGCCACATTGCCGGGCTGTTCGCCAAGGGGCTGCTCTCCGGCGTACTGGTGGCACTGATCGAAGAGACCTTCTTCCGCGGCGCCATGCAGGGCGCGCTGACACGCCAGCGGGCGCTGGGCTGGGCGCTGTTCGCCGTGCCGGCGTTCTACGCCGCCGTGCATTTCTTCGGCAAGGCGCTGCACATCCCCTTCGAGCAGGTTCACATGGGCAGCGGCTTCGACGTGCTCGGCAGCTACTTCGTGCTGTTCTTCAATCCCGCGCACATCTGGGATGCCTTCCTGGCGCTTTATTTCGTGGGCCTGCTGCTGGCCATCGTCCGTCACCGCAGCGGCGACCTCGCGGGCAGCCTCGGCCTGCATGCCGGCTTCGTCGCCGTCATCGCCGTGTTCCGCAAGGTGTCATCGCCCACCGCCGCTTACGAGAGCGACGCGTCGTCGTGGAGTTTCCTCGTCGGCCCGTTCGACGGTCTGCTGGGCCTGTGGATCGCGCTGCTCACGGCGCTGGCCTGTGCAGGCGCCTGGCTGCTGCTGCGCGGCCAGCGCGTGCCGGCGGTCTAGAAGGGCTTCACCACCACTAGGTACAGGATGGCGACGAGCAGCACCAGCGGCAGCTCGTTGTACCAGCGCAGCGTGGTGGCCGAAGGCAGCGCCGCGCCGCGCTGCAGGCGCTTGAGGAACACGCGCATCGAGATGTGATAGGCCACCAGCAGCAGCACGACGGTGAGCTTGGCGTGGATCCAGCCACCGACGAAATCGAACCCCAGCCACAGCCACAGTCCGCTGCCCAGCGCGAGCACGCCCATCATGCTGGTGAAGTGATAGAGCCGGCGCGCCATGATCACGAGCCGCCGCACGTCTTCGCCGGCGGCCTGCCCTTCCACGTGATGCACATAGATGCGCGGCAGATAGAAGATGCCGGCCATCCACGAGATGACCGCCAGCAGATGGAACACCTTGACGTACAGCATGGCCGGCAGTGTAGCGGATGCTGCCGGAAGGTGCGCTCAACCGTCGGGTACGCTCAGCCGCCGCGCGGCCGCACACCGCGCACCGGCTCGGCTTCGAGCGGATTCTCCGGCCAGTAGTGCCTGGGATAACGCCCGCGCATGTCCTTGCGCACCTCGGCATAGCTGCCGCGCCAGAACCGCGCCAGATCCTGCGTGATCTGCACCGGCCGGCGCGCGGGCGAGAGCAGCTTCAGCGTCACGGGCACGCGTCCGCCCACGAGCCTTGGCGTATCGGCGAGCCCGAACACCTCCTGCAACCTCACTTCGATGCAGGGCGCATTGTCATCGAGGTAGTCGATGGCGATGCGCGAACCCGTGGGCACGACCACATGTGTGGGGGCCCATTGCTCCAGGCGGCGGCGCTGCGCGTGGCTGAGGCGAGACAGCAGCGCATCGTGCAGCGCGCGATCGCTCAACTGGTCGAGGCGCGTGAGGCCGTGCACGGCAGGCAGCAGCCAGGTGTCGAGCCCTTCCAGCAGCGCGGCTTCATCCATATCCGGAAGATCCGTACCGGAATCCCCGGTGTCGGCGGCATGCGCCGCGATCAGCGCGAACCGCGCGCGCAGGGCTTTCGATGCCGGCCCCCAGGGAAGTGCGTCCAGTCCTTCGCGACGCACGCCATCCAGCAACCACTGGGCCGCCGCGCCGACATCCACCTCCAGTCGCCGCTCTTCGAGTACCAATGCTCCCAGTCGTCGCCTGCGCCACAGGCGCAGCGCGCCTGATCCGGGATCGGCCTCGCTTTCATCCGCGTCCACGATCTGTCCTGCCAGTGCCGCTTCGATCTGCGGCAGTTCCAGCGGCGCCGCCAGCCGGATGCTGGCCTGGGCGCCTTCGGCATCATCCAGTTCCACCGCGACCAGATACGGACTCGAAGAGACCGTGGAGACCTGCGACAAGGATGCGCCGCGACCGTTCGCGAGCAGATAGCGATTGCCGCCACCCGGGCGACGCTGCGCCACGCGATCCGGAAAAGCCCATGCGAGCAACGCACCGGCATCACCCTCATCAACCGGCCTCAGACTCTGGCCGGCAGCCAGCCGCGCGGCCAACTGCCGCACGCGCTGCAGCGCGCCGCGATCCACGCTCTGCTCTCCCCGCGCGCCGCGCAGCAGCTCCAGCCTGGTGCGCAGATCCGGATCCCGCGTGCCGCGCAGCAGATCGCGCTCGGACAGCAGCGCCGCCAGATGCGCGGCCAGCGCCTCCTTCCTGCTGGACTGGGCACGCACCAGCATGTGCGCCAGACGCGGATGCAGGCCGGTTTCCAGCATGCGTCGACCCAGCGGCGTGATGCGGTCCGCCTCATCCAGCGCTTCCAGCCGACGCAGCAGATCGCGGGCCTGCGCCAGTGGCGCCGCCGGCGGTGGATCGAGGAAACGCAGGCTGCTCACCTCGCGCGCTCCCCAGGCCGCCAGTTCCAGAGCCAATGGCGCAAGATCAGTGGTGAGTATCTCGGGAGGCGTATGCGCGGCCAGCACGGCCTGCGCGTCTTCTCCCCACAGCCGCAAGGCCGTTCCCGGCGCCGTGCGGCCGGCACGACCGGCACGCTGATCGGCCGAGGAACGCGAGATGCGCACCGTGGCGAGGCGGCTCATCCCTGTGGCGGGATCGAACAGGGCGCGACGCGCCAGGCCCGCATCCACCACCACGGTGACGCCCTCGATGGTGAGACTGGTCTCGGCCACGTTGGTGGCGAGAATGAGCTTGCGCACACCGGGCGGCGATGGCTCCAGCGCCTGTTGCTGCAGCGTGGCGTCGAGCTCGCCGTAAAGCGCATGGATCACCACACCGGGCGGCGCCGCTTCTTCCAGCAGGCGGCGCAGACGGTGAATCTCCGGCGCTCCAGGCAGGAACACCAGCACATCCCCCCGCGTTTCCGCAAACGCCAGGCGCAGCGCACCGGCCACCGGCTCCATCGCCGGGGCGCGACCTGCCTCGGGAAGGGATGGCAGCCCCTGACCGAGGTAACGCACAGCCACGGGGAAAGCGCGGCCCTCGGCCCGGATCACTGGCGCATCATCGAGCAGTTCAGCGACGGCATTGCTGTCCAGCGTGGCCGACATCACCAGCAGCCGCAGATCGGGCACCAGGGCAGCACGCGCTTCAAGCAGAAGCGCCAACCCCAGATCGGCATTCAGGCTGCGCTCGTGGAACTCGTCGAAGATCACCGCCGCCGCGTCGCCCAGCGTGGCGTCGTCCTGCAGCATGCGCGTCAGCACACCCTCGGTGACGACTTCCAGCCGGGTGCGCGGACCGACCCGCGTGTCCAGACGCATGCGCCAGCCCACCGTCTGCCCGACGGATTCACCCAGCGAGCGCGCCATGCGGCTGGCGACGGCGCGCGCCGCCAGCCGCCGCGGTTCCAGCAGCACTATGCGCCGGCCCTGCGCCCAGGGCTCGTCGAGCAGTGCCAGCGGCACCACCGTGCTCTTGCCGGCGCCGGGCGGCGCCACCAGCACGGCACGCCCCTGTTCCGCCAGCGCGGCGCGCAGCGCCGGCAATGCGGCTTGGACGGGAAGCGGAGGAGCGGCGGCAGTCACGGGACGCATGATATCGTTGCGCCCATGCATCGCAGCAGGCTGGCCGGCTTCATTATCGACTGCCAGACGGACGATCTGGACGCCGCGACCCGCTTCTGGAGCGCCGCGCTGCAGCTTCCGCTGCACGCCAGATCCGAGGATGGCCCCAACTATCGCCGGCTGTCCGGGGCGCCGGGCGGGCTGCACGTGGAAGTGCAGAAAGTCGATCACGACAGCCGCGTGCATCTGGATATCGAAAGCGATGACGTGGAAGCCGAAGTGCGGCGCCTGGAGGCGCTGGGCGCCACGCGCGTCGCCGCGGTGCGGACCTGGGTGGTGATGCAGGCGCCGACCGGGCAGCGCTTCTGCGTCGTGCGAATGAAAGAGGGAGACTGACAATGCGTTGGCGGGATGGACGTCGCAGCCAGAACGTGGAAGACATGCGCGGCCGTGGCGGCGGCAGCGTCGGCGGCATGGGCGCGAAATTCGGCGTCGGCACACTGGTGCTGATGGCCGCGGCCTATTTCCTCGGTGTGGATCCGCGCCTCGTCATGGGCGTGATGCAGGCCACACAGGGCGGTCTTGCCACCAGCTCAGGTCCGGTACAAACCAGCGATCCGCAGGACGAAGCCGGCCAGTTCATGTCGGTGATCCTGGCGGACACCGAGGACACCTGGAGCGAGATCTTCGCCGCCGCCGGCCAGCGATACTCACCGCCGCGCCTGCGGCTGTATGAAGGCGGCACCAATTCCGGCTGCGGCGCCGCGAGTTCGGACGTGGGGCCGTTCTATTGCCCGGCCGACCAGCGCGTGTACATCGACCTGTCTTTCTACAAGGAGCTGGCGCAGCGCTTCCAGGCGCCTGGCGATTTTGCGCAGGCCTATGTGCTGGCCCATGAGGTGGGCCATCACGTGCAGCAGCTGACCGGCATCAACGATCAGGTGCGCCGCGCGCAGCAACGAGCTTCCAAGGATGAGCAGAACGCGCTGCAGGTGCGCATGGAACTGCAGGCGGACTGCTTCGCGGGCATCTGGGCGCACCACGCCAACCGCTCGCGCTCGCTGCTGGAAGCCGGCGACATCGAAGAGGGGCTGGCCGCCGCCGCCGCCGTGGGCGACGACACCATCCAGAAACGCGCCCAGGGTTATGTGGTGCCGGAGAGCTTCACGCACGGCTCGGCCGCGCAACGCCAGAACTGGTTCCAGCGCGGCTACCGCAGCGGCACCGTGCGCGATTGCGACACCTTCGGCGCCGGCAACCTCTGATCCGCCTCAGTCCGCCGGCATCCGCAGGGCTGCGGCGGCGAACCACAGCCAGCCGCCGATCAGCAGCAGCCCTCCCAACGGCGTGACCGGGCCGAGCAGGCGCGGCCCGCCGGCCAGCAGCAGGTAGATGCTGCCCGAGAAACACAGCGCGCCGACCAGCAGCAGCCAGGCTGCCACGACCAGCCGCCGCTGGGTTTTCACATCACGCGTGCGCCCCAGCAGCAGGGCCACGCCCATCAGGCCCAGCGAGTGGAAGAACTGGTGATCCACCGCCGTATCGAAGGAGACCATCTGCCGCGCGTCGAGCACCGCGCGCAGCGCATGCGCGCCGAGGGCGCCGGCGATGGTGGCCAGCGCCAGCAACAGCCCGGCGGCGGCCAGAAAACCACGTGCAGTGCGATTCATCCCGGATGTTCTCCCAGTTGGCTCAGGCGCTTGAGCATGTCGGGGCTGCTCGCCACGAATATGCGCTCACGGGGCGAAAGCCAGTGCAGCGCCTCATCCAGCGTATGCGCATCGCTGAGTTTTCTTGCGGCCGTGAGCTGCTCCGGCTCGGGGTGGCCGCGCCGCGGCGCCGGTGGCGGCAGGTTCTCTTCCAGATGCACGGTGCGCCCGCGCGCATCCAGCGCCAGCGCGCGCAATCCATCCTCGGGCAGCGGCGGCGCCGCGGCGATCAATGCATCACGCCGCCGGACGATGTCCGGCACCTGCGCCTCTTCTGGCGTGCACAGTATGCCCACCCGCGCGAGCCAGCGGCCGATGCCGATACTGCCGCTGTAGTGCGACAACGGAACGGCCAGCAGCATTCCCGCCAGCACCGGCGACAGCCAGGGCAGCAGCCCCGGCGCCAGATACGCGAACAGCGCTCCGAGCAGCACACCTGCGAGCGTGTGCCCCCAATGAAAACGCCACGCCTCCGCCCAGGTCACGCCGCCCTCACCGCGGCGCTGCGCGGTCCAGCCGGCATCGCGGCCAGTGAGGATCTCGGCCACATAGCGGCTCTGCATCAGCATCAACACTGGCGCGTACAGCGCCGACAGCAGCAGCTCCACCACGGCGCTGACGATGAATTCGATGGTGCCGAGCGCGCGCCGCATGCGCAGCGACCACAGCGCCTTCACGAAACCGATGATCTTGGGAACGAACAGCACGCCGAAGCTGAACACGAACAGGCGCAGCATGCGCTCGGCGTCGAAACGCGGCCAGTTCGGAAACAGCTGGAACTCCATGCTGAAGTACTGCGGATCATGCAGGCTCGCCTGCACCGACAGCGCGAACCCCAGCAACAGCAGCATCAGCCACAGCGGTGATGACAGATAGCTCATGATGCCGAAGGCGAAGTGCAGCCGGCTGTGCCAGCGCAGGCCGGCGGCGCCCAGCACCTTCACATGCTGCAGATTCCCCTGCGCCCAACGCCGGTCGCGGATCGCCATGTCGATCAGCGACGGCGGGCTTTCTTCGTAGGATCCGCCCAGGCCATCGGCCATGCGCACCTTCCAGCCGGCGCGGCGCATCAGCGCCGCCTCGACGAAATCATGAGAGAGGATATGGCCGCCGAAGGGCTTGCGGCCGGGCAGCTCGGGCAGGCCGCAGGCCGAGGCGAAGGCATCCAAGCGCAGGATGGCGTTGTGCCCCCAGTAGTTGCCGTCATCACCGGCCCACGCTGAAACGCCGCGTGCGATGGGAGGACCATAGATGCGCCCCGCGAACTGCTGCAACCGCGCGAACAGGCTGCTGCGCCCCACCAGCTGCGGCACGGTCTGCAACAGCCCCAGATCGGGATCGGCCTGCATGGCGCGCACCAGCGAGGTGAGCGTGCACGCCTCGATGAGGCTGTCGGCATCGAGAATGATCATGTAGTCGTAGCGCCCGCCCCAGCGCTCGACGAAATCCTGAAGGTTGCCGGCCTTGCGGCCGGTGTTCTGCCAGCGCCTGCGATACCACACCGGCATCACAGCGCTCAACGCACGGCGCAGACGATCCACGGCCAGCGATTCGCGGATCCACGGATCGGCGCGCGTGGAATCCGACAGCAACACGATCTCGAAGCCGCTGGCAGTCCCGTCCCGCGCCAGCTGCTCGGCCATCGCGCGCATGGCAAGCGTGGTGCGCAGCGGATCCTCGTTGTAGATGGGCATTACCAGCGCCGTACGATGCGGCAGGGCGTCCGGCGCGGAAGAAGGCGGCGCCAGCGGCAGCTTGCGTTGCGGCAGCAGACCGGCGATCGCCGAGGCCGCGGCCTGTGCAATCCAGCCCAGCGTCGCGGCGAAGAACGCGATGAACAACGCCTGCAACAGGGTCATGTCCTCGTTGCGCACGATGGCGATCATTTCGGAGACCGCGTAGCCGAGGATGCCCAGTGTGCCGATGATGGCGATCGCGCGCGCGAACACCACGCCCGGCTGAGGGAAAGGATGCGGATGCTGTACCGGTTTGCGCCGCAAATCCTGCGCCGACATGGCCAGCGGCGCGGAAGGCGGCATCGCGCCGTCGCCGGCGCGTGGCGGAAGATCGGTGACGGCTAGTTGGCCGTCCATCGATAGAGCCAGGTTTCGCTCACCATCTCATCGCCCTTGTAGACCTGCGCCCGGAATTCGACCAGCGGCGCGCCGGCCGGATCGAACTCGAAGCTGGCGCGAAGCCCGCGGATAGTGGGATTGGTCTGGATCACCGGATGGAACAGTGTGCCCGCGGAGGATGAAACCTTCAGGTCGAGCCCGGCCGGATCAGTGCCCAGGCCGGCAAGATCGAGCACCACCAGCTTGTGGGTGCCGCGGAAATTGGCGCCCATGCGCGCGGCGGTGAACCGGCCCGTGGCCTGCGGCAGCAGCGCTTCGGCCGTCCACACCAGGCGATAGGCGCCGCTGTAGGGTTTGCCCGTGGGCAGCACATCGCGCGGCTGCCAGAAGGCGACGATGTTGTCGTTGGTTTCGTCGGGCGTGGGAATCTCCACCAGCCGCAACGGGCCGGGCGCGGCGCCATCCTTGAACTCCACCCAGGCGCTGGGACGACGCTCGTAGTTGGCTTCCAGATCCTGGAAGTCGGCCAGCAGGCGCGCGCGCTGCATGAGACCGAAGGCCTGCGGACGCTCCGCCGTGAACGACGACAGCTGCAGGTTGCGCGGATTGGCGAGGTGACGCCACACGTGCTCGCCCTGCTGGGTGATCAGCAGCAACCCGTCCGAATCGTGCACGCGATAACGGAAATCGTCGAAGCGCTGGCGGTTGGTGCCGTCGAACAGGAACATCGAGGTCAGCGGCGCGATGCCCACGTTGTACAGGTCCACGCGAGGGAACAGCGTGTACTCCACATCCATGACGGTCTCGCGGCCCGGCGTCACGTTGAAGCGATAGGCCCCGGTGACCGAAGCGCTCTCGAGCAACGCATGGATGACCAGCGAGGTCGCGCCGGGTTTGGGCTTCTCGATCCAGAACTCGGTGAACGACGGGAACTCCTCGCCCTGCGGTTCGGCGGTGCGCAATGCGAGGCCACGGGCGGAAAGGCCGTAGTTCTGCCCACGGCCGACGGCGCGGAAGTAACTGGCCCCCTGGAACACCAGGAACTCGTCCCAGTAGTTGCTGGAATTCAGCTGCGTGCGCACCCGGAAACCGGACAGCGACAGCGACTTGCCCTGCAGATCCTTGGGCACATTGGGCCCCAGCTCGAACATCTGCGGCGCCGGCACCAGCGGCATGACCTCGCCATCTTCGACAATGGAAACCGCCACCGGCGCCGTATAGACGAAGCCCGCCGGCAGCACATCGAGCCGGAACGGCAGCTGATCGTTGGTCCACAGCGCTTCGTTGATGCGGAAACGGATGTCGCGGTACTGGTCGTAGGTCAGCTTGTCCAGGCCCGGCGTCACCGGATCACGGGGACGGGCGGGCGCGGCGGCGAGACGTTGCGCCAGTTCGATTACATCGGCTGAAGAGAAGCTCGCGGGCCCGGCCTGTTCCCCGGCGGCGCCTGAAGCGCTGGATGTGCCAGCCGCGGCGACCCGCGTCGTCGTCGCACTCGCAGCAACCTGCCGCGGCGTCGCCGGTTCCGGCAGCCCTTGTGCGAGGAACGCGCGCCCGATCAGGACCACGGCCGGAGCAGCCAGCAGCACCATGGTGACTCCCAACGTCGCATTGCCTGCGTTGCGCTGCCGAGCCAAATTGACCTCGCTCTCGAAAGAAGAACCAACCCCGGACGATACGATGGGCATGCTCTGGCCACATCGCTCGCCTCCCCCTCGAGTGCGTAGGATAAATCCTATCGTGGCTTTCTCGCCTGTCGCCGATCGCGGACATGTTGGGTACGAAAGGGACGCGTGGGCGCAGTGGACTTGCTGCCGCAGGCAACCTTCGGCTCCGCCATGCGACGACCTTCATGCTGCTGCCCCGTGCCCAGCGGCTGGAACTTCGGCACCAGATGCTGCGGACCATTGCCGATCAGGTTGGTGCGCCCCATGCGCCGCAGCGCCTCGCGCAGCATCGGCCAGTTGTTGGGATCGTGGTAGCGCAGGAAGGCCTTGTGCAGCCGCCGCTGGCGGTCTCCCTTGGGCACGACCACCTCCTCGCTGTTGCGCGTCACGCGGCGCAGCGGGTTCTTGCCGCTGTGGTACATGGCCGTGGCCGTGGACATGGGCGATGGCAGATAGGCCTGCACCTGGTCGGCACGGAAGCCGTTCTGCTTGAGCCAGACCGCAAGCTCGAGCATGTCCTCGTCGGTGGTGCCCGGGTGCGCCGCGATGAAATAGGGAATGAGGTACTGCTCCTTGCCCGCCTCCTTCGAGAAGCGGTCGAACAGCTCCTTGAAACGGTAGTAGCTGCCCATGCCGGGCTTCATCATCTTCGACAGCGGGCCTTCGCGCATGTGCTCGGGCGCGATCTTGAGGTAGCCGCCCACGTGGTGCTGCACCAGCTCCTTCACGTATTCCGGCGATTCCACCGCGAGGTCATAGCGCACACCGGAACTGATCAGCACCTTCTTGATGCCCGGCAGCGCGCGCGCCTTGCGATACAGCTCGATCAGCGGCGTGTGGTCGGTGTTGAGGTTCTCGCACACCTGCGGATACACGCAGCTGGGCAGACGGCACTTGGATTCGATTTCGCGGCTCTTGCAGGCGATGCGGTACATGTTGGCGGTCGGCCCGCCCAGATCCGATATCACGCCGGTGAAGCCGGGCACATTGTCGCGGATCTGCTCGATCTCGCGCAGCACCGAACCTTCCGAGCGGTTCTGGATGATGCGGCCTTCGTGCTCGGTGATGGAGCAGAAGGTGCAACCGCCGAAGCAGCCGCGCTGGATGGAGATCGAGAAGCGGATCATCTTGTAGGCGGGAATCTCCGCATTGCCATAGGCCGGATGCGGCTGCCGCTGGTAGGGCAGCTCGTAGATCAGGTCCATCTCTTCGGTGGAGAGCGGAATCGGCGGCGGGTTCAGCCACACATCCACCGTGCCATGCCGCTGCACCAGAGCTTGCGCATTGTGGGGGTTGGCCTCGCGATGCAGGATGCGCGAGGCATGCGCATACAGCACCGGATCGGCGGCCACCTGCTCGTAGTCGGGCATGCGGATCACGCTGCGCGAGCGGTCGGCGCTCTTCACGCGGCGCATGAAGCGCACCACGGTTTCCTGGGGCGCGGTGGCCGGCATCGCGGCAGCGGGGGACGGCGCGCTGGAAGCGGCGGCAGGGGCAGGCGTTGCCGGCCTGCCGCCAACGGCCATCTGGCCCGCGGCAGGCTCCATCGCATAAGGATCGACGGGAGGATTCAGCGGCCCCGGCGCATCCAGATGCCGGGAATCTATTTCGATGAAATCGCGCGCATGCGCACCACGCACGAAGGCGGTGCCGCGCAGGTCGCGCAGGTTTTCAATGCTCTCGCCGGCATCGAGGCGGTGCGCGATTTCCACGATCTGCCGCTCGGCATTGCCATAGACCAGCAGATCCGCCTTGGCGTCGAGCAGCACCGAACGGCGCACCTTGCCGGACCAGTAGTCGAAATGGGCGATGCGGCGCAATGACGCCTCGATGCCACCGACGACGATGGGTACGTCGCGATACGCCTCGCGCACCCGCTGCGCATAGACGATCAGCGCGCGATCCGGACGCTGGCCCCCCGCAGCGCCCGGGGTATAGGCATCGTCGCTGCGGATGCGACGGTCGGAGGTGTAGCGGTTGACCATCGAATCCATGTTCCCGGCGGTGACACCGAAGAACAGGCGGGGACGGCCGAGCGCGCGGAAAGGCTCCGCCGAATGCCAGTCCGGCTGGGAGATGATGCCGACCCGATAGCCCTGCGATTCCAGCAGCCGGCCGATGATGGCCATGCCGAAACTGGGCAGGTCCACATAGGCATCGCCGGTGACCAGGATGATGTCGCACTGGTCCCAGCCCAGCGCCTGCATCTCCTGCTTCGACATGGGCAGGAAGGGCGCGGCCGGGCGCGGCGGCCGGGCGGGTTTCACGATGGGTTGTGGCAGGGTTTCAGCGGAGTTCATGGACGCTCGAGGCTTTCGGCGTGGAGTGCGTAGAGGCTACATTCTACCCTCTGGACCTTGACCGGGTTCCTGCCGGAGAGCACCCATGACCGGATTTTCCCTGCTGCATCGCCTCACGCTCCCTTTTCTGGCTGCTTTGCTGGCGGCCGGGTGCGGCAAGGCCCCTTCCCCCTCGGCCACGCCCGCCGAGGCTGCCGCCTTCGTCGCCGGCCTCAATGCGGACATGCTGGAGCTGGGCAAGGAGCTCAATGCGGCAGGCTGGGTGCAGTCCACCTACATCACCCCCGACACCCAGCTGCTGACCGCGCGCGCCAACGAGCGCTACCTGGAGTATTTCAGCAAGGCGGTGAAGGAATCCCGGCGCTTCGACCTCACGCAGAAGGACGAAGCCACGGCGCGCACCATCGCGCTGCTGCGCCAGGGCGTCGCGGCGCCGGCGCCCGACGACCCTGCCAAGCGCTCGGAGCTGGCGCAGATCGCCGCCCGCCTGGAGGCCACCTATGGAGAGGGCAAGCACTGCGTGACGCGCGACGGCAAGGAAGAGTGCCGCAACATCGACGCGCTGTCGGACAGCATCGCGTCGAGCCGCGACTACGACGAGCTGCTCGAAGCCTGGGATGGATGGCACACCATCAGCCGGCCGATGCGCGCCGACTATGTGCGCTTCGTCGAACTCGCCAACGAGGGCGCGCGCGAGCTGGGCTACGCGGATCTGGGCGCGATGTGGCGTTCGGGCTACGACATGTCCACGGAGCAGTTCAGCGAGGAGGTCGAGCGGCTCTGGGGCCAGGTGAAGCCGCTGTATGACGAAATGCACTGCTATGCGCGCACCCGGCTGGCGAGGAAATATGGCGAGGACAAGGTGCCCGCCGGCAAGCCGATTCCGGCGCATCTGTTCGGCAACCTGTGGGCGCAGCAGTGGAACAAGATCTATCCCGACATCCTGCAGCCCTATCCCGGCGCTAGCGGCGCCAGCGTCGATGCCGAGCTGGTGCGCCAGCAGTACGACGCGGTGCGGATGACGAAACTCGCCGAATCGTTCTACACCTCACTGGGCATGCCGCAGCTGCCGGCTTCTTTCTGGGAACGCTCCATGCTGACGCGGCCGCGCGACCGCGAAGTGGTCTGCCATGCCAGCGCCTGGCAGATGGACGGCGCCGAGGATGTGCGCATCAAGCAGTGCATCGTGCCCAACGAGGAGGAGCTCGCGACCATCTACCACGAGCTGGGGCATGTCTATTACGACCTGGCCTACAAGGATCAGCCGTTCATGTTCCAGAACGGCGCGCATGATGGCTTCCACGAAGCCATCGGCGACACCGTGGTGCTGTCGATGACGCCGGCCTACCTGCAGCAGATCGGCCTCGCGCGGGCCGCGAAGCCCTCGCAGCAGGCACTGATCAACGAGCAGATGAAGATGGCCTCCGACAAGATCGCCTTCCTGCCGTTCGGCAAACTCATCGACCAGTGGCGCTGGCAGGTGTTCTCGGGGCAGGTGAAACCCGAGGACTACAACAAGGCCTGGTGGGTGCTGCGCGAGAAATACCAGGGCATGGCGGCGCCGAACGCGCGCAGCGAACAGGACTTCGACCCGGGCGCCAAGTACCACATCCCCGGCAACACGCCCTACACACGCTATTTCCTGTCGTTCATCCTGCAGTTCCAGTTCCACCGCGCGCTGTGCGCGGCGGCGGGCTTCGAAGGGCCGCTGCACGAATGCTCGGTGGCCGGCAACGGCGAGGCAGGCAAGCGCTTCTGGGCCATGCTGCAGACCGGCGCCAGCCGGCCGTGGCCCGAAACGCTGGAAAAGCTCACCGGCACGCGGCAGATGGATGCCAGCGCCATCATCGACTACTTTCAGCCGCTGATGGGCTGGCTCAAGGAGCAGAACGCGGGGCAGCAGTGCGGATGGGACGCGGCGTAGACGAACCCCGGTTCAGCCCGCGCGGGCCCGCTGCCCGCGCGTGGCCAGCCAGGAGCCGAGCAGGATCAGCGCGAACGCGACCAGGCCGCTGAACCCCAGGGTCTCGTTCAACACCAGCACGCCCAGCAGCGCCGCCACCGCCGGATTGACATAGGTGATGACGCTGGCGCGCGCCGCCCCCGCCTCGCGGATCAGGAAGAACATCAGCAGCATCGCGATCGCGGAACAGGCTATGCCCAGCGTCGCGACGGACGCGATCGCGGTGGCGCTCGGCAGATGGCGCGGGAAACCGGCAATCGCCGCTGGCAGCAGGATCAGCGCCGCCACGCTCAGACTCGCGGCGATGGGGCCGACGGGGTCCAGGTGACTCAGATTGCGCTGCACGATCAGCGCGCCGATCGCATAGCCCAGGGTCGCCAGGATCATGCAGCCGACGCCGATCCAGCCCAGCACACCCTGCACCGAGCCAAAGCCCAGCAGTGTCGCAACGCCGACGAATCCGCAGATCAGGCCCAGCAGCCGCACCGGCCCCAGGCGTTCGTGCAGACCGAAGAAGCGCGAGATCAGCGCGACGCTGAGCGGCACCATCGCGATGAGCATTCCGGTGACGGAGGAGCTGACCCACTGCTCGCCGACGGTTATGGCCGAAAAAGGGATCACGAACTCGATCACGGCGAACGCGACGATGGGCTTCCAGTAAGGCAGCGCGGCGGTCAATGCGCCGCGGCGCAAGGCAACCGGCAGCAGGACGAGCGCAGCCAGCGCTATCCGCGCCCAGGCGATGAACAGCGGTTCGAGTTCGGTGATAGCGAGCTTGATCAGCAGGTACGGAATGCCCCAGATGAGGCCGAGCGCGGCGAACGCCAGCCAGGAGCGGGCGTGCATGAACTACTCCGGAAAGGTGGGCGGATGACGGGATTAACTGTATGAATATACAGTATTCCTGCTATAGAATCCACATATGCTCAAACCTCCGCGCCCCGCGATCCGCATCCGCGGCGCCCGCCAGAACAATCTGCGCAATCTCTCGCTGGACCTGCCGCTGGGCGAACTGATCGTCGTCACCGGCGTATCGGGCTCGGGCAAGTCCTCGCTGGCCTTCGACACGCTCTATGCCGAGGGCCAGCGGCGCTACATCGAGACTTTCTCGCCCTACGCGCGTCAAGACCACGACCGCATCGACCGCCCGCAGGTGGATGCCATCGAGGGCATTCCGCCGGCGATCGCCATCGACCAGACCAACCCGGTGCGCACCTCGCGCTCCACGGTCGGCACGATGACGGAGATCAACGATCACCTGAAGCTGCTCTATGCGCGTGCCGCCACGCTGCATTGCCGCGGCTGCGGCCAGGTGGTGCGCCGTGACACGCCCGCCACCATTCTCGCCTCGGTGCGCGAGCGCGCCGCGGCGCTCGCCGATCCGCGCCTGCTGGTGTGTTTCAGCGTCGAGCGGCCGGCCAACCTGCCGCTGGCGGAGCTGAAGAAACTGCTGGAATCGCAGGGCTACGTGCGCTTCCGCGACGTGCCCGCCGGCAAGCGCGAGCCCGCGACGCTTGAGGTGATCCAGGACCGGTTCCGTGCCGGCACGGCCGAGGATGCGCGCGTCGCCGAGGCGCTGGAAGCCGCGCTGCACGCCGGCCGCGGACATGTCGCCATCCATGCCCTCGATGATGCCGATGCCGTCCAGGCTACCTGGCGCTATTCCGCCGGGCTGCACTGCGCCGACTGCGACATCAACTACCAGGAGCCGCTGCCCAGTCATTTCTCGTTCAACTCACCGCTGGGCGCCTGCGAGACCTGCCGCGGCTTCGGCCGTGTGGTGGGCATCGATTACGACCTCGTGATCCCCGATCCGCGCAAGACGCTGGGCGGCGGCGCGATCAAGCCCTGGCAAACGGCCACCGGCAAGGAATGCCAGGACGACATGGAGCGCTACGCGCCCGCCGCCGGCGTGGCGCTCGACGTGCCCTGGCAGGATCTGCCCGAGGAGCATCGCCGCTGGGTGATCGACGGCGACGGCAAGAAAGGCCGCAAGCACTGGTATGGCGCCAAGGGTTATTTCGATTACCTGGAACGCAAGTCCTACAAGATGCATGTGCGGGTGCTGCTGTCGCGCTATCGCAGCTACACGCCCTGCCCGGCCTGCCAGGGCGCGCGGCTGAAACCTGAATCGCTGCTGTGGAAGCTCGATGGGCTCAATGTGCATCAGCTGCAATGCCTGCCCATTTCCCACGCCCGCACCTTCTTCGAGGCGCTGAAGCTGCCGCCGCCGCTGTCCACCGCGGATACGCTGCTGCTGGGCGAAATCCGCTCGCGGCTCGCCTATCTGTGCGACGTGGGGCTGTCGTACCTGACGCTGGACCGCCAGTCGCGCACGCTTTCCGGTGGCGAGGTGCAGCGCATCAACCTCACCACGGCGCTGGGCACCTCGCTGGTCAACACGCTGTTCGTGATGGATGAGCCCTCCATCGGCCTGCATCCGCGCGACATGGCGCGCGTGATCGGCGTGATGCACAAGCTGCGCGATGCCGGCAACACGCTGGTGGTGGTGGAGCACGACCCGCAGATCATGACCGAGGCCGACCGGCTCATCGACATGGGCCCCGGAGCCGGCGAGCACGGCGGCCGCATCGTATTCGACGGCGCGCCCGCGGCCCTGCGCAATGCGAAGAACTCGCTCACCGCCGACTATCTCGCCGGCCGCAGGCAGGTGCATGTCCAGCGCGAGGCTGCTGCGTCGTCACCGCAGCACAAGCTGCGTCTGGAAGGCGCCACGCTGCACAACGTGCGTGACGTGACGCTCGAAGTGCCGCTGGGCCGGCTGGTGTGCGTGACCGGCGTCTCGGGTTCCGGCAAGAGCACGCTGATCGGCGACCTGCTCTATCCGGCGCTGCAACGTTCGCTGGGCAAACCCGCCGAACTGGACGGCAGCTACCGCCGTCTCTCCGGCCACCAGTCGATTACCGAAGCCGTGTTCGTCGACCAGACGCCCATCGGGCGCACCACGCGCTCGAATCCGGTGAGCTATGTGGGCGCGTTCGATCCCATCCGCGCCCTGTTCGCAAAGCTGCCCGAGGCCATCGAGCGCCGCTATACGGCCGGTACATTCAGCTTCAACTCCGGCACCGGCCGCTGTCCGGTCTGCGGCGGCAACGGCTTCGAGCATGTGGAGATGCAATTGCTCTCCGATGTGTATCTGCGCTGCAGCGCCTGCAATGGCAGCCGCTATCGGCCGGAAACACTGGAGCTTGCCATCGAAGGCGCGGGCGATGCGCGCGCGAACATCGCCCAGGTGCTCGACATGACGGTCACCGAGGCGCTGGCGTTTTTCGCCGGACGGCCCGAAGTGCTGACGCGGCTGGCGCCGCTTGCCGACGTGGGCCTGGACTATCTGCGGCTGGGGCAGCCGGTGCCCACGCTTTCCGGCGGCGAAGCGCAGCGTCTGAAGCTGGCTGGCTATCTGGCCGACACCAGCGCGGGCGGCGAGAAGCTGCTGATCTTCGATGAGCCCACCACGGGGCTGCATTTCGAGGACATCGCGCGGCTGATGCGCGCCTTCGGCAAACTGCTGGAGCGCGGCCATTCACTGCTGGTGATCGAACACAATCTCGACGTGATCGGCAACGCCGACTGGCTGATCGAGATGGGACCGGAGGGCGGCGAGGCCGGTGGCCGCATCGTCGCCACCGGTACGCCGGAGCAATTCCGCAAACAACGTCTGGGCCACACCGGCACGGCGCTCGCGGCTTACGCACCAACCAACCTGCTGGGCCCGCACGCCGTGCGCGAACCCCGCGCGGCGGCGCGCGCCATGCCGCCCGACCAGATCGCCGTGCACGGCGCGCGCGAACACAACCTGCGCAATGTGGATGTGAAAGTGCCGCAGGGCGCGATGACGGTGGTGACAGGCGTATCGGGCTCTGGCAAGTCCACGCTGGCCTTCGACATCATCTTCAACGAGGGCCAGCGCCGTTACCTGGAATCCCTCAACGCCTATGCGCGCCAGTTCGTGCAGCCCGCCTCGCGACCGGATGTGGATGCCGTGCACGGCATTCCGCCCACCGTCGCCATCGAGCAGCGCACCAGCCGCGGCGGACGCAAGAGCACGGTGGCGACGCTCACCGAGATCTATCCCTTCCTGCGCCTGCTGTATGTGAAGCTCGGCACTCAATACTGCCCCACCTGCGAGGCAGCCATCGAGCCGCAGTCGGCGGAGCTCATCGTGGCGCGTCTGCTGCGCGAACAGCGCGGCCGCACGCTTGCCGTGTTTGCGCCATTGGTCACCGGGCGCAAGGGCATCTACAAGGAACTAGCCGCCTGGGCAGCGGCACGCGGCCATGAAGCACTGCGCGTGGATGGCGCGCTGCTGCCCACGGCGAAGTGGCCCAAGCTGGCGCGCTACAAACCGCATGACATCGAACTGCCGCTGGGCGAAGTGAAAGCCGTGCCGACCGAGGAAACACGGTTGCGACAACTCATCGAGCAGGGCCTGGACCTGGGCAAGGGGCTGGTGCAGGTTGAAGCCACGGGCTCGCGCGCCAACGCTGCGAAAGCCTCCTCATCACAGCGCACCGCGGCGATGACTTTCTCATCGCGGCGCGCCTGTCCCAAATGCGGCACCGGCTTCGCCGAGCCCGATCCGCGGCTCTTCTCCTATCAGAGCGCGCGCGGCTGGTGCGGCAGCTGCTTTGGCACCGGCCTTGCCCTCACCGGCTTCGATGCGGAGCAGAGCGGCGAGGAAACGGCGTGGGTCGAAGCCGAAGCCGGCGGTGTCTGCGAAGACTGCCATGGCGAGCGGCTCAATCCGGTAGCCCGCGCAATGAAATTCCGCGACCGCTCCATCGGTGAACTCTCGCGGCTGTCGGTGGCGGAACTGGGCGCCTTCCTCGGCAAGCTGAAGCTCAGCGACCGCGAAGCCGCCATCGGCGCCGACCTGCTGCGCGAGATCACCGGGCGACTGGGCTTTCTGGGTCGCGTGGGGCTCGACTATCTCTCCCTGGATCGCGCCGCGCCCACGCTCTCGGGCGGTGAAACGCAGCGGCTGCGGCTGGCTGCGCAACTGGGATCGAACCTGCGCGGCGTGTGCTACGTGCTCGACGAACCCACCATCGGCCTGCATCCGCGCGACAACGCATTGCTGCTGGACGCGCTGGAGACCCTCGCGGATGGCCGCAACACGCTGGTGGTTGTGGAGCACGACGAGGAGACCATCCGTCGCGCCGATCATGTAATCGACATCGGTCCGGGCGCGGGCAGCCGCGGTGGCCGCATCATCGCCGCCGGCAAGGTGCAGGATCTGCTGGACGCGCCGGAATCGGTGACGGGCCGCTGCCTGCGCGAGCCCCTGCATCATCCGCGTGAACCGCGGCGGCCGGTATCCCTGCGCGGCAAGAACCCGACGCCCCTGCTCGGCCTGCGCGGCGCCACGCTGCACAACCTCAGGAACCTCGATGTGTCGCTGCCGCTGGGACGGCTGGTGGCCATCACCGGCGTATCCGGCTCGGGCAAGTCCACGCTGGCGCACGATGTGCTGCGCGAGGATGTGGCCGCGCTGCTGCAGGCCAAAGGCAGGCAACGCCCCGCCCTGCACTGCCGCGCCATCGAGGGCCATGAGCAGATCGCGCGCGTGCTGGAGGTGGACCAGTCGCCCATCGGCAAGACGCCGCGCTCCTGCCCGGCCACGTACGTGGGCTTCTGGGATGCGATACGCAAGGTATTCGCCGGCACCACCGAAGCCGGCATCCGCGGCTACACCGCCAGCCGCTTCTCGTTCAACACCGCCGGCGGACGCTGCGAGGTGTGCGAGGGTCAGGGCGTGCGCACCGTGGAGATGAACTTCCTGCCCGACGTGAAAGTGACCTGCGACGCCTGCCGCGGCGCGCGCTTCGATCCGGAGACACTGGCCATCCGCTGGCGCGACCGCTCCATCGGCGATGTGCTGGCGATGAGCGTCGATGAGGCGGCGGAGTTCTTTCGCAGCCACACAGCCATCCACCGGCCGCTCGCGCTGCTGCAGGACGTGGGTCTCGGGTATCTCACGCTGGGCCAGCAGAGCCCCACGCTCTCGGGCGGCGAGGCGCAGCGCATCAAGCTGGTCACGGAGCTCGCGCGCCTGCGCGCCGATGCAGTGCCCGGCTCGCGTGGCACGCTTTATGTGCTCGACGAGCCCACGGTGGGGCTGCACATGGCGGATGTGGAAAAACTGCTGGCCGTGATGCATCGTCTTGCCGATGCCGGCAACACGCTGGTGGTCGTCGAACACAACCTCGATGTGATCGCGCAGGCCGACTGGGTGATCGACCTGGGACCTGAGGCCGGCCCGGCAGGCGGCAAGATAGTAGTGGCCGGCTCACCTGCCGCTGTCGCCGCGAACCGGAGTTCGCGCACCGGTGCGGCGCTGGCGCCCTTCCTGGAACAACGCCATGTCTCATGATATCCAGTGCTGGAAATGCGGCGCTTCGCTGGCACACCTCGCATTGCCCTTCGGCAGGCTGGAGTGCTGCAAGGCCTGCGGGGCGGAACTTCATGTGTGCAGACTGTGCGCCGAATACGATCCGCGCGTGACCCAGCAATGCCGTGAACCCACGGTGGAAGAAGTGCGCAACAAGGAACGCGCCAATTTCTGCGACCACTATCGTCCGGTGGCCGGCGCCTGGAAACCCGCGACGCAGGATGCGGTGGCGGCCGCGCGTGCAGAGCTGGAGAAGCTGTTCGGAAAGTAGCGCGGCGGCTCAGGTGCCGCCCAGCCGGTTGAGCAGCTTCGCAAATCGTCCGGCCTTCTTCTTGCCGCTCGCAACCGGCGTGCGGATCGCCGAGTCGTTGATGATCTCGCGGCTCTCGTCCAGAGTCAGCGTGCTGGCGCCGAGGATTTCCAGCGTCTGTTCCAGCGGGGTTGCCGCGCCCGGCGTCACGCGGCCGCCGTTGGTGCGCACCACCACGCGCTTGCCCGTGGGCTTGCCGGCGGCCCGTGCAGCAGACTTCGCGGCCGGCTTCGCCGTGGCAGGTTTCGCAGCCGCATTCAGGACCGGCACCTCCGCGGGCCCATCACCCAGATCGCGCTTCGCCGGCGGTGGGCGATCATCCTCGAGTAATTCGAAGCCCGCCAGATTCTCCTGCTGCAGCTCCGAGCCATCCCGCAGCTTGCGCGCAGGCGGTGGCGCCGCCTCACCTTCGACGCCAGCGGGCCCGTGGCCACGGGCGCGATCACGTTCCTTCTCAGCGACGGGGACCACGGCCACAGTGGGATAGTCCGAGCGGACATAGTGCGCGACCTGTGTGGCCGCATTCGGATCAGTGAAGAAACCCAGCCGCAGACCGTACCACTTGCGGCCCTGGCGATTGCCCTCGACGTTGTAGAGCGTGTAGGCATCAAAGATCGCCAGGTGCGGATGTTCGGTGATGCTGATCGGCGTCACCGACCACAGCAGCTGCACCGCGAAGCAGGGCGGCGCATTGCGCTCGATGTCGAAACGGATGTCACGCAGCGTCTGCGTGTCCTCGGGCGTGACGATGCGCACCTGATCCTGCTCGTCGACCGGCGGCGAAAGTTTCGCCGCGGATCGCGCAGCAACCGGCGCCGCAGGCTTCGCCGGGACGCGAGGCTTCGGTGCGGCAGAAAGCATCGGCCCAGCAACAGGCTTCGGAGCGACAACAGGCGCCGAAGCAGCAGCCAGTGTCGGAGCAACAGCAGGCGTCGGGGCAACGGCAGGCGGCGGAGCGACAACAGACTTCTCCGCCTCCGTGGGCTCCAGGATGCGCAATGTCTGCGATTCGGACAGCGTGGGAATGGACTCCGGCGCCGGCATCAATCTGGTCGGTGCATCATCATCGAGCTGCGCGATCACTTCACGCAGGTTGGACATGGCATCGAACATCGTCGTGGATCCAGCAGGCGGCGCCGGCGATGCAGCCGGCGCAGGCGCGTCATCCACAAGCTCGAGCGGCGGCGCGGATGCGGGCGTAGCCGCCGCCACTGTGGGAGCGGGGATCTGCGCAGACGCAGACTTCGCATCAGCAGCGACCACGGGTGCAGGCGCAGGCGCGGCAGCAGATTCCTCCGCCGGTGCCGATGCCGATGCAGGTGCAGGTGCAGGTGCAGGTGCAGGTGCAGGTGCAGGTGCAGGCGGTGCCGAAGCCGCGGCGGCCGCCGGCGCGGCAACCGCAACCCGGCCGCGACGCGGTGCGCCGCTGGTGGGCGCAGGCCCGGCCCAGGCTGCCGGATACACATCGCGTACGGCGCCGAGCAGGGTCTCCGCCTCGAACAGCGAGGCGAAATAACCCATGTGCAGGCGAAAGCGCTCCCGCCCCTCCTCGCGCTGACGCGTGACGAAGAAGGTATAGCGCTTGAGCTCGGGATCGCTCGGATGCACCAGCGCCATCGGCGTGGTGGACGCGCAGAGGTTGATGACGAAAAGCGGCTGATCCGGGGCGGAGGGCGCAGTTGCCGTACGGTCGGCAGAACTCAGACTCATCTCGTGAAACTCCAGGGAAGCAACTGCTTGCCGGACGACCCCGCTATCCTGGGAAACCCGCGCTCGAGCTTCCTTTAGACCGGTGGCTTTGCGCCCCCGCCTTTCAGCGGGTTTACCTTTGTCACAGGCAAAGTGTCGGCGGCTGGCGACTCAGCGTCAAGCCGGCAAAAGTGCATCGCGTCACAGCTTTGCGACGTAATCCGCATCCTGTGCGATTTGCCATGCGGCAATACGCATTCAGGCCCTGACCACCTGCTCTGCAGGGTCCTCGTCGCCGGTGCGGCGCATCAGCAGCTCCGTCATCACCGCGGCCGTCAGGGGCCGTGCGAGATAGTAGCCCTGCGCGATGTCGCAGCCGCGTTCGCGCAGGAAGTCCAGCTGCTCCAGGGTCTCGACGCCCTCGGCGACGACTTTCTTTCCCACCGAGTGGGCCATCACGATGATGGTGTCCGCCAGCGCCCTCGCCCCGGCGTCATCACTGACCTTGTCGACGAAGGATTGATCGATCTTCACGACACGCACCGGATAGCGGCGCAGGTTGTTGAGCGCCGTGTGGCCGGTGCCGAAGTCATCCAGTATCAGGCCCACGCCCATGTCGGCCAGCGCCTCGACCGAGTCCTGCGCATCCGGATCACTGAGAGCAGTCTCGGTGAGCTCCAGTTCGAGGGTGCCCGCTGGAACCTGGTACCGATTCAGCAGCCGCTTCAGCGACGCGCTGAACGCCGGGTTGCGCAACTGCTGCACCGAAACGTTGACCGCGACACGCGGGATCTCCAGTCCGTCGTTGCGCCAGCGCGCGATCTGCTGGCAAGCCGCATCCAGCACCCAGCCTCCAAGATCGACGATGAGGCCCGACTCTTCGGCGGCTGCGATGAACTCCACCGGCGCGCGCAGGCCGTCGCGAGGCGTCTGCCAGCGCAGCAGCGCCTCGACGCCCTGCAGGCTGCCATCGCGCACACAGTACTGCGGCTGGAACAGCAACGCGAATTCGCGCCGCTTGAATGCGCGGTGCAGACCGCTGTCGGCCGCGCTGGCACGTTGCGCCATCTTCGGCTCGTAGAACACCGCCGCCGCGCGGCCCTGGGCCTTGGCCTGGTACATGGCGAGGTCTGCGTTGCGCAACAGCTCATCCAGCGTCGTGCCGTCATCCGGGAACAGCGTGATGCCGACGCTGGCGCGCACCTGGTGATCCTTGCCGCCTATGTTCACCGGAATCTGCAGGGACTGGATGATGCGATCGGCCACGGCCGCGACCACGCCCGGCTCCACGACCTGGCGCAGTATCACGGTGAACTCGTCGCCGGCCAGGCGCGCCACCGTATCGCCATCCTTCACGCAGGAGCGCAGGCGCTGGGCGACGACGGCCAGCAGCTTGTCGCCAGCCTCGTGCCCCATGGAATCATTCACGCGCTTGAAGTGGTCCAGGTCCACATACAGCAGCGCGCCACGGGTCGCGCACTCGGCAAGACCCGACAGCTCCTGTTCGAGACGATCCTGGAACAGCAGGCGATTCGGCAACTGGGTGAGGGGATCGAAGTAGGCCTGACGATAGAGCTCTTCCGAACGCGCGCTGGTCGCCAGCGCGGCGGACAGCCGGCGCGCGCACTCGGTGCCGGAGTCCGCGACCTGGGCGCCCTGCCGCTGCGGCGGCTCCACGTAGCCCACCGCCAGGACAGCGGCGAGCTGCTCCTGCACCACGATGGGCCATATCCAGAAGAACTGCGCTCCCGCGTCACGCAGGGGCGCAAGGAAGTTGTGCCGCTCTTCCTCGCAACGTACTACAGTCAGCCCGGCGCGTGACTCCAGCAGCGTGCCTGCCATCTGCGCATCCAGCTCCACGCGACTGATCGGCAAGCCGCCCTCGACGCCAACGCAGAACAGTCGCCCGCGATCCGGCGTATTGCCATCGATCAGCAGCAATCCGGCCGTACGCGACTGCATCAGCTCACGCATGCGCTCGAGCACGCGGTCAAGCACATTCTCCACTTCGACGGCTCCGATCAGCAGCGTGTCGACGTCGGTCAACGCCCGCAGCATGGAGCGCTGGCGATTCACGCGTTCCGCGGTGCAGTTGAAAGTATCGACCAGCTGGCGCAGCTCCGGAAAGGAAGCGGGAGGTCTTGGCAGGCTGGCGGGAGAATCCGCCAGCTGCTGCAAGCCGCGCCGCAACTGGTGCAGCGCCGGAACGCTGGAGCGTGCAATCAATATCGCCGTCAGCAGCACCAGCAGCACCGTGGCAAGGATCACCGGCAGCAGGGTATGCAGCGCGGCCAGCACATGGCTGTGCCAGGACAGCGCGGCGGCGGCGATCACGATGCCCAGCGGCCGCACCATGAGACTGGTGGACTGCGGCAAAGGCGCCATCACTCCCGACCAGGCGCTGCCATCGTTCTGCCAGGAGAGCTGCTGTTCATTCGACAGCGCGGCCGGTGTGGCCACCAGCCGGGTGAAAAGCCCGTTGACGTGCTCAGCGCCCTCGATGGTGTCGAAGAACTCCGTTCCCTGCTCGTCGATCACCAGCACTTGCAGCGACTTGTCGGTGCGCTCCAGTGGCCGCCACAACCACTCGGGAGCCAGTTCGGCGATCAGCACGCGGTTCTCCGATGCCTCGGATACACGTCGCGCCAGATAGATCCGCGGTCCGGCAGGGCTGTTGCCTGCAACCGCGATGGAGTGGCCGCTCTCCAGCGCCAGTTGCTCCTTCGGCGTGAGCTGCACCTGACGCTGCATGGAATTGAAGTGTCCGCCCGAGCCGTAATCCAGCACGGCGCCCCAGCTGAAGGGGCCGGTCTGGGTCAGCTGGCGCCGCAGTCCCGAGCGCGGCACCAACCCGTCGCGCACGCTGTCGGCGGCAACGCGCAGCACGGCCTCCGCGGCATCGAGCTGGCTCGACAGGGCGCGGGCCATGCGGGTGGATGCGCCGACCAGATGCTGCGCGCGGTCCCGGGTCTGCTCGACGTAGCTGGCGCGCGCCACAACGGCTACGCCCAGCAAGAGCAACGCCGCTGCGCAAATGGAGCAGATAAGGGTCACGGAGCGACCCATCCCGCTGTTGATGGCGGAAAAACTGGCGCGCATGCGGTCCGTCGAATGCCGTCTCTGGGAGACCTGGGACCCTATTTGACGATGTATCGGCGACCGGAATATGTGCTCAAGGTCACCAATCAGGAAAGGCTGCGGCGACCTGCTGCTGCCAGCTGCTCCAGGGCCCTGCCTTCATACACATAGACGCCGCGGCGCTGCGACCGCGAAGCCCCCAGCATGGCCTCGGCCACATGCGTTGCGGCAATCCCGCGCCAGCGGGCATAGCTGCCCTGCAGCAGCGGATTGACCAGCGGCATCGCGAGCCCCGCCAGCAATTCCAGCGGCCGCAGCTCGCCACGCCAGCCCAGCAGCAACCCGGGGCGCAGAATGTCCAGGGATCCGAAACCCACCTCCCGCAAAGCCTGCTCCATCTCGCCCTTGGTGCGCAGATAGGCATTGCGGGCCTCGCGATCGGCGCCCGCGGCCGAGAGCACCACGAAGCGGGTGGCGCCCAGGGAATGCGCGGCGCGCGCAAAACTCACCGTGAGATCCAGATCCACCTTCTGGCGCTCCTTTTCGGAGCCGGCCTGGCGCAGGGTGGACCCGATGCAGCAATAGGCGTCATGGCAGGCCAGCCCCGCGAGCTGGGCGCGCACCTGCTCCAGCGGCAGGATGCGGTTCGCGAGCTTCGGATGCTCCAGCGGCAGGGGGCGGCGCGACACGGCATAAACGCGGGCATGATCCGGCGCCCCCAGCAGCAGCCGCAGCAACAGGCCACCGACGAAACCGCTGCCACCTGCGACCAGCGCGACCCGGGGACTTGCCTGTTGCGACATGCCGCCAAAGATACAGGAGAGCCGCCGACGATGCGCCCGCACGGCTTCCAGGGTTAATCTGTGCACATGAGACACGCCGGGCTTCGGACA
>CAUJIK010000039.1 GCA_963205255.1 Pseudomonadota bacterium
ATCTCCAGCGCCAGCTCGTAGCCCAGGTAGACGCTCCAGCCGCCCGTGAAAGGCAGGCTTGCGGTTGGAGCAGATGAGGTGCCCAGGGCGCGGGCCTCGCGCCAGGCCGCATCCAGGCCCGCGAGGAAGCCACCCTGCCCGGCCGGCGTGCGGACCTCGCCGTCGGCCCGTACCACGCCCTGCGCATCCATCCGCAACGAACCGCGCGGCAGTGCCGCCAGCAGCGTGGTCTGGGACAGCGCGCCGCTGGCGGCGCTGTCCAGCAGCGCCGGATAGCGGTCGGGATACAGGCCCGCCAGGCGCAGCAGCGCCCCTTCGGGGATCTCGACGGGCTCGATGTGCGGGACGGGCGCGCGCATGGCGCCAGACCTCAACCGGTGTAGCGGCGCAGCGCGAGCGTACCGTTGGTTCCGCCGAAGCCGAAGGAGTTCGACAGCGCCGCGTCGATGCGCATCTTGCGCGCCGCCAGCGGAACGTAGTCGAGATCGCAGCCTTCGTCGGGGTTGTGCAGGTTCATGGTCGGCGGCGCCATCTGGTCGCGGATCGCGAGCGCCGCGAAGATGGCCTCCACCACACCGGCAGCGCCCAGCAGATGGCCGGTGACCGACTTGGTGGCGCTGATCGCAAGCTTTCCTGCGGCATCGCCGAAGGCGCCCTTGATGGCGTTGGTCTCCGCGCGATCGCCCAGCGGCGTGGATGTGGCATGCGCATTCACATGCTGCACGTCGCCCGGGTTCAGGCCGGCATCGCGCATGGCCGCCTGCATGGCGCGGCGGGCGCCGTTGCCGTCTTCGGGCGGCGCGGTGATGTGGTGCGCATCACCGCTCATGCCGAAGCCCACGACCTCGGCATAGATGCGGGCGCCGCGACGCTTCGCATGTTCGAGCTCTTCCAGCACCATGGCGCCGCCGCCATCACTGAGCACGAAACCGTCGCGGTCGCGGTCGAAGGGCCGGCTGGCTTCCTTGGGTGCGTCGTTGCGCGTGGACAGGGCCTTGGCCTGGCCGAAGCCGCCCAGACCCATCACCGTGGTGGCCATCTCCGAGCCACCGGCCAGCACGATGTCCGCATCGCCATACTGGATGGTGCGCATGCCGACGCCGATGGCATGGGTCGAAGTGGTGCAGGCGGTGACCACGCCCAGGTTCGGGCCACGCAGCCCGAAGCGGATCGAAAGATGCCCCGAGATCATGTTGATGATGGTCGAGGGCACGAAGAACGGCGAGATCTTGCGCGGGCTCTGCGCCGCCAGATACGCGTTGTGCTCTTCCTGAATGGTGTACAGGCCGCCGATGCCCGAGCCCGTGACCACGCCGGCGCGGTCCAGGTCGATGCGTTCGAGGTCGAGACCCGAATCGGCCATGGCGTCCACACCCGCGGCGATGCCGTAGTGCATGAACTCGTCCATGCGCCGGGCTTCTTTCGCGGGCAGGTATTTCTCGAGATCGAATCCCTGTACGGCACCGCCGAAGCGGCAGGGAAAGGCGCTGGTATCGAAACGCGTGATGGGTGCGATACCGCTGATGCCGTTGATGACGCTGGACCAGGCGCTCTCCAGGGTGCTGCCCACCGGGGAGATGATGCCCATGCCCGTGACGACTACGCGGCGTTTGCTCAAGCGTGGCTCCGGACTAGATCGAGGACGTGGGCACAGCCTCGCAAGGATGCCGTGCCCCGATGCGGCGGGCGGGCGATCAGGCCTTGGCGCGCCGATCGTTGATGTAGTTGATCGCCTGCTGGACGGTGGTGATCTTCTCGGCCTCTTCGTCCGGGATCTCGATCTCGAACTCTTCTTCCAGGGCCATCACCAGTTCGACCGTATCCAGCGAGTCAGCGCCTAGGTCATCGACGAAGGACGCGTCGCTCGTCACCTGCTCGGCCTTCACGCCCAGCTGCTCGGCAACGATGGCTTTGACTTGCTGTTCGACGCTGCTCATTAGTGTTCAATCCTCTGATTTATTGACCTTAACGTGCCTCGCAATGGGCACGCTTGGGGCGCGTATTGTAGGTGAAGCCCGCGCGCTTGACCACCTGCATGAAGGGTTTCATTGGCGCCGCAAGCTTCTGTTTCTGAACGATTATTCAAGGCATCAGCATACCGCCGTTGACCGCCAGTGTCTGCCCCGTGATGTAGGCCGCCCCCGGAGAGGCAAGGAACAGCACCGCCTCGGCGATCTCCTCCGGGCGCCCCAGCCGGCCGGCCGGGATCTGCTTGAGCAGGTCCTCGCGCACCTGCTCTCCCAGCCCCTTGGTCATGTCGGTGTCGATGAAACCCGGCGCCACGGCATTTACCGTAACGTTGCGCGAAGCCAGTTCGCGCGCCATGGATTTGGTCATGCCGATTACGCCGGCCTTGGACGCGGCGTAGTTCACCTGGCCGGCATTGCCCATCTGCCCCACCACCGAGGTGATGTTGATGATGCGGCCCTTGCGTTCTTTCAGCATGCGCTTCACGCACAGCTTGGTGATGCGGAAATTGGCCGACAGGTTGGTGTCGATCACCGCGTTCCAGTCGTCGTCCTTCATGCGCAGCAGCAGCGTGTCGCGCGTGATGGCGGCGTTGTTGACCAGGATGGAGGGCATGTCGCCGCTGGCTTCGAGGCGCTCGAGCAACGCTGCAACCGAGGCGGCGTCGCTCACATTGAGCACCTCGCCCCTGCCGCCACTGGCGGCGAGCTCATTGCCGATGCGCGCGGCGCCGTCGGCGCTGGTGGCGGTGCCGATCACCTTCGCCCCCGCGGCCGCGAGCTGGCGCGCAATGGCCTGACCGATGCCGCGCGACGCGCCTGTAACCAGCGCTGTCTCGCCCTTCAGCAGTTCGCTGTTCATTCAGTTGTTCTCCGCTGCTGTCTGCGCCAGCACTGCCTGCAGAGATTCCACATCCTGCAGCGCGAGGCACTGGACATCGGGCCGCTTGTCGATGCGGCGGTTGAGGCTGGTGAGCACCTTGCCCGGTCCGCACTCGACCAGCTGCGTGAAGCCGGCCGCCGTGAGGTGGCGCACCAGATCGGCCCAGCGCACCGGGCTTGCCAGCTGACGTTGCAGCAGGCGGCGGATGTCTGCGGCGTCGCCATGGGCCTTGCCGTCCACCGGACTCCAGAAGGCCATGGTCGGCTCGGCCAGTTTCGCGTCCTGCAGCAGCGCGGCGAAGCGCTCTGCCGCCGGCTGCATCAGCGAACTGTGCGCCGGCACGCTCATGGGCAGCAGCACGGCGCGTTTGGCGCCGCGCGCCTTGCAGGCTTCCAGCGCGCGATTCACGGCGCTGGCATGGCCGGCGATGACCACCTGCCCCGGCGCATTGAAGTTGACCGGCTCGACCACTTCGCCGTTGGCCGCTTCGGCGCAGGCTGCGGCGATGGCGTCGTCTTCCAGGCCCAGCACCGCGGCGATGGCGCCGACACCGATCGGCACTGCGTCCTGCATCAGCTGTGAGCGCTGCTGCACCAGGCGCATGGCTTCGGCAAACTCCAGCACGCCGGCGGCCGTGAGGGCGGAGAACTCGCCCAGGCTGTGGCCGCAGACGGCATCCGGCATCGCGCCGCCGGCATTGCGCCAGCATCGCCAGGTGGCGACGCCCGCCGCGAGCATCGAGGGCTGGGTGCGGGTGGTTTCGTTGAGGGATTCGGCCGGGCCGTCGATGACCAGTTTCCACAGGTCGTATCCCAGCACCTGCGAGGCTTCGTCGAAGGTCTGCTGCACCACCGGGTCACTGGCGGCGAGCCCCGCCATCATGCCCACCGACTGCGAACCCTGACCGGGAAACACGAAAACGCGGCTCATCCACTCTCCACCCTGATATAGCTGGGACTCAGTATAGCGTGCGCCGCGCAAGGAGCAGTCCGGCCAGCACTCCACCCGCGGCGCCGTAAAGATGCGCGACGGTGATGACCGGCACATCGCCCGCCAGCGGCAGTGGACCTTGCCACTGTTCCCACAGCAGCTTGGCGAGGAACACACCGCCTGCCACGTAACCGGCCATGGAGCGCGCGCGGATCAGCGCCACGCAGCCGCAGGCGAAGATGCCGTGCAGCACGCCGGAGGCGCCCACATACCATTGCAGCTGAGACTGCAGCCACCACAGCCCGCCGCTGACGCCGAGCGTGATGATGGCGAGCGCCGCCCACCACTGGCGCGCGCGATAGCTGCGGGCGAACAGCGCCCACAGCAGCGCGAGACCCGCGGCATTGGTGATGGCATGCCGTGCATCCAGATGCACCACATGGGCGCTGATCAGCCGCCACCATTGCCCCGCGGCGATGAGGTCGCGCTGGTACTGCCAGGCGTCGCGCAAGGCATCGCCGCCGGCCAGCGGCAGCAGCAGGACGGCCAGCGCCACCAGCAGCCCCATGCCATGGCGGCCGTCGCAATTCAGCGACCGGGAAAGACTGTGAAATCCGTTGTCTGCGTTCACGTACCGGACGAGAGCCTTTGTTATGATCCCAAGCGTCATCTCCCGGGCCAGGACACAGTATGACTCCCGTTTCACGTGCACGGCAGCGCGGCTTTACGCTGATCGAAATCATGGTCGTGGTCGTGATCATCGGCCTGCTTGCCGCCATCATCGGCCCGCAGGTGGCCGGCCGTGCCGACCAGGCCAAGGTCACCAAGGTGCAATCGGACATCGCCGCGCTGGAAACCGCGCTGACGATGTACAAGCTCGACAACTTCCGTTACCCCACCACCGACCAGGGCCTGCGCGCGCTGGTCGAGAAGCCGCAGGATCCTTCCGTGCGCAACTGGAAGGCCGGCGGCTATCTGCGCCGCGCCAGCAAGGACCCCTGGGGCAACGATTACCAGTACCGGAGTCCCGGTGAACATGGCGAGATCGACATTTTCTCGTTCGGCGCCGATGGCGAGCCCGGTGGCGAAGGTCTGGATGAGGACATCGGCAACTGGTCGGTCGGGAAGTAGCCCGCGCGGCTTCACGCTGATCGAGATGCTGGTCGTGGTGCTGATCATCGGCATCATGGCGGCAGGCATCACGCTGTCACTGGGCGTGATCGGCGACGACCACGGATTGCAGACCGAACGCGACCGCATGCTCGCCATCATGGGCCAGCTGCGCGAACAGGCAGGCCTGCAGAACCGCGAGTTCGGCATGCGCGCTTTCGATGGCGGCTATGAATTCCTGGTCCACGATGCGCGCCGCGCGCGTTGGGAATCCCTCGAAGGCGATTCCCTCACCCGCCGGCGCACGCTGCCGGCCGGACTGCACATGGAACTGGTGGTCGAGGGAAGGCCGGTGGTGCTGCCCAAGGCCGATGTGGATGAACCGGCGCCGCAGATCCTGCTGTATTCCAGCGGCGAGCTGAGTTCCTTCGAGCTGATACTGCGCCGTGAGGACGAGCCTGGCGCATCGCAGCGCGGCGAGGCGGTGAAGATCCTTCCCGATGAGGCCATGGAAGAACTGGTGACCCAGCCGCTGGAGGGCAATTGATGCCTGCCCGCAACCGCGGCTTCACGCTGCTCGAGGTGCTGGTGGCGCTGGTCATAGTGACCTTCGGCATCGGCGCCCTGCTCACTACCCTGACCTCTTCCGCGGACAATGTCTCTTATCTGCGCGACAAGTCGCTGGCGGAGTGGGTGGCGTTGAACCGCCTCAGCGAGCTGCGGCTGTCGCGCGCGCGTCCTGAAGTGGGCGACAGCGCCGGAGAAGCCGAATTCGCCGGTTCGCGCTGGCGCTGGCGGCAGAAAGTGGCCGACCAGGGCATGGCCGGCCTGTTCCGCATCGAGGTGGAAGTGGCGCGGATGCCCGCCGCGGACCGGGAGGGTGAGACCGAAACGGTGATGGCCACAGCCGTGGGCTTCATGGGGCAGTCGGCCACGGCGCCTACGGCTTTTGATCCGGACTGGTCGCTGGCCGGCGTGCAGCCCGCGGCGGGTCCGACGCCACCGGGAGGCAGTGCGCAATGAGGCGCAGCGGCTTCACGCTGATCGAACTGCTGGTCGCCGTGCTGATCACGGCCATCCTGGTCACGCTCGGCTATGGCGCGCTGGAGCAGTCGCTGCGCGGCCGCGAAACCGTGCAGGCCAACGCCGCGCGGCTGGCCGCCGTGCAGGGCGCCATGCGCGCCTTCCTGCAGGATTTCGGGCAACTGGCGCCGCGGCCGGTGCGCGAGCCGCTGGGCGCCGGCTACCAGCCCGCCCTGCGGGTGGATGCGACCCAGGTGGTGTTTACGCGTGGCGGCTTCACCAATCCCGCAGGGTTGCAGCGCTCGACCTTGCAGCGCGTGCGCTATGTGCTCGAGAACGGCACGCTGTACCGCGAGCAGTGGCCGGTGCTCGACGCAACGCTCGATCCCCCGCCCCGGCGCCGCGCGCTGATCGATGGCGTCAAGACCTTCTCGCTGCGCTTTCTCAGCGATGGCCGCAACTGGGTGGACAGCTGGCCGCCGACCCCGTTGCAGAGCACGCTGGACGAGCGCGAACTGCGCTGGCTGCCCGCGGCTGTGGAAGTGACGCTGGAACTCGACGACTGGGGTCGTCTCATGCGCCTGATCGAGGTGGCCGCATGAGGCGCCGGCAATCAGGCGTGGCGCTGATCACGTCGCTCATCGTGCTGGCCATCGCCACCGCGCTGGCGGTGTCCATTGGCTACGACAGCACCATGACGGCGCGCCGCAGCGTGGCCAGCTTCTCGCTGGAACAGAGCGTGGCCATCGCGCAGGGCGCCGAGGCGCTGGCCGCCCATGTGCTCGACGAGGACAGCAAGGGCAGCACGGATACTCCCGTCGACAGCTGGGCCACGCCGGTCCCGCCACTGGAGGTGGTGCCGGGAGTGAGCATCGAGGCGCAGGTGTTCGACGAGCAGGGCAAGTTCAATCTCAATACGCTGCTCAAGCCCGATACCACTGGCGCGGGCGTCGTCGATGCGGACGCCCTCGCCGTGTTCACGCGCCTGCTGGAGCTGCTGGACATCGAAACCCGCTGGGCGCCGCTGCTGGCGGACTGGCTCGATACGGATGACCGGCCGGAATCCGAGGGCGGCGAGGACAGTCTCTATACCTCGCAGACGCCGCCCTATCGCCCCGCCAACCTGCCCATCACCACCGTATCGGAGCTGGAGCAGCTGCCCGGCTTCGGCCGTGAGCGCTACCTGAAGCTGCTGCCGCATGTCACGGCGCTGCCGCCGTCTGCCGCGACCATCAATGTGTGCACCGCCAGCGGCCATGTGCTCGATGCGCTCAATGCGCTGAGCCAGAAAAACACCAACGCGGTGGAATACAGCCGGATGGACCCCGAGGAGCTGGCGCGGGTGCGCGCTGGCGGCGGCTGCTTCCCGCCAAAGACGGTGGTGGCGGCGAACGAGCAGAAGATCACCGACCGTACCGGCGAGAAGTCACAGTTCTTCCAGTTGCGCACCTGGGTGCGTATTGGCGAGGCTGAATTCGCCTTGTACAGTCTCATGTACCGCAACAACGACGGCAGGACGCGGCCCGTCATGCGCACCTTCGGCACCGAATAACTCTCGAGGTTGGCTCAAATCATGGCGGATTGGCTGCTGCTCCGGTTACCTCGCGACCCCGCCCAGGCACCTGCCTGGCTGGTGGCGGACGCGCGCGGCCAGCTGCTTGCGCAGCCCTCGACGGACCTCGGCGCGGAGCTGGCGGCGGCGGCCCGCGGCCGCCAGGTGGCGCTCATCGTGCCGGGCGCGGATGTGCTGCCGCTCACGGCCAACCTGCCGCAGGCCGGCGACTCGCGTCTGCAGCAGCTGGCGCCCTTCGCGCTCGAGGACCAGGTCTCCGAAGACATCGACAGCCTGCACTTCGCGCTGGGCGCGCGCGATGCGGCCAGCGGCGATACGCCCGTGCAGGTGGTGGCGCGCGCGCTGCTCGATGAGTGGCTGGCGCGCGCGCGCGCCTGGGGGCTCGACCCCGTAGCCGTCTACGCGGACAGCGCCCTGGCGCCGCATGTGCCCTCGCAGCTGTCCATCCTGATCGACGAGGATCATCTGATCATCAGGCATGGCGCGGCCACCATGGTGCTGCCCGCGTCCGATCCGGCGCTGGTGCTGGATCTGGTGCTGGGTTCCGACGCCACGCCTGAAGATCTGCATGTCACGGTGTATGCCTCACCCGAAGGCTGGCGCCTGCACGGTCCGAAATTCGAGGCGCTGCGTGTCCGCGTGGCGACGCTGAAGGTGCAGCTGTCCGCGGGCGGCGTGCTGCCGCTGCTGGCCCAGGGGCTGGCGGCGCCGGAGCGCATCAATCTGCTGCAGGGCAGCTATCGCGCGCGCACCGAGTCCGGCGCTTCATGGCGCCGCTGGCGCCTGGTGGCGGCACTGGCCGGCGTGCTGCTGCTGGCGCATGTGGGCGCGCGGTTGTGGGAGCTGCAGCGATTGCGCGGCGCCGAGCGTGCGCTCGATGTCGCGATGGAACAGGCCGCGGCACTGGCCCTGCCGGGAGAGCCGCTGCGCGGCGATCTGCGGCGCCGTGTGGAGCAGCGCATGCAGCTGGCGGCCGGCGGCGGCCGCAGCCAGGGAGAGTGGCTGCATGTACTCGCGGCCGTCGCCGCCGCTCACGACAATGTGCCGGCGACGCGCATCCAGGGCCTGAGTTTCAAGCCGGGTGAAATGGAGCTGCGTGTCGCAGGACCGGATGCCGACAGTCTCGAACAGCTCAGCCAGGCGCTGCGCGCCAGCGGCTATACCGCGCAGGTCGCTTCGGGCAGCAACCAGGGCCAGGGTTTTCAGGGGCGCATCCAGCTCAAGGGGCCGGGATCATGAACCTTGCAGCACTGCGGCAATGGTACGAGGCGCGCGAGCCGCGCGAGCAGCGCATCCTGCTGGTCGGCGGCGTGCTGGCGGCGCTCATCCTGCTCATCGGCGCGCTGCTGCCGCTGAACCGGGCCGTGATCGCGGCGCAGGCGCGCGTCGAGCGCAAGCAGTCTGATCTTGTCTTCCTGCGCGAAGTCGGCCCGACGCTGGCGACTCTCGGACCGGCGCCGGTGGCGCCGCAGGGCGCCGAATCACTGGTGGTGCTGATCGATCGCTCCGCCCGCGAATCGGGTCTCGGCCAGTCGCTGACCGGCAGCCAGCCCAGCGGTGAAGGCAGCATGCGCGTGCAGTTCGAAAAGGCGGATTTCAACGCCTGGGTGGCGTGGCTGGCGCGTCTGGTCAATCAGCATGGGCTACGCGTGGAAGCCGCCACCACCGAAGCCACCGCCGAACCCGGCGTGGTCAACGCCTCGGTCGTGGTCCACCTGCGCTCGTGAAATCGTCCTTTCTTCGCTGGGTGCTGCCCGGCGTTGCGGCATTCGTGCTGGTGTTGCTGGTGCGCATGCCGGCAGCCTGGCTGCTCCCTCTGCTGTCCTCCACGCTGAGCTGTGCCGCGCCGCAAGGCACGGTATGGAACGGCGGCTGCGCCGGCGCGCGGATCGGCATCGGGCCTGGCCAGAGCGTGGCGCTGGATCAGGTGAGCTGGTCGCTGCGCCCGGCCGCCCTGTTGCGCGGCCGGCTGTCTGCGCAGCTGCGTATCCAGCAGGCCGGCGGTGAAGTCAGCGCGCTGGTCAGCCGCGGCGGGCGGCACCTGAGTGTGCAATCCATGGCCGGGCAGCTTCAGGTGGACCGCAACCTTGTCCCCATGCTGCCGGCCGGCTGGCATGGCGCCCTTGTGGCTGACGATCTGGCCTTCGAGCTGGACGGCAATCGCATCACCGCGCTGTGGGGCGCGGCCGGTGTGCGGCAGCTGCAGGACGGGCAAGGCAACGCTTTCGGCAGCTATCTGCTGACCTTCGACCAGGATGCTTCCGGGCCGCCCTTTGCAGGGCAGCTGCGCGATACGGCAGGTCCTTTGTCGGTGCGGGCCACCGTGCGCATCGAGCCACAGGGCGCCTGGCAGGTCGACGGCCGTGTGGCGCCGCGCGCCGATGCCTCGCCCGCGCTGGTGCAGCAGCTGCGCCTGCTGGGCCTGCCTGCCGCCGATGGCAGCTATCCGTTCTCGCTTGCCGGAGAGTGAGGGTCCAGTTCGACCCATTCACGCAGCCACGGAAAATACAGCGCCGCCCTGACAGGTTCGGGTCCCAGCCGGCTGGCAAGCGTGCGGTACAGCTCCAGCTGCGGCCGGTAACGGATGAGCTCGCTGGCGAGAAACTCCTGCAATCCGCCGCCGCTGTGGGTGCTGGTCTTGTAGTCGACCACCCAGCGTTGTCCGGCTTCGTCGATGAAGCTGCGGTCGATGATGACATTGCGCACCCGTCCATCGACCACGCCAGTGAGCCGCAGCTCGCACCGTCCGTCACGATGATCGCGCGACAGCAGCCAGCGCGCGCGCGGCTCCTCGCGCAGACCCCCGAGCCTCGCCAGCACATCGTCCGCCACCGCCGCCGCCTCGGCGCGCGGCAATCCGAGCTGCCGCAGCTGGCGCTGTGCGTTGGCCAGTGTCCGCGGTGATTCCAGCAGCCTCCAGTCGCCACTGTCCGCGATGGCCTCGAGCACTGCGTGCACCACCGTGCCTTCGGCGCGCGCGCGCGGCCCCACCCAGGTAAATTCGGGTCGCTCCCCGGGATCATCGCTGCCTGCATCCAGACTCGCGGGTGCGCCCAGCGATGCGCGATGCGCGTGAGGATCGAAGCCGGCGACGCTGCGTCGCAGGCGCGGCACGGCCGCTTCGGGTGCGGCCGCGACTTCGCGATCCGGTTGCGATGAAGATTGTGCGTCCTGCCGTGGTGATGCCTGGGCCGCTGAAAATTCCGCGCGCAGCGAGGGCCACAACCGTCCCAGCAGCGAGCGTGCATCGGCGCGCGCCATGCCGCCGTCCGGATCGGGTTGCGCCCAGCCTGTCAGCACCAGCTTTTCGCGCGCGCGCGTGAAGGCCACATACGCCAGTCGCAGTTGCTCATTGCGCTGCCGTTCCTGCTGCAAGCCCTGGATGTAGGCGCTCAGTGGTTCGGAGTCGGCCGCCCTGCCGATGCTGTGCACCGCCAGCAGCAGATCCTGGCGATCATCCGTCGCCGGCAGCGCCAGCCAGCGCATCAGCGGCGCGCGGTCGGGACGCGCCGCCCTGCCGATGCCCGGCACGAACACCACATCCCACTCCAGTCCCTTTGCGTGATGGATGGTCAGCACTTCCACCGCCGGCACGGCGTCATCGCCGCCTGCCTGTGGCGTGTCGCGCAGGCGCGCCGCGAGGCGTTGCAACACTTCGCCATCCACTGCCGCTTCGTCCCGCATCAGCTGGCGCAATGCGGTGAGGTACTGGACGGCGGCGTGATGCTCTGCTTCACCGGCGAGCGCCTCCCCGCCCAGCGCGCGCCACAGCGCTTCGATGGCGTCCGGCAACGGCGCGCGCTGCCGCTGCTGCCAGGCCGACACCAGCAACGGCGCCACGCGTTGCAGACGCGAGCGCGCATCCGGCGACAGTTCAGCCCAGCTGGCCGGGTCCGCCAGGCGCGCGACCAGCGGTGCGCCGGAATCCGTGCGCGCGAGCGCGACAAGATCCGCCAGCAGCAGACCGCAGGGCGGCGAGCGCAACACCGCAAGCCATGCCGTGCGGTCCCCTTCATTCAGCAGCGCCGCGCCCAGCGCCGCAAGGTCGAGCACGGTCTGATGCTGGGCCAGCGATGCCAGTGCCACGCCACGGACGGCAATGCTGGCGGCGCGCAAGGCGTCGAGGATGCAGGGCGCAAGACCGCGGTCACGCACCAGAACCGCGATGCGCTGCGTGGGCGCGAGCGCCTGCTGCTCGAGAATGCGCGCGGCGATCCACTGCGCTTCCACCCGCAGATCGTCGACGGGCAGCGGCCACAGCTGCACGGCATCCGGCGTGTCGCCCGCGGCGCGCGCGGCTTCGGACGGCAGGAAGCCCACGGCAGAGGTGCGCAGGTTCTCGCGTCGCGGGAAGCAGCCTGCAAACTCCTGGTTCGCCCAGTGCACCAGTTCGGGCCGCGAGCGGAAGTTGCTCGTCAGCTGCATCGATTCCAGCG
>CAUJIK010000040.1 GCA_963205255.1 Pseudomonadota bacterium
TGCCGACAGGCTCATCGGCGTGAACTCGCCGGTGGTCTCGTCCACGCGGCCGGCCAGAATCTTGCCGCTGGCACGCAGCGCGTTCACGGCTTCTTCCAGCGGCAATTCGCCCGTGCCGGTGAGGCGGCGGGTTTCTTCCACCGTGGCGGAAATCAGCAGCGCTTCGGCGCGGGTCAGCACAGAGGTGCCAGCATCGGCGCGGCGCTTGCGCGGCCGCGCCGGGCGCACTTGCTTGAGCCGGGTCAGCAGCGTGGGCACCGAGATGCCCAGGCGCTGCGCCGCCTCGCGGTAGATGGCCGTCTTGCCGCCGTGCCCGGCCGCCTGTGCGGCGCGGGCCACACCGGCCAGCTCCTCGTACATGGCTGGGGACAAGGCGGCCATGCTCACAGGCCCTGCTGCCAGTCCGGCGCGCCGTGATCGTTGACGATCGGCAGGCCGAAGGCGTCGCGCACCCGCCGCAGCTCGCTGAACAGCTCGCCGATCAGCGCACCCATGAACGGGTGATGCTCATCGCCATCGCCCCCGGCGCTGGCGGCGTGTTCGCACAGCGCCGCGATGCGCTCCTGGAGGCTTTCGACGTCGTCGCCCGTTGCGCCGATGTCGGCGCGCACCTGGAGCGCGGCCGCGCTGGCCAGGGTGCGCAGCTCGCCGGCGATGTCGTCGGGCTCGGCGCGCTGGCGCTCCAGCTTCGCCTGCCGCAGCTTCTTCTGCAGGTTCTCGATATCCCGCTCGCGCTTGGCGGCGCGGTCGTCTTTGGCTTCGATGTCGGCTTGCAGGTCACGTATGCGGCGCTTGGCCTCGGGAGCGGTCAGGCTCTCGATGTCGTCCATGTCGCCGAACTCTTCCAGCGTGTCGTCATCCAGCGCGATCAACTCGACGAACACACTGGGGTTCTTCACCTTGCCGGCCAAAAGCGCCAATTTTTCGCTTTTGGCTGCCTTGGCAGCGGCCTGCATGAACTTCTGCGCCGCACGCGGGGCGAAGCCCAGCACCGCTATGCGCTGCGTGAACTCGCCATGTGGGGCAAGCTCTCTCAGCAGCAGGAGCCGCTTACCAAGCTCCAGAAAGTCTTCAACAGCGCGACGCTGGTAGAGACGGATGCCGTCCTCAAGCGCGCCGATGCTCAGCTCCTCGTCGTAGCGCAGTTCCTTCGCCACTTCGGTGGCGCGGGCAACAGCCTCAGCGTCTGCCTGCCGCCAGGAGATTTCCTGCGCGGCAACAGCCGCAGGGGTTTGCTCGGCGATCTGGACTGCGGTGCCGGGGTCGGCCGGTGTAATTCGCTTGCGGCCAGCCATTACACAGCCCCCCGGATTTCTTGCAATGCCGCCTCGACCTCAAGCACTGCGGCCGATTGCCCTGCGCTGGGGTTGGTTCGCGCCCACGCCAGCAGATCAGCTGCCGCATGGGTCAGGTGCATAACGGCTCGCGCATGGCGCTTGTGCGTGCTGTCCAGGCGATGGCCTGCAACGTCCGGCAGGTAATCCAGGAACTGCACCGTGGTCAGCGGTTTGTCGATACGAGGCATGTCTTTCTCTCAGTTCGGGCTACGGCTGTAGCGGTTGATGAAGTCGTCCACCTGTTGAGTAAGGCGGGCGGTTTCGTGTTGATGCGCGATGGCGAGCTGGATCAGGCGCGGCGACAACCGCCAGCGATCGTCCCTGCCGGGAACGCGTTCGGCCCAGCCGATGGCTTCGAGCGCTTCCAGGGTGCGGAACGTCGTGGATGCCGATGCGTGGATGGCATTGGCTACCTGCTGGTTGCGCAGCCCGTCGAAGTTGTTGCCGGCCAGTGCCTCGATCACGGCCTTGGCGCGGGCGAGCGGTGCGGGGGCGCTCATGGAAGTGTCGCAACGTTGCGACACGGGACGAGGTGCGCTCATGACCGCACCTCCATGCGCTTCGGCAGTCGAATCACCGGTGCCACCAGCCAGCGGCCCAGGGCGTAGCGCAACCGCAGCAGGGCGCTCATGCCGCCACCTCCTGCCAGCGCTGTGCACCATCCCGCTCGTTGCCGCCGATGGCTTGATGTGCCCGGCCATCAGCGTCAACGGCCAGTGCGCCAGGGCATTCGTGCTGCGGATCGCGCAGGCAGTTTTTCCAGCCGTAGGGTTTGGCGTACCAGAACAGCACCACGCCATCCGCCGGGAGGTTTTCCGTGATCCGGTAGTGGCGCGCACGGGTGCGCAGTTGGGTGAGGTTGATGCTCATGCCGCGGCCTTCGCGCTGTCGCGCACGCCGGCGGCCTTCAGCACCGCCGCGCGGATGGCGCGGCCCTTGGGGCCGCCCCAGGTGCCGTAGATGGCCTGGCGCACGAGAGAAGGGTCCATGCCCTGCGAGCGGCACCACGCGGTGTAGGTGGTGCCCTGCAGGATGAAAGAGCCGCGCACCTGCTGCATCAGACGGGTGCCGAGCTCGGCGGGGGTGTTGTGGGGCATTGCGCTATCCTCGCTGTCGGAATGAATGCTGCGGGATAGATGATGGTGCACGTTTGTGCACCTGTCAATAGGGCGCGTGCACACATGAGCACCACAGGAAACAGACTTCGCGAAGCGCGCGAAACCCTCCGTATGTCGCAAACGGCATTCGCCGAGACAGCGGGCGTTTCAAAGCGGGCGCAGATCAACTACGAACAGGGCGAGCGAGCGCCAGACGCCGACTACCTGGCGCGCATCGCCGACGCCGGCTGCGACGTGCTCTACATCCTCACCGGCCAAAAGTCCCCGCCAGGGGCCTCGCGGATGCATGCGTTCGCGCTTGCCGAAACGGCGCGCCAGGAGCCGGATGGCAAAGGGCCGCTGCACGATCTGATGAATGACGCGCTACAGGGCGAAGCCGAGCAGTACGCCAGACGAATGCCGCGCATCGACCCGATCATCCAGCGGCTCGCAACGTGCACGGACGAAGACTTCGCGCTGATCGAATCGCTGCTCGCCCGGTTCTTCGGCGACACGAAGAGCGCGCCAGCCAAGCCCACGCGCAAGAAGGGCTGAGCACCAACAACTGGAGGTGGGAGAAGGAAATGGCAAGACCTAGAAAGCTGGAAGTCTGCGTCCTCAACATCGCCCTCACGCGGCAACAAGGCAACGTGCCCAAGCCCGAGGATTACCATCAGCTCATCCGCGCCGCCTTTGCGGCAAAGCACCCAACCAAGCTCCGCGGCGATCGCCGCGGGCTTCTCGTGCAGTTGGAGCGAGGGGCGGATGATGGCCGTATTGCCGGAGTGGTTGCCACCTTCACGGACTTCGATGTGGACGACAGCTGGATCAACACTTCCAGCGGGAAAGAAGCCAGCGACGACGACCTGGAGCAGGTTCAGATTCCGGATCGGCTGCGCCCCCACCACCGCCGATACCACTTCCTGTTTGATCTGGGCGCACACAAGCTCGTCATCGAGACGAAGAGCGAACCCGAAACCGGGAAGGACCGTCTCAGCTTGTCGCCAGGGACGGCGGCATCGTTGTTCGAGGCGCTTTTCCGCATGCCGACGGTCGCGGAGCGGTTCGGGCCCGTAGGCGTCACCGTATTGCCCCATCAGGAGGGGATCGAGGCGATCATCAACTGGCGCCACGCGGAGAGGATCGAGGTTGCAATCCGCCCGCCCAACCCTGACGACGAAGACTTGGAAGAGCGAATCGAGCGGCGCATGTCTTCAATGAGTGCCGCTCGCTGGAGGCAGGACTTTCGTGCGAGTGACGACAGCGCCCTGGCGCCAGACGATGAACTGAAGGCGTCCATGCGCGTGGCTGCGAGAAACGGATATGTGCTGGCCATCGGTCGTGAAGACGGCGAGCGCCGGGAGATGAGCACCAAGAACATCCCCCTGCTCGTCAGTCGGCCGTATGACCCCGATATCGAGATGCACACCATCGCGTTCGAGCAGACGGCGGAGGACGCCCTCGCCAGTGCTCAAGGAAAAAGCGCGTCGCGCCCGAAGCGAAAAAAAGGGCCGCGGCGCAAGCGTTAGCACTGGCAAGAGGGGCGTTCAGGCCCCATCATGAACGCCATGAAGTGCCCCGCAACCCTCAAGCAGGCATGCCGAGTGCGCCAGGTCTGGCGTGCCGCTTGGCTGGACTATGGCGGCTGGCGCGCAATGCTGACCTCGCCCTACTTGTGGATCTCGGTTGCGCTGGCGGCGGGCTG
>CAUJIK010000041.1 GCA_963205255.1 Pseudomonadota bacterium
CGCTCCAGCCGAACCACAGCCCGCCGCGTGCGCGCATCGCGGCGAGCAGGCCGACCGCGAGGCCGCCGGGCACCGTGCCGCGCCGTGGCAGCGACACGCGGTTGGAGATGGCGACCAGGCGGCTCACAGCACATCCTCCCAGCTGCGCGACAGGCGCACGGCGCTGTTGATGATGCCGACCATGCTGTAGGTCTGCGGGAAGTTGCCCCACAGTTCGCCGGTGCGCGGGTCGAGGTCTTCGCCCAGCAACCCGAGCGCGGTGCGGTGCGCCAGCAGGCGCTCGAAATGTTCGCGCGCTTCCTCGATGCGGCCGCTGGCCGCCAGCGCATTCACATACCAGAAGGCGCAGATCAGGAACGCGGTCTGGGGCCTGCCGAAATCATCCGCATGACGATAGCGGTACAGCAGGTCGCCATCCTTGAGCTCGCGGCCGATCACCTCCAGCGTGGAGAGGAAGCGCGGATCCTTCGCATCGATCAGCCCCAGTTCGGGCAGCAGCAGCGCGGTGGCGTCGATCTCTTCGCCGCCGAAAGTCGCGGCAAGGATGCCGCGCTGCGGATTCCACGCGCGGGCGAGGATGCGCGAGCGCATTTCCTGCGCCGCGTTGCGCCAGCCGGCCGCGGCTTCATGCTGGCCCAGGCGCGTGCCGATGCGCGCCAGGCGATCGCAGCCGGCCCAGGAAATCGCCGCCGAGAAGCTGTGCACGGCCTCGCTGCCGCGCAGCTCCCAGGGCCCCGCGTCGGGCAGTTCGTACACTGCACGGGCGCGTTCGCCGAGGCGCTGCAGTCGCTCGAACAGCGCGAGGTCGCCGCCCGACACCAGCCGCGCGTCGAAGAACAGTTGCGTCGAGGCGAGGATTACCGAGCCGTAGACATCGTGCTGGGTCTGCAGCGCCGCGGAATTGCCGACGCGCACCGGCCCCATGCCCCGATAACCGGGAAGGCTCGTGATTTCGCGCTCCGGCAATGTGGGCTCGCCGCTGAGCCCATATAGCGGCTGAAGTTCGCCCGCCGAAGAGCGCACGACGATGTTGTCGATGAAGTGGAGGTAGGCCTCCATGGTGCGGGTGGCGCCGAGGCGGTTGAGCGCCTGCACGACGAAATAGCTGTCCCGCAGCCAGCAGTAGCGGTAGTCCCAGTTGCGCTGGGTGTTGGCGGCTTCGGGAATGGAGGTGGTGAGCGCGGCCAGCACCGCGCCGGTGTCCTCGAAGGTGCACAGCTTCAGCGTGATCGCGGCGCGGATCACCGCCTCCTGCCAGTCGAAGGGAATCGCGAGGCCCCGCGTCCAGTCCTGCCAGTAGCCGCGGGTGGCTTCGAGAAAGCGCCGCGCCAGCGCCATCGGCGCTTCATCCACGGTTTCGTCCGGGCCGATCACAAAGGCCACGGGACGTTCGAGCACCTGCGGCCGCTCTTCGCACACCGCGCTGAGGGAGCAGTCGGTGGTGACGCGATAATCCAGATCCTGCGCGGCAAAGCGCAGGTGGTGCGAGCCGCCGCAGCCGGTGCTGTTGGGCGCTCCCCATGCGCGCGTGGGCCGCAGCCGCAGCTTCACGATGGGGCGGCCCGCCACCGGTTCGATGATGCGTATCAGCATCATGGGCCGGAACATGCGGCCGCGGCTGCGATGCCGCGGGCAGAAGTCCGTGATGCGCACGCGGCCGCCGCGCTGGTCCACGAGCTCGGTCTCGAGGATGGCTGTGTTGGGGAGATAGCGCTGGGTGCTGCCCGCGGGATCAGTGAGATCGACGGCGAACACGCCGTGCGTTGCCGCGCTGCCTTCGGGTGTCAGCAAGGCGGAAAACACCGGATCGCCGTCCGGACGCGGCAGACAACACCAGAGGATCGCTGCCTGCTTGTCCACCAGCGCGGCGATCTGGCAGTTGCCGATGATCGCAAGCGCAAGGTCGGGGCGGCTCATTGCAGCAGCATGCCCAGCCAGTCGCGCACGGCGTGTGGATTGGCCAGGGCCCAGCGCGCTGACACGCGATCGCCGACGGCGATGTCGAAGCCGCCATTGCGCCGCACGGCCGAGAAGCCGTCGAAGTCCGTCACATCATCGCCGATGTAGACGGGACGGCGGCCGGCGAAAGGCGGCTCGTTCATGAAGGCCTCGACGGCGCTGGCCTTGCTGGTGTGGGCCGGCTTGATCTCGAGCACCTGCTCGCCTTCGAGGATGGTGAAGGCCGGATCGAGGCTGGCGGCCGCGTTGCCGACGATCAGGTGCGCCTCGGCGCGCACGCCGCGCGCGCCGCGGTAGTGCAGGGCAAGGGCGCTGCCTTTGTCTTCCAGCAGCACGCCGGGCTGGGCGCGCGCGAAGGAGGCCAGGCGCTCGCGCACCGGGTCCAGCGCTGCGTGGGGCAGGGCAGGACGATGAACGATGCCATCGGCGCCGCGACGCTCGAAGCCGTGGATGCCCGCGGCCGGCAGATTCAGCGGCCAGAACAGCTCATCCAGCGCGCCCAGTGTGCGGCCGCTCACCAGCGCCACGGCGCCGTCGAGCCGCTGCGACAGCGCGCCGAGCAGCTGTCGCAGTGGCTCGTCGACCTGTACGGTGTCGGGGGTCGGGGCGAATTCCAGGAGCGTGCCATCCACATCGAGGAACAGGCAGATACGGTCCTGGCCCACCTGATTTGGATCTGGCCACGGGCTTGTCATGTAGTTGAGTATTTTCAACTATTGAAAAGATGCAATCAAGTCGCCGACGGAATAAGATGCGCAACTTATGCCCCGCCGAAACGCAGTTGCGCGGCGCCAGCCGCCGGGCGCGCAGCGCCAATTGCTCGAGCATTCTGCGCTGCTGCTGGCCCGTGCGCTGGTGGACCGCACGCGCAGCCTCTATCGCGAGCTCGAGCGGCATACCGGCGCGCCGGTGCAGATGCATCGCGCGCTGGCGAGCGTCGCGGCCTCTCCGGGCATTGCGGCGTCGCAGTTGGCCAGCGAGCTGGGCATGCAGCGCTCTGCCCTGAGCCATCTGCTGCGTTCGCTGGTGGAGCGGGGCTGGGTGGAGCGGCGGCGTGATGCGCAGGATCAGCGTTCGGTGCACCTGTTCGTCACGGCGTCGGGCAATCGCATGGTGCATGCCACCTCGGGTCGCGTGGCCGGCATTCTGCAACACGCCGTGAACCAGCTGGACGACCGTGACCTGGCGCGGCTGGAGCGCTCGCTTGCGGCCTTGCTGCGGCATATCGAGCCGCCGCTGCCAGTGCGCGACGCGGATAGGTGATTATTTCGGGATTATGGTGTAGAACAACCCAAATGGTCCGGAAGCCTTCAATTCTGTTGCGTCGCATCAGGCTCATCGCCGTGGGTAACACGGCATGTCCTGGTTTGCGGGGCACTGCGCCCTAACCGTTCTTCCGCACCCCGGGGAACGCGAGCAGTTCCCCGCAAACCTGATCCCGATCCGAGAAACAGCCCGCCCTACGGCGGGTGACCGATTGCCATTGGAGAAACGACATGGCTGAAAACAACGAAGTCTTCGTGACAGAGCTGGATGCCGCTCGCCTCGAGCGCCTGCTGGGTCACGGCAAACCCCAGGTCGCCTCCCGCGAGGGCGGGCGTCCCTTGAACGAGCGGCTCGAAACCGCCCGCATCGTCGCCGGCCGTCAGGTCGCGCCCGATGTGGTCACCATGAACTCGGTGCTGCGTCTGCTGGATGTGGCCTCCGGCGAGGAGTCCGAGGTGCGGCTGGTCTATCCGGCCGATCTTGCGGCCGGGCCGCAGCGCGTTTCGGTGCTCTCGCCGCTGGGGCAGGTGCTGCTGGGCGCGCGCAGCGGCGAGGCCGTGGCGGCCGCGCTGCCGGGCGGCGGTTATCGCGAATATCGTGTGCTGCAGCTGGTGTTCCAGCCCGAGGCCGCGGGCATCTTCGACCTGTGATCTCCCGCCGCGGAAGGCGGACGCTTCAGCCGCTGTCCGTCTTCCCGGGTGGGTCGCGCCGCGCGATCTGCCGGTGCAGCGCCGCGCGCATCACCAGCATGGCGGTGATGGGCGAGGTGGTCACGATGAACACCGTGATCAGCAGCTCGTGGATCACGGGCCGGTGCGCCAGCGCCGAGGAGATCAGCATCGAGGCGATGAGCACGCAGCCGGCGCCCAGAGTGTTGCCCATCGACGGCGGATGCATGCGGTCGTAGAAGCGCTTCATGCGCAGCAGGCCCACCGAACCCAGCAGCGTGCAGATGCCGCCCAGGATCAGCAGCAGCGAGGCCGGCAGCAGCGCCCAGGCGGGCAGGACGGTATCGGTCATGGTTCGATGACCTCCCCGCGCAGCAGGAACTTCGCCAGTGCCATCGAGCCGACGAAGCCGAACAGGGCGATCAGCAGCGCGATGTCGAAATAGAACGTGGTGCTGGTGCGCATGCCCAGCATCAGCAGCGTAAGCATGGCGTTGATGTAGAGGGTGTCGAGCGCCAGCACCCGGTCCTGGGCGCGCGGGCCGTGGATCATGCGGATCGCGGCGCAGCTCATGGCCAGCACGAAACACAGCTGCGCGAAGCCCAGCGCGAAGTTGAACAGCGCGTTCATTCGAAGATCTCCCGCAGCAGGTGTTCGTAGCGGTGCTTGATGATGTCGCGCGTGACCTGCGGGTCACGCAGGTCGAGCACGTGCAGGGTCAGCACGTGGTCGTCGGAGCTCAGGTCCGCCCATACCGTGCCGGGCGTGGAGGTCACGATGGTGGCGAGCGTTGCCAGCGCGTGCGGGTCGCGCAGCTCGAGGGGGATGTCGACGAACCCGGAGTGCACTTCGCGCTTTCCGGTGAGGCCCAGCACGATGCGCGCCACGGCGACATTGGATTTGAGGATGTCCACCGCGACACGGAAGAACAGACGCAGCGCCGAGAGGGGACGCCGCAGGTGCGGATGCAGGGGACGCACGGCCCGGAAGCCCAGCGTCATCAGTGTCGATACGGCCACGCCCAGCAGCAGCTGTCCGGGCGAGGCGCTGCCGGTGAGCAGCAGCCACATAAGGGTGAGGCCGATAATCAGCAGCCAGGGAGTGCGCTTCATGGGCGCGCCTCCGGCAGCGCGCCCAGCACGGCACGGATATAGGCATCGGGCTCGTTCAGATCCCGCGCGGCATCGTCGAAATAGCGCATTGCTGGACCTGCGCCCGCGGTGAGCGCGAGGCAGACCAGTATCAGGAAGGCCAGCGGCGCGGCTTCGACGATGCGCAGGCGCGGCGTGTTGCGGTCGGTGACGCTCCAGAACAGCCGCATGCCAACGCGCGACAGCGCGATCATGCCGGCGAAGCCGCCGGCCAGCAGCGCCGTGACCAGCGTCCATGCGCGCCACGGACTCACCCCGGAGGCGGACGAGGCCTCAATGGCCGCCGCCGCCAGCGCCACCTTGGCGACGAAACCCGACAGCGGCGGCAGCCCGGTGACCAGCAGCGCGCAGCAGACGAAATTGAGGCCCAGGAAGGCCATGGCGGCCGGAATGGCGATGCCCACTTCGGAGTCAGGTGGCTGCAGTGCCGGTGGCTCGCCCACACTGAAGGCGTTGTAGCTCGCCGGCGGCACCATCGGATCCTCTGCCGCCTCGATCGATGCGGTGCGCATGCGCTCGGTCATGCCGGCCAGCATGAAGAAGGCGCCGCTGGCCATCACCGAACCCACCAGATAAAACAGCGCTGGCCCTGTCATCACCGGCGAGCCCATTCCCGCGGCGGCGAGCAGCGTTCCCGAGGACAGCACCACGGTGAAGGCGATCAGGCGCGAGAGCTGGCGCGCGGCCAGTATCCCCACGATGCCGAACAGCATGGTCGCGGCGGCGAGCGCGAACAGCCAGCCTTCGCCGAAGGAGGAGCCCGGCGCATCGACCAGCGACGACAGGCGCAGGATGGCGTAGATGCCGACTTTGGTGGCGATGGCAAAGGCGGCGGCCACCGGCGGGCCGGCCGCGGAGTAAGTGCCGGGCAGCCAGAAATTCAGCGGCCAGCTGCCGGCTTTGATGAGGAAGGCGATGGCGAGCACCGCGGCTCCGGTGCCGGCGATGCCGCGGTCGACCTCCGGCAGCATGGCCCAGCGCGCGGCGATATCGGCCATGTTGAGCGTGCCCAGCACGCTGTAGAGCATGGCGACGCCGATCAGGAAGGCGAAGGCGCCCACCAGGTTGATGATGACGAAGTGCAGCGCCATCTTCATGCGCTGCACGCCGCCGCCATGCAGCAGCAGCGCGTAGGAGGCGGCCAGCAGGATCTCGAAGAACACGAACAGGTTGAACAGATCGCCGGTGAGGAAGGCGCCGTTCAGGCCCATCAGCAGGAACTGCAGCAGCGGGTGGTAGTGCACACCGATGCGGTCCCAGCGTGCCACCGAGTGCACCACCACGGCGAGGCCGATCGTGGCGTTGAGTGTGAGCATCAGCGCCGACAGGCGGTCGGCGACCAGCACGATGCCGAAAGGCGCCTTCCAGCCGCCGATGGCATAGACACCGATGCCCTCGGGCCAGAAGCCGGGCGCGGCGTCGGTGGTGAGCACCAGCATTGCCACCGCCGCGACCAGCTGGATCAGCGTCGAAACCAGCGCCAGCGTCAGGCGCGGCACGCGGCGATGCTCCGGGAACATCAGCATCAGCGCGCTGGCGAGCAGCGGCGTGATGATGGGCAGGGAGGGCAGGTGTTCCAGCCAGGCGTTCACGAGTCGCGCTCCTGGCCGTCCACATGGTCGGTGCCGGTCATGCCGCGCGCGGCGATCATGACCACCAGCAGCAGCGCGGTGGTGGCGAAGCCGATCACGATGGCCGTGAGCACCAGCGACTGCGGCACCGGGTCGGCAAGCAGCGAGATATCAGTGACAGGGTCACCGACCACCGGCGGCTGGTCCACGCGCAGCCGACCGGTGCTGAAGATGAACAGGTTGACCGCGTAGGACAGCAGCGCGAGGCCGATGATCACCTGGAAGGTGCGTGGCCGCAGCAGCAGCCATACGCCAGAGCCGGTGAGCACGCCGATGGCGAGGGCAACGATGAGCTCCATCAGGCAGCCCCTCCGGTATCCGTTTCCCCGGCAAGGGCGGCCACGGTCGAAGTGTCTTCGACGGCCTCGTCATGGCGCTGGTGGCTGCGCAGCGACTGGTGTGCGATGGCCACGAGTATCAGTGTGGTGCCACCCACGACCAGCAGGTAAACGCCCAGGTCGAAGGCCAGCGTGCTCGACAGGTGCAGCTCGCCGATCAGCGGCAGGTGCAGGTCCCGTTCCATGCTGGTGAGGAAATTGCGCCCCGCGAACCAGGCGCCGACGCCGGTGCCTCCGGCGAGCAGCAGCCCGCCGGAGATCCAGTACTGCGGATGGATGCGGATGCGCGACTCGACCCATTGCGTGCCGCTGACCATGTACTGCACCACGAAGGCGGTGGCCATCACCAGGCCGCCGACGAAACCGCCGCCGGGGGCATTGTGTCCGCGCAGCAGGAAGAACACCGAGATCACGGCGGCCACCGGCATCAGCAGCCGCCCGAGCACGGCCGATGCGCGCATGTAGCCATGCGGCAGGGTTTCCTCGGGCGAGCGCGCCGCCACCGGCCTGCCATCGGCGCGCTGCGCGCGCGGCGTGGGCATGCTCTCGGGGGCCGGCCGGAAGCGCCGCAGCAGCTTGTACACCGTGATGGAGACGATGCCGACCACGGTGATCTCGCCCATGGTGTCGAAGCCGCGGAAGTCCACCAGGATCACGTTCACCACATTGTGGCCGCCGCCCAGGGGCAGGGCGTTTTCCAGGAAAAAAGGCGAGATGCCCTCGGTGCGCGGGCGGATCATGATGTACCACGCCAGCGCGCTGGCTCCGGCGCCGCAGCTTGCCGACAGCAGCAGGTCGCGCAGGCGCCGCAGCCGCGCCGAGAAGCTCTCGTGCTCCGGCGCCACCTCGGCCACGCGCCGCGGCATCCAGCGCAGCCCCAGCAACAGCAGCACCAGTGTCACCACCTCGACACTGAGCTGCGTGAGCGCGAGGTCCGGGGCGGAGAACCAGGCGAAGGTGAGCACCACCACCACGCCTGCGCCGCCGGTCATGATCAGCGCCGCGAGGCGGTGGAACTTCGCCTGCGCGGCGGCGCCGAGGGTGCAGGCGGCTCCCACCATCCACAGCAATGCGAAGGCAGGGCTCGCGGGCGTGAGTGAAGTCGGGCCGACGGCGATGGTGTCGCGCGTGGCGATCCAGCAGGCCAGCAGCAGGATGCCGGCGACGATGACCAGCAGCTGGGGCTGCAGGCGGCGCGAATAGGACAGGCGCAGCGCGCGTTCGGCGGCGCGGATCATCGTGACCATGAGCAGGTTGAAAATGCGCCGGCCATCGACGCGCCGTGGCAGCGGCGCGGCGGCCAGCGCGCCGGCCTGGCGGCGGTACATCAGCACATAGAGCAGCGTGCCGCCGGCCAGCGCCACCACGCTCATCACCAGTGGCAGCGTGAGGCCATGCCAGAGCTTGAGGCTGTAGACCGGCAGTTCCTCGTGCAGGATGGCCTGCGCGGCCGTGTGCAGGAAGGGGCCGATGGTGTGCGCGGGGAATATGCCCACCAGCAGGCACAGCACCACCAGCAATGCCCCCGGCGCCAGCATCCCGCGCGTGGGCTCGTGCACCGTGCGCGTGAGCTCCTTCGAGCGCGGCCCGAAGAAGGTGCGGTGGACGAGACGCATGGAGTACGCGACGCTGAACACGCCCGCCAGCGTCGCCGCGGCCGGCAGCAGCACCCGCAGCGAACCGGACTGGCCGGCGAAGATGGACTCGGAGAAGAACATCTCCTTGGAAAGGAAGCCGTTGAGCAGCGGCACGCCGGCCATGGCCGCCGCCGCCACGGTGGCGAGCGCCGCCGTGATCGGCATGGCGCGCGCCAGACCGCCGAGCCGTCTTAGATCGCGCGTGCCGGTCTCGTGGTCCACCACACCCGCGGCCATGAACAGCGAGGCCTTGAAGGTGGCGTGGTTCATCATGTGGAACAGCGCGGCCACCAGTGCCAGCGGACTGTTCATGCCCAGCAGCAGGGTGATGAGGCC
>CAUJIK010000042.1 GCA_963205255.1 Pseudomonadota bacterium
CTCGGACGTGTTCGACTACATCGAGATGTTCTACAACCCGGTGCGTCGCCATGGTTCCGCTGGCGACGTCTCACCGGTAGAGTTCGAAAGGCGCTACGCGCAAAGCGGCCGATGAGTGTCTATGAAACCTTGGGCGGTCCAAACAATCCAACCAGAACACATCGAAGAGCTACGGATATTTCGCTGCGAGCCTGCACGACTTCCACTCACTCCCGAGCTGACGCAATCCGCGTCCATGCGGCCTCAAGAAGTCAGGAGCTCTTGCCGCAGTCCGATCAGAATCCTTGAGCAGTCACGGACGAGCAGCGATTCAGCCCCTTCCCTTTCGAGGAATCACCCGCCGGCGCTGCACGGCGCGGCGCACGGTGTTGGCCACACCCGCCAGAGCCCCGTCGACGGCGGCGCTCAACTGCGCATCCCGGGCCTCGAACACCACGCTCGGCAACGCTTTCAGCGTGACTTTGATACGGCACAGGCGATCCACGCCGCCGCGCGGACCGTTCAGGTCCTCGGTGCGCACACTCACGCGTTCGATGGATGCCGCGAACTTCCCGAGACGGCGGCCGATCTTGCTCCGGATGTAGGCACGGCCTGCCGCATCCAGATCACCTTCAACGGCACGGATGTAGGTCGGGATCGACACCGCGTCGACGGCCGCGCGTGTGGCGGGCTTCAGCGCCTGCTTCGGGGAGGGGGAGCGCTTCACGCGCTTTGTCTTGATGCGGCTTGCCATGAATCGGGTCTCCTTGGGGGAAATCATGCACTCATCAGATACTTCCAGCGCACAGTAAATCATGCCACTCTTGTCTTTGCCGACATTCAGGTCTCCGATGGGTTGGCGTTCAACATGCCTCGCTTCATGCGCCTGCTCGCCACACTGACCACCGCTGCGGCGTTGGTGGCAACCGAGACCCTGGCCTGCACCCGGGTTGTCTATCACGGCCCGAACGCAACCTACCTCACCGCCCGACCCATGGATTTCAAGGATCCGATCGTCAGCAACCTGTGGGTCTTTCCTCGCGGCCTGAAGCGCCACGGCGCGGCGGAACAGCGTTCGGTCGAATGGACCTCGACCTATGGCAGCATGATTGTCTCCGGCTACGAGATCTCGACCGTGGACGGCATGAACGAGGCCGGCCTGAACGCCAATCTGCTGTGGCTGGCCAATGCCGAATATCCCGAGGACGACGGCGCAACGCCGGTGCAGGTGGTGAGCGGCGAGGTGCCCGGCCGGCCCGGCAGCCTTGCGCCTCTGCATCTGTCGCTGTCCGATGCCACAGGCGACAGCACGATCTTCGAGTGGATCGACGGCAAGCTGAACATCCATCACGGTCGCGAATACGGGGTGATGACGAACGAGCCCTCCTATGACGAGCAGCTCGTCATCACGCGCTACTGGGACGGCATCGATGGGCGCATGTTTCTGCCCGGCACCAACTGCGCCTCCGACCGGTTCGTGCGGGCGAGCTACTATGTCGATGCGGTAGTCCAGAGCGACGATCCCCGAACAGCCGCCGCCGCGGTCTTCAGCGTGATCCGGAACACCTCGGTGCCTTACGGCATCAGCCTGCCGGACGCGCCAAACCTGTCCACTACACGCTGGCGCATCGTGGCGGACCACAAGAACAAGCTGTTCTATGCCGAGTCCGCAATGTCGCCCAATGTGTTCTGGGTCGACCTCAAACGCCTCGACTTCTCGCAAGGGGCCAGGCCGCGCACCCTCGATCTCGGCGTGGAAGGAACGTGATGCTGCTGCCGGAGACCCCGGATTCCTTGCCCGCCCTGAGTCAAGCCGACGCCGCGCGCCGCGAAGTGTCCCCGACGCTCGACCCGAAGCAGCGCAGCAAGCTGGGGCAGTTCATGACCCCCGCGCCGATTGCCAACTTCATGGCGGGGATGTTCGACCATCTGCCCGAGACCGTTCGGCTTCTCGATGCTGGAGCCGGGGTCGGTTCGCTCACCGCCGCCTTTGTCCGCGAAGCCATCGCCCGCAAGCAAGGCCCGCGCTCCCTCGACGTCACCACGTTCGAGGTGGACTCCGTGCTTGGGCAGCACCTCGCGGAGACTCTGGCCGCTTGCGCGAGGGAGTGCGAGGAGGCTGGCGTTGCCCTCACATCCCGCATCATCCCCGAGGACTACATTCTGCACGCCGCCGCGCCGCTGCTGTCCGAGCACTCCGCGCCCGAACAGTACGATTGCGCGATCCTCAATCCGCCCTACGCGAAGATCAACACCGGCTCGAAGGCGCGCAAGGCCCTCAGCAGCATGGGCATTGAGACAACCAACCTGTACACGGCTTTCGTCGCCGCCGCCCTCGCTCAACTCAAGCCCGGCGGCCAGCTCGTGGCCATCACTCCACGCAGCTTCTGCAACGGGCCCTACTTCGAGCCGTTCCGCCGCTTCATGCTGGAACACTCGGCCCTGCGAAAGATCCACGTTTATGAGTCGCGGAAGCAGGCCTTCAAGGATGACGAAGTCCTGCAAGAGAACATCATCTATCAGCTCATCAAGTCACAGCCGCAAGCCGCAGCCGTTCGCATCTCGCTGAGCCACAGCCCGCAGGACCTCGACGCGACCGCGCGCGATGTTCCGTTTGCGGAAGTGGTCCTGTCCAGTGATCCGCATGTGTTCATTCGTCTGCCAGTGTCGAAGGAGGACGGAGACCTTGCCCAGCGGGTCCGCGCACTCCCTTGCGCGCTTCGCGACCTGGGCGTAGCCGTCTCGACCGGACGTGTGGTGGACTTCCGGGCGCGCGACCATCTGCGCAAGGACCCGGAGCCGGGAAGCGTGCCGCTGATCTATCCCGGTCACTTCGACGGCGGCTATGTGTCATGGCCGAAGCCCAGCGCCAGGAAGCCCAACGCGCTTGTCTCGAATGCCGAGACGGCCGCGCTGATGGTGCCGCGCGGCACCTACGTCCTCACGAAGCGCTTCTCCTCGAAGGAGGAAAAGCGGCGGCTGGTCGCGGCGGTGTATGACCCGGGGCGGATCGACTCGGATCTGGTGGGCTTTGAGAACCACCTGAACTACTTCCACTCGAGTGGCAAAGGGCTACCCGGCGACCTCGCCCTCGGACTTGCGCTGTTCCTGAACTCGACCGCCGTTGACCAGTATTTCCGCCAGTTCAGCGGCCATACGCAGGTCAACGCAACGGACCTGCGCAACCTTCACTATCCGGCCGTGAGGCAACTTGAAGAAGCGGGCGGCCACTTTGGCGAAACCCTCCCGGATCAAGAGCGGATCGACGAGATTGTCGAGGCCCTGCTGTAGGACCTACTTGAAGGATTCGACCCGGAAGTGCCTGGTCCGGTCGGCCTGGATCCAGATGTAGCTGTCCCTTCCACGACAGGCCGATGCCGATGCATGGTGGGAGCGGGAGCGGCGGGAGTCCATTTATGGAGGATTTGGCGGAGAGAGAGGGATTCGAACCCTCGAAGGGCTTTTGACCCTTACACCCTTAGCAGGGGTGCGCCTTCGACCACTCGGCCATCTCTCCGGCTTGGGCAGGGCGGCGATGATACCGACTTGGGCGGGCGGGAGCAAAACCGCCCCGTCCGGGGCGGATACTCGATCGATGGGCTCAGTAGTCCTTATCGTCGCCGGCGGACGCGGGAGCCTGACCTTCGAGCCCCGACTTCTCGTTGCGGATACGGTCGAAGATCTCCTCACGATGGACGGCAACGGTCTTCGGCGCATTGATCCCGAGGCGGACCTGATTGCCCTTCACCCCGAGGATGGTCACCGTGACTTCGTCCCCGATCATCACCGCCTCACCGACGCGGCGGGTGAGAATCAGCATCTGTAACGCTCCTCCATGTACATCCCAGCAATTCTGCAAGTCGCTGGCAATGCATGAAATCAGAGAAACCCTGATTCGACCATTATTGTTTTGCGACGTGGACTCAGCCCAGACGCTGCTGCACGAAGGGCGCCACGCTCGCCAGGGCGCCGGGGAGCGCCTCGACATTGCTGCCGCCCGCCTGCGCGAAATCGGGCCGGCCGCCGCCGCGACCGCCCACCTGGCTGGCCACCGAAGCCGCCACCTCCCCGGCCTTGACCCGGGAGACCAGATCCGGTGTGACGCCGGCGACGATGGAGATCTTGCCCCCCTCGGCCACGCTGGCCAGCACGATCACCGCGGACTTCAGGCGGTCCTTGAGCTGGTCCACGGCGGTGCGCAATGCGGTGGCGTCCGCGTCGGGCACCAGGGTGGCGACCACCTGCGCGCCGCCCACGGCGGCAGCGCCAGCGGCAAGATCGACGCCCTGCCCCGAGGCCAGACGGTCCTTGAGCTGCCGCACCTGCTTCTCGAGCAGCCGCAGCTGGTCCAGGTTCTCCTGCACACGCTGCGCCAGATCCTCGCGGGTGCCGCGCACCATGCCGGCGATACGCCGCAGCAGCTCGTCCGACTGCTCCACATACTCCACCGCGCCTTCGCCGGTCACGGCCTCGATGCGGCGCACGCCGGCCGCGACGCCGGATTCACCGATGATCTTGAACAGGCCGATGTCGCCAGCGCGCGCGACGTGGGTGCCGCCGCACAGCTCCATGGAGAAATCCCCCAGCTTCAGCACGCGCACCACGTCGCCGTATTTCTCGCCGAACAGCGCGATCGCGCCGCCGGCGACGGCATCGTCATAGCTCATCGAGCTCACCGCGCCCTCGTGGTTGCGGCGGATCTCCTCGTTCACGCGCTGCTCGATGCGGGTGAGCTCGGCGGACGTGACTGGCTGGAAATGCGCGAAATCGAAGCGCAGCCGGTCCGGCGCCACCAGCGAACCCTTCTGCTGCACATGCCCGCCCAGCACCTCGCGCAGCGCGGAATGCAGCAGGTGCGTCGCGGTGTGGTTGCGGCGCGTGGCGTCGCGGCGCGCGGAGTCGATCCGGGCCGACACCACATCACCCACCTTGAGCGCGCCGCCGCTGAGCCGGCCGATGTGCGCGAAGGCCGCGCCGCGCTTGCGGGTGTCGGCGACGGCAAAGCGCGCAAAGCCTGCCGCAAGCTCGCCCGTGTCGCCCACCTGCCCGCCGGATTCGGCGTAGAACGGCGTGCGCTCCAGCACCACCTCGCCCTCTTCGCCCGCGGCGAGTTCGCCCACCGGGGCGCCGCTGTGCAGCAGGGCCACCACGCGCGACTCGCCCGCGACATGGTCATAGCCGCAGAAATCCGTGGCGGCGCCCAGATCCGGGCCGCCGCGCAGATCCACGCCGAAGCGGCTCGCCGCGCGGGCCCGCTCGCGCTGGGCTTCCATCTCGCGCTCGTAGCCCGCCATGTCGGCGTCGAGGCCACGCTCGCGCAGCACATCGGCGGTGAGATCGGGCGGAAAACCGTAGGTGTCGTGCAGCTTGAACACCACGGCGCCGTCGACGGTCTTCGCGCTGCCCAGCGCCGCGATGGCCTCCTCCAGCAGCGTCATGCCGGTGGCCAGCGTGCGGGCGAACTGCTCGCCCTCCTTGCGCAGCACATCGCGGATGAAGGCCTGCTTTTCGACCAGCACCGGATAGGCCTCGCCCATCACCCCGGCCAGCGCCGGCAGCAGCTCAGCGAAGAAGGTGGGCTCGGCGCCGAACTTGTGCCCATGGCGCATCGCGCGACGCATGATGCGCCGGAGCACATAGCCGCGACCCTCGTTCGACGGCATCACGCCGTCGGCGACCAGGAAGGCGCAGGCACGGATGTGGTCCGCGATCACGCGCAGCGAGGGGCTGGTCAGGTCCGTGGCGCCCAGCAGCTTCGCCGCGGCCTGGATCAGGGTGCGGAACAGGTCGATGTCGTAGTTGGACTGCACGCCCTGCATCACGGCGCAGATGCGCTCCAGGCCCATGCCGGTATCCACCGAGGGCTTGGGCAGCGGCGTCATCCTGCCGTCGGCCGAACGGTCGAACTGCATGAAGACCAGGTTCCAGATCTCGACGTACCGGTCGCCGTCTTCATCGGGCGAGCCAGGAGGACCGCCGGGGATGTCGGCGCCGTGGTCGTAGAAGATCTCGGAGCAGGGGCCGCAGGGGCCGGTATCGCCCATGGACCAGAAATTCGACTTCTCGCCCAGACGCGTGACGCGGTCCGCGGGAACGCCGATTTCCTTCACCCAGATGTCGGCCGCCTCGTCGTCATCCTGGTACACCGTGACCCACAGGCGCGCTGGATCGATCGCAAGCGTCCTGGTGAGGAAATCCCAGGCGAAGCGGATGGCGTCGCGCTTGAAGTAGTCCCCGAAGCTGAAGTTGCCCAGCATCTCGAAGAAGGTGTGATGCCGGGCCGTGTAGCCCACGTTCTCGAGGTCGTTGTGCTTGCCACCGGCGCGCACACAGCGCTGGCTGGAAGCCGCGCGCACATAGGGGCGCGGATCCTTGCCAAGGAACACGTCCTTGAACTGCACCATGCCGGCATTGGTGAACAGCAGTGTGGGGTCATTGCCCGGCACGAGACTGCTCGAGGCGACGACGGTGTGTTTCTGGCTGGCGAAATAGTCGAGGAAAGCGCGCCGGATCTGCGCCGCGCTCATCTGTGGCTTGGGCTTGTTCATGGATCCATGTCATCGACCCCGGAACCGCCCAGGGCACTGGCGATATGATCCTTGGAAAAGCCCCGGTATTGCAAAAACCGCATCTGGCGCGCCCGTTCGGGCCAGTCTGAAGGCAGCTCCTGGCCGAATTTGCGACGGCGGACCTCCCGCGCCTGGGCTGCCCAGTCCTGCCCGGCCTCGGCCAGGGTGGACTCGATCAGCTCCGCGGACAGCGCGGCGGCAGCCAACTCCTGCCGGACGCGCATGGGGCCCTGCCCCCGGCCAGCCAGCATCCGCACCAGGCTGGCGGCATAGCGGGCGTCATCGAGCAGACGGTCGGCCGTGAGGTCTTCCACGGCGGCCAGGATGGCCTCGGAAGTGAAGCCCTTGCGGCCCAGCGCCGCGGAGAGCTCCCCGCTGGCGTATTCGCGCCGGGCCAGCAGGCCGATGGCTGCTGCCCGCGCGGCGGCCGGATCGGCCGCCTTCTCAGGATCGGGAGCCGCGCGACCGCGGCCCCGCCCGCCAAAGCGCCTGCCGAAACTCAGTTCAGCTTCTCGCGCTCAGCCTCGGCAACCGGCTTGCGCGCCGGCAACAGACGCTCGCGGATCTGCGATTCGATGTCCTGCGCGATCTCCGGATGCTCCTTCAGGAAGTTGCGGGCGTTTTCCTTGCCCTGACCGATGCGCTCGCCCTTGTAGCTGTACCAGGCGCCGGACTTCTCGACGATGCCATGCGTGCTGCCCAGGTCGATGATTTCGCCATGACGCGAAATGCCCTGGCCGTACATGATTTCGAACTCGGCTTCGCGGAACGGCGGCGAGACCTTGTTCTTCACCACTTTCACGCGCGTCTGGTTGCCCACCACTTCCTCGCCGCTCTTGATGGCGCCGATGCGGCGGATGTCGAGGCGCACGGAGGCATAGAACTTGAGCGCGTTGCCGCCCGTGGTGGTCTCGGGGTTGCCGAACATCACGCCGATCTTCATGCGGATCTGGTTGATGAAGATGACGATGGTGTTGGAACGCTTGATGTTGCCGGTGAGCTTGCGCAGCGCCTGCGACATCAGGCGCGCATGCAGGCCGACCTGCAGCTCGCCCATCTCGCCTTCGATCTCGGCCTTGGGCGTGAGCGCAGCCACCGAGTCGACGATGATCAGATCGACCGCGCCGGAGCGCACCAGCATGTCGGTGATTTCCAGCGCCTGCTCGCCGGTATCCGGCTGCGAGACCAGCAGATCGTCGATGTTGACACCGAGCTTCTGGGCATAGGAGGGATCGAGCGCGTGCTCGGCATCGACGAACGCTGCCGTGCCGCCGGCTTTCTGGACTTCAGCCACAACCTGTAACGTGAGCGTGGTCTTGCCGGAGGACTCAGGACCGTAGATTTCCACCACGCGGCCACGGGGCAGGCCGCCGATGCCGAGCGCGATATCCAGCCCCAGCGACCCGGTGGACACGGCCTCGACATCGTAGGATGCGCTGGCGTCGCCCAGCCGCATGACCGAACCCTTGCCGAACTGCTTTTCAATCTGGCCGAGGGCGGCGGAAAGCGCCTTTTTGCGGTTTTCTTCCATACGGGCGGGACCTTGTGGGTTGGGAGCTGCGATGGGGAGGATGATGCCACAGATTACTGTATGCGTATACAGTATTTGTGGTGCGTCCGGGCCAATATGCCACCCGCGTTCCCCACGGTCACGAGGCCAGCACGAGTTCCAGTGCGAACGCGGCAGATAGGCGACGCACGGCGTCGCGGTCGCCCGCAAAACGGCGGCGCGCCACCGAGGCATTCACCACGCCCGCCTCGCGCCGGCCGATGCCGAACCACACCTCGCCCACCGGATGGCGCTCCGTGCCTCCGTCGGGCCCGGCCACGCCACTGATGGTCACCGCGCAGTCCGCGCCGCTGCGGACCAGCGCGCCCAGCGCCATGGCCTCCACGGTCTCGCCGCTCACCGCGCCGTGCAGGCGCAGCGTGGCGGCCGGCACGTCGAGGTCGCGCTCCTTGGCCGCGTTCGAATAACACACATAGCCGCACTCGAACCATCGCGAACTGCCGGGCACATCGGTGAGCAGCTTGGCCACATAGCCGCCCGTGCAGGATTCGGCCGTGACCAGCCGCAGGCCGCGCGCCAGCAGATGTTCACCCGCCCGCACCGCGAGCACGGCCAGCAGGCTGTCGGAAGGGCGAATGCCCGAGTCGGCGCTCACGCGGCAGCCCTGCGGCTCATGCCGCGGGGGGCCTTGCGGCGCGCTTTTCCTGCGAGCGCCCCAGCCACAGCGACAGCAGCAGCCAGCCCACGGCGATGACCGCGGAGATGCCGGCGATCACCGGCACAGACAGCGACAGCACCCTGGAGAACAGACTGAAGACCTGCGCATTGATGGCATCGGCGCCGCGGAACACGGTGCCATCGACGATGTTCTTGGCCTTGAACTTCTCTTCACGGCTGACCACCGTCCACAGCGACTCGCGCGCCAGGTTCGCGATGCCGAAGTTGGTGGCCCGCTGCACGGCCTGGAAGCCCGCAACCACCAGCAGCACCGGGCTCAGCGCCAGCACCGCGAAACCGATCACGAACACCAGCGGCAGCAGCGCCGCCGCGCGGCCCACGCCGATGGCGGGGATGATGCGCCCGGTCGCCGTCAACTGGATCGCCAGCGACAGGATGCCCACCCAGGTGGCGATCATCGCGAAGATGCGCGTGCGCGTGGCGGTGTCGGTGGCGGCGCTGGCCACCACTTCGGCCTGCACGAAATAGAGCATGGTGCCGGCGAAGGACAGCAGGAACACCCACAGCCCGATGCCACCCAGGTAGGAGGATTTGAACAGCAGCGAGAAGCCGTCGAACAGGCCGCCGCCCACCGCCTTCTGCCGCCCGGCACTGGCCGCCTGGAAATCAGGGTTGGCCGCCTGCGCCGCGACCGCCGCGTTTTCGAGCCGGTTGGCGCACACCACGGCCGCGACCAGCAGCGTTCCGGCGATCAGCAGCAGGTTCGCGACGCCGATATGCCCCACCAGATGCTGCGTGATCTGCGGCCCGAGGATGGAGCCCACCGAGCCGCCCGCGCCGATGAAGCCGAACAGCCGCTTGCTCTGCTCGCTGGAATAAAGGTCGGCCATGAACGACCAGAACACCGACACGGTGAACACCGAGAACACGGTGATCCACACGAAGAAGGCGCGCGCCACGCCCACCGGCGACACCCCGGCGCGCATCAGCAGCCAGAACACCAGCATGTTCGCGACCAGGAACAGGTAGATCACCGGCACGAAGCGCGAGCGCGGCAGCCAGGCCGCCACCGCCGCCTGCAGCGGCGCGGTGATCAGCGTGGCCACCAGCGTGGCGAGGAACAGCCACGGCAGGTCGCGCGTGCCGCCCTCGATACCCATGGCGTCCCGCAGCGGGAGCAGCATGTAGTAGGTCGAGAGCAGGAAGAAGAAATAGCCGAAGGACCAGAGCAGCGCCCTGAGTTCCCCCGGCCGGACGTTCACGAATTTCCGGATTGCCGCTTCCATCGGCCGAGCATAGCCGAGCGGAAGCGCCCGTGGCGCCTATTCCACGCCCACGCAGAGATACTTGATCTCTAGGTAGTCCATGATGCCGTAGCGCGAGCCCTCGCGGCCCGACCCGGACTCCTTCACGCCGCCGAAGGGCGCCATCTCGTTGGAGATGAGACCGGAATTGACGCCGACGATGCCGCATTCCAGCGCCTCGCCGACGCGGAAGATCCGCCCCAGGTCCCTGGTATAGAAATAGGCCGCGAGACCGAACTCGGTGTCATTGGCAAGTTCGATGGCCTCCTCTTCCGTGCGGAAGCGCACCACCGGGGCCACCGGCCCGAAGATCTCCTCGCGGAACACGCGCATCTTCGGCGTGACGCCGGTGAGCACGGTGGGCTCGAAGAAGCACGAACCCAGGCTGGAGCGCGAGCCGCCGACCAGCGCCTTGGCGCCGCTGGCCACCGCCTCGTCGACCATCGCGCTGACTTCGCGCGCCGCCTTTTCCGAAACCAGCGGCCCGTGGGTGACGCCGGGCTCGGCGCCGTTGCCCAGCCGGAACTCGGACACCGCCTGCTTGAGCTTGGCGACGAAGGCGTCATGGATGCCGTCCTGCACCAGCAGCCGGTTGCTGCACACGCAGGTCTGGCCGGAATTGCGGTACTTGGACTGCAGCGCGCCCTGCACGGCCGCATCGACATCGGCATCATCGAAGACGATGAACGGCGCGTTGCCGCCCAGTTCCATCGAGGTGCGCTTGACGGTGGTAGCGCACTGGGTGATCAGCATCTTGCCGACGCCGGTCGAGCCGGTGAAGCTCAGCTTGCGCACCAGCGGGTGGCTCGACAGCACACCGCCGATTTCGCTGGAGCTCGCCCCCACCACCACGTTGAACACGCCGGCGGGGATGCCGGCTTCCTCGGCCAGCACCGCCAGCGCCAGCGCCGAAAGCGGCGTCTCGCGCGCCGGCTTCAGGACCACGGTGCAGCCGGCCGCGAGCGCGGGGGCAGCCTTGCGCGTGATCATGGCATTGGGGAAATTCCACGGCGTGATGGCGGCCACCACACCCACCGGCTGCTTGATGACCAGCAGACGCCGGTCGTTGGCCGGCGGCGGGATGATGTCGCCGTCGATGCGCTTGGCTTCCTCGGCGAACCACTCGATGTAGTTCGCGCCGTAGACGATCTCGCCGCGCGCCTCGTCCAGCGTCTTGCCCTGCTCGGCGGTGAGGATGCGCGCCAGATCGTCCTTGTGCTGCATGACCAGGTTGAACCAGGCGCGCAGCAGGTTGGCGCGCTCCTTGACCGGGCGGGCGCGCCACAGCCGCTGCGCGCGGTCGGCTTCCTCGACGGCGCGGCGCGTTTCGTCCGCGCCCACACCCTGGATGGTGGCGATGGTCTCGCCGGTGGCCGGATTGGTCACCGCAACGGCGCCGCCATTGCCCGCCACCCACTCGCCCGCGATGTACGAGCGCTCTGCCAACAGATCGGCGCGCTGCAAATTCAGTCTGGCCATAACTTACGACTCCTGTTCGAACATGACGGGCTGCGACGGCTGCTGCCGGTCGCGGGCCACTGCATCGAGTTTTCCGGTGAGCTCGTCGAGCAGCTCGTAGAGCAGCTCCAGCTTGCCGGAACCGAACTCGCGGGTGATGTGGGTGTAACGCTCTTCGGACTGCGGCGCCATCAGCGCCACCAGGCGCACTCCGGCCTCGGTGAGCCGGATTTCACTGCGGCGCAGGTCGTTGCGCGGCGCATGGCGCCGCACCAGCGAGCGGCGCTCCAGATTCTGGACGATGCGCGACAGGCTGGGCATCAGCAGAAAGCACTCCTCCGCCAGCCGCGTCATTTCCAGCCCCCGGCCACCGGCCTCACGCCGGTCTTCCAGCGCGCGCAGCACCCGCCACTGCTGCGCGGTGAGCCCGTGCTCGCGCAGATGCGGCAGGAAGTTGCGCATGACGGCTTCGCGCGCCTTGAGCAACGACATCGGCAGCGAGCGGTGGAACGCCCTCATGGTTATTTCTCGTCAGCGATCCCGTTGCGCAGCACGCCCACGCCCTGCACCTCCACCTCGACCACGTCGCCGGGCTTGAGCCAGCGCGGCGGCGTGAAGCGGGCACCGGCGCCATTGGGCGTGCCGGTGGCGATGATGTCGCCGGCCTTGAGCAGGCAGAACGTCGAGACGTACTCGATGAGATAGGCGATGGGGAACATCATGCTCGCCGTGGTGTCGTCCTGGCGCACTTCGCCGTTCACGCGCGTGGTGACGCGCATGTCCTCGTACTGGGCCGGCGTGAATTCATCGGCCGTGACCAGCCACGGGCCGCAGGAGCCCGAATGGGTGAAGTTCTTGCCCTGGGTGACGTTGAACTTGGCGTGGCGCAGCCAGTCGCGGATGCTGCCCTCGTTCATGATGGTGAGGCCGGCGATGTGCTTGTAGGCCTCGGCGCGCGGAATGCGGCGGCCGCCCTTGCCGATCACCACCACGATCTCGCCCTCGTAGTCCAGCTGCTCGGACTCCGGCGGGCGGATCAGGGGGCGGTCATGGCCGGTGAGCGAATCGGGCCAGCGGACGAACACGCTGGGGTACTTGGGCGGCTCGCTGCCGTCCTTGTATTCCGCATTGCGGTTGGCGTAGTTGACGCCGATGCAGACCACCTTTTCGGGCAGCACCACCGGCGGCAGCAGCGTGAGCTCGGAGAGCGGCACTCCCGGGCCTTCCGGCGCCTTGGCGGCCTGCGCCAGCACGCCGTTGACGATGGCGTCCTTCAGGGTGGGAGCCAGCGCCCGCAGATCCACCACCACCGGAGCCGCGGCCGGCCCGCGCACGACACCCCAGCCTTCCGACCCATTATGGATATAGCTCACCAGACGCATGACTGACTCTCCCGGATGCCGCTGCAAAATTGATTTGGATCATAGCAAGATATATTTAACTCGTTAAATTGCATAGCCCCAGGTGGCCTTTGTTGACTGAGATTATTAACACGTTAATATTTTCGGATCGCATCCCGCTTCCCGAGGACACGTCATGACCGATCTGAAGAACAATATGGCCCTGGCAGCTCAGCACCTCGGGCGCTTCCGGAACCAGCCCCTGACCCATTTCATCAATGGCGAGTGGACCAGCAGCGCCGGCATCAAGACCTTCGAGAACCTCTCCCCCATCGACAACACCAGCCTGGGCCACGTCGCCGCCGGCACCCCGGCCGATGTCGATGCCGCCTGCCGCGCCGCCGCAGACGCCTTCCCGGCCTGGCGCGACATGGGCGGGCCGGAGCGCCGCAAGCTGCTGCACAAGCTGGCCGACATCCTGGTCAAGCGCGCCGACGAGATCGCGATGGTGGAAAGCACCGATTGCGGCCAGGCGATCCGCTTCATGAAGCAGGCCGCGCAGCGCGGCGCCGACAACTTCCGCTTCTTCGCCGACAAGGCGCCCGAGGCGCGCAACGGCCAGGCGCTGTACCAGCCCGAGCACACCAACCTCACCATGCGCACGCCCATCGGCCCGGTGGGTGTGATCACGCCGTGGAACACGCCTTTCATGCTCTCCACCTGGAAGATCGCGCCGGCGCTGGCCGCGGGCTGCACCATCGTGCACAAGCCCGCCGAGTTCAGCCCGCTGTCGGCCGCCCTGCTGGCGGACATCAGCAAGGAAGCCGGCCTGCCCCCGGGCGTGTGGAACCTGGTCAACGGCATGGGTGAATCGGCCGGCAAGGCCCTCACCGAGCACCCGGCCATCAAGGCGCTGGCCTTCGTCGGCGAGTCGCACACCGGCACGCTGATCACCATCCAGGGCGCGGCCACGCTCAAGCGCGTGCACCTGGAACTGGGCGGCAAGAACCCGGTGATCGTGTTCGACGACGCCGATTTCGAGCGCGCGCTGGACGCCGTGGTGTTCATGATCTACAGCCTCAACGGCCAGCGCTGCACCTCGAGCAGCCGGCTGCTGGTGCAGAAGGGCATCCGCGACAAGTTCATCGCGGCGCTGGAGCAGCGCGTGCGCGACCTCAAGGTCGGCCATCCGCTCGATCCGGCCACCGAAGTGGGCCCGCTGATCCACCCCTCGCACATGGAAAAGGTGCTCAGCTACGTCGACGCCGCCCGTGAGGACGGCGCCAAGGTCGCGGTGGGCGGCAAGCGCCACGCCGGCGGCCCCGGCATCGACGCGGCCGGCAACTACGTGCATCCCACGCTGTTCACCGAAGCGAACAACAACATGCGCATCGCCCGCGAGGAGATCTTCGGGCCGGTGCTCACCGCAATCAGCTTCGACACCGAGGAAGAGGCGATCAACATCGCCAACGACAGCGAATATGGCCTCGCCGCCTACGCCTGGACTTCCGACGTGAGCCGCGCGATGCGGCTGGCGCAGAAGGTCCAGACCGGCATGCTGTGGATCAACTCGGAGAACAACCGCAACCTGCCCTCGCCCTTCGGCGGCATCAAGATGAGCGGCATCGGCCGCGACGGCGGCGATTACAGCTTCGAGTTCTACATGGAAACCAAGAACGTCTGCGTGGCCTACGGTTCGCACCGCGTGCCGCAGCTGGGCCGCAAGGGCTGAGGCCGCCATGTCGCACTTCGTCCTCGAATATTCGGACAACATCGACGCGCAGACGCTGGCGATCCAGTCGCTGTTCGAAAAGCTGCACACCGCCGCGCGCGATAGCGGCATCTTCCCCTACAAGGGGGTGCGCAGCCGGGGCTATGTCTGCCATGACTACCGCATGGCGGACGGCAACCCGCGGCACATGTTCGTGCACCTGTCGGTGCTGATCGGGCCGGGCCGCACGATGGAAGAGAAGGAAGGCGTGGCGAAGCAGTTCTTCGCCATCCTGAAGCAGCACTTCGCGAAGTGCTTCGACGAGCGCGGCGTCGCGATGTCCTTCGAGATGAAGGAGCTGGAGCCGGTGCTGAAGTACAACGCCAACAACATCCAGGACCACCTGAAAGGCGGCGCAGCGTGAGCACGCTCGACTCCGCAACCATCGAGGCCGCCGCCGCCGCGCTGCACGGCGCCGAGACCTCGCGCCAGCAGATCTCGCCGCTGACGCTGCACCATCCGGGCATGGACATGGAGGATGCCTACGCCATCCAGTCCGCCTGGGTGAAGCGCAAGATCGCCGGCGGCGATCCGGTGATCGGCTACAAGATCGGCCTGACCTCGCGCGTCATGCAGCGCGCCATGAAGATCGACGAGCCGGATTTCGGCGTGCTGCTGCGTTCCATGGCGTTCAGCAATGGCGCGCGCATCCGCGCCGCGGATTTCACCGATCCGCGCATCGAGGTGGAGCTGGCCTTCGTGCTGAAGAAGCGCCTGTCCGGCGCCGCGGTGACCGTGGAGCAGGTGCTGGACGCCACCGACTACGTGGTGCCGGCGCTGGAACTGATCGCCGCCCGCAGCTTCCGCGTGGACCCGGCCACCGGCTACACGCGCACGGTGATGGACACCATCGCCGACAACGCCGCCAATGCCGGCATCATCGTCGGCGACCGGCGCTTCTCGCCCGCCGACATCGACCTGCGCTGGAGCGGCGCCATCCTCTACCGCAACAAGGTGGTCGAGGAGACGGGCCTTGCGGCCGCGGTGCTGGACCACCCCGCGCACGGCATCTGCTGGGTGGCGAAGCGTTTCGCGCCGCACGGCATCGCGCTGGAGCCGGGGCAGATCATCCTTTCCGGCTCGTTCACCGCGCCGGTGATCGTCAAGGCCGGCGACCATTTCCTCGCCGACTACGGCCCGCTGGGCCGCATCGAATGCTGGTTCGATTGAAGGGCGCAGACGCATGAAGACACCGCACAATCCCTTCAAGCAGGCGCTGAAGTCGCAGCAGCCCCAGTATGGCTTCTGGCTCGGCATGTGCTCCCCCATTGCCGCCGAGCTGTGCGGCCAGTGCGGCTACGACTGGCTGCTGATCGACGGCGAGCATGCTCCCAACAGCATCGACAGCCTCTACAGCCAGCTGCTGGCGGTGGGAAACACGCCAAGCCACGCGGTGGTGCGCATCGTCGAGGGCGACACCGCGCTGATCAAGCAGGTGCTCGACATCGGCGCCCAGTCCATCCTGGTGCCCATGGTCGAATCGGCCGAGCAGGCGCGCAGCATCGTCGCCGCCACGCGTTACCCGCCCGCCGGTGTCCGCGGCGTCGGCACCGCGCTGGCGCGCGCCGCGCGATGGAACAACGTGGAAGGCTACTTCCGCGACGTGGAGCGCGAACTTTGCGTGCTGGCACAGGTCGAATCAGTGGCTGGTCTTGCAGCCCTGGACGAGATTCTGGCGGTGGAAGGCCTCGACGGCGTATTCATCGGCCCGGCGGACCTGGCAGGCTCCATGGGCCACCTGGGCAACCCCTCGCACCCGGACGTGATCGCCGCCGTCGAAGACGCGCTGCGCCGCATCCGCGCCGCCGGGCTTGCGCCCGGCATCCTCGTGACCAGCAAGGCGCTGGCGAAGCGTTACGAAGCCGCAGGCGCCCTGTTCGTGGCGCTGGGGGTCGACACCCTCGCGCTGGCCGCCGGCGCCCGCTCGACGCTTGAAAACCATCGATCCAAGGACGATATCAACCAAACTGCCGCCTCCAACGGCGCCTACTGACTCCCCGGGGGACAAGACCATGGGCAAACTCGCACTCGCCGCCAAGATCACCCACGTGCCATCGATGGACCTCTCGGAGCGCGACGGTCCGATGAAGGGTCATCGTCAAGCCGCCATCGACGGCCACATCGAGATCGGCCGCCGCTGTCGCGAGCTGGGCGTCGACACCATCGTGGTGTTCGACACGCACTGGCTCGTCAACTCGGTCTATCACCTCAACTGCGCGCCGCACTACAAGGGCATCTACACCAGCAACGAGCTGCCGCATTTCATCAGCAACATGAGCTATGAGATGTACGGCAATCCGGAGCTGGGCCGCATCCTGGGCGCCGAATGCAATGCCCAGGGCGTGGAGACGCTGGTGCACGACGCCACCACGCTGCAGCCCGAATACGGCACGCTGGTGCCGATGCGCTACATGAACAAGGACCTGCACTTCAAGATCGTGTCGGTGTCCGCGCTGTGCACGGTGCATTACCTCGACGACAGCGCGCGTCTGGGCTGGGCCATGCGTCAGGCCATCGAGAAGCACTACGACGGCACCGTGGCGATGTTCGCCAGCGGCTCGCTGTCGCACCGCTTCGCGCAGAACGGCCAGGCACCGCAGTTCGCCGAGAAGATCTGGAGCCCGTTCCTGGAGCACCTGGACCACCGCGTGGTCGACATGTGGACCAACGGCGAGTGGAAGGATTTCTGCGAGATGCTGCCGGAATACGCCGCCAAGGGTCATGGCGAAGGCTTCATGCACGACACGGCGATGCTGATGGGCGCGCTGGGCTGGTCCGAATACCAGGGCAAGGCCGAAATCGTCACGCCCTACTTCGGCAGCTCGGGCACCGGCCAGATCAACGCCATCCTGCCGGTCACCGAGGTCAGCGGCGTTGCCGTGCCCGGCCCGAAGGCCTCGCTCACCGCACCAAGGGTCTACGGCGAAGCCCGGATCTGATCCCCTTCATGCTCCCGGCGCGGTACCATCACCGCGCCGGGAAGGCATCGCAGCACCGCTGAGACCGCGCCCGCTCCAGCGATATCTGCCGTGACCGACCCTTCCCCGAATCACACGCCCATGATGGCGCAATACCTGCGCATCAAGGCGCAGCACCCCGATGTGCTGCTGTTCTACCGCATGGGCGATTTCTACGAGATGTTCTACGACGACGCGCGGCGCGCGGCGAAGTTGCTGGACATCACGCTGACCGCGCGCGGCCAGTCGGCCGGCGAGCCCATCGCGATGGCGGGCGTGCCGGTGGTGAGCCTGGAGAACTACCTTGCCCGCCTGGTGCGCAAGGGCGAGTCGGTGGCCATCTGCGAACAGGTGGGCGACCCGGCCAAATCCAAGGGCCCGGTGGAGCGCCAGGTGGTGCGCATCGTCACGCCGGGCACGCTGGTGGAGGATGCGCTGCTGGAACGCGCGCGGGAGAGCCTGCTGGCCGCGCTGTACACGGGGCCGGCCGGGCATGGTCTGGCGTGGCTGGATCTGGCTGGCGGCCGCTTCGGGGTCATCGAACTCGCCAGCGATGCCGAGGTGGCCGCGGAACTGGAGCGTCTGCGTCCGGCGGAACTGCTGGTGCCGGAAGACCAGCGGCGCGACTCCCTGCCCCACGCCCGCCTGCGGCCGCCGTGGCATTTCGAAGCCGGCAGCGCCCGGCGCCTGCTGTGCACGCAATTCGGCACCCGGGACCTCTCGGGCTTCGGCGCGGAGGAACTCGACGCGGGCCTGGCCGCGGCCGGCGCGCTGCTGCAATACGCGCAGGACACGCAGAAAGCCGCCCTGCCGCATATCCGCGGCCTCAGCGTCCATCGCCGCGACGAAGGGTTGCAGCTCGACGCGGCCACGCGCCGCAACCTGGAGCTCGACCGCAGCCTCACGGGCAACGAGGACGCCACGCTGTTCGCGCTGCTGGACCACAGCGCCACCGCCATGGGTTCGCGCGAACTGCGGCGCTGGCTGAACCGCCCGCTGCGCGACCGCGAGGCGCTGCGGCTGCGCTACGCGGCCGTGGGCACGCTGGCCGAAGAAAGCGCCTTCCATGAAGTCTCCGCCGCGCTGCGCCCGGTCGGTGATCTCGAGCGCGTGCTGGCGCGCGTGGCGCTGCGCTCGGCGCGGCCGCGTGATCTGGTGGCGTTGCGCAGCGCGCTGGCCGCATTGGCGGCCCTGCGCGCGCTCGTGGCAGGGCTCGACAGCCCATTGCTGCAGCGGCTGCTCAGGCACATCGGCGAGCATGCCGCCGAACACGAACTGCTGGCGCAGGCCATCGCCGCCGAGCCCGCGGCATTGTTGCGCGACGGCGGTGTGATCGCTCCGGGATTCGACGCCGGGCTCGACCAGTTGCGACGCATCTCGACCAACACCGACGAGTTCCTGCTGGAACTGGAGCAGCGCGAGCGCCAGCGCAGCGGCATCGCCCAGCTCAAGCTGGGCTACAACCGCGTGCAGGGCTTCTTCATCGAGATCCCGCGCAGCCACGCCGAGCGCGTGCCCACCGACTACCTGCGGCGTCAGACGGTGAAATCCGCCGAGCGCTTCATCACGCCCGAGCTCAAGCGCTTCGAGGACGAAGTGCTGGGCGCGCGCGACAAGGCCCTGGCGCGGGAGAAGCAGATCTGGGACGAGGTGCTCGACCGCCTCATCGCCCAGATGGCGCCGCTGCAGCAGACTGCCGCGGCGCTCGCCAGCCTCGATGCGCTGGCCAGCCTCGCCGAACGGGCCGACACGCTGCGCTGGGTGCAGCCGGTGCTGGTCGAAGAGCCGGTGTACCACGTGGAGCAGGGACGCCATCCCGTGGTCGAGCGTTTCAGCGGCACGAACTTCGTGCCCAATGACCTCACCTTCGACGACACGCGTCGCATGCTCATCGTCACCGGCCCCAACATGGGCGGCAAGTCCACCTACATGCGCCAGGCCGCGCTCATCGCCGTGCTGGCGCACATCGGCAGTTTCGTGCCGGCCGACACCGCCACCATCGGGCCGATGGACCGCATCTTCACGCGCATCGGCGCCGCCGACGACCTCGCGGGCGGACGCTCCACCTTCATGGTGGAGATGACAGAGACCGCGAACATCCTGCACAACGCCACCGCGCAGAGCCTGGTGCTGATGGACGAGATCGGCCGCGGCACCAGCACCTTCGATGGGCTGTCGCTGGCGTGGGCCGTGGCGCGGCACCTCGCCACACAGCAGCGTGCCTTCACGTTGTTCGCCACCCACTATTTCGAACTGACGCAGCTGGCAGCCGAACTGTCGGGCGTGGTGAACCTGCACCTCGATGCCACGGAACATGGCGAGGAACTGGTGTTCCTGCACGCCGTGAAAGAGGGACCGGCGAACCGCAGCTATGGCCTCGCCGTGGCGCGGCTGGCCGGTGTGCCCCGCGAGGTGATCAGCGCCGCCCGCACCTATCTTGCGCAGCTGGAAGCCCACCGGGACGCCCAGCTCATCCACGGCGCGGCTGTCGCGTCTCCTCAGAACGAATTGCCGCTGTTCGCGGCAGCCCCGCGCTCCGCCATAGAGAAGCAGCTCGCCGCGCTGGATCCGGACGATCTCACGCCGCGCGCCGCGCTGGATCTGGTGTTCCAGCTGCACCGCAAGGCACGCACGAACGCCGGCGACTGAACGTTCACGTCACCCTCACTGGACCAGGAGAGACGCCTCTTGAGGGGCGGATCGATGAGCGGCATCGCTTGACGCCCACAAGGGTGCGAACGCCGGCACGAGTGCTGGGGCCATGAGCGCCCCGTCCTCGCGGAACGACATTCCCACGGATGTCGATGGCCGCATTGCGCGGCGCCTGCGTGAGCTGCGCGACGAGCGCGGCTATTCGCTGAGCGAGGCACGCCTGCCGCCGCGGGCACGCATCACTTTCGAAAAAGCCGTCGTCGATGGCCCACCGCCGCAACAGCAGGTGTGGGTGATCAAGGGCGAACTGCATGTGCAGCTGGGCGATACGACCCGGCATCTCACGGCCGGCGACTGCATGGCGATGACGCTGGATCAGCCTGTCACCTTCCAGGCGGGCGCCTCGCTGGCGCATTACGTCGTGGCGACGTCGAACTGCCCGTGATCGAGGAACGAGGTGATGCAGCCGGCGACCTCTTCGGACATCAGCATGCCCATGTGGCTCACGGGCAGCACGCAATGCGCCGCGGCGCCGTCGAGCAATGTCTCGGAAACGGCGACCGTACCGTCGCTGGGTTCGTTCATGTGCGCGATGAGATGCCCGAGGCCGTTCGGCCGGTTGCCGGCGATGACGCCCACCTGTGCTTCGTGGCCCCATCTGCGGCATCGCCCGCCACCGGGCGAATCGCAGGCCAGCACCTCGCGGCCCGCTTTGCCCAGCAAGGCGCCCATGGGCCCCAGGGCGGCCAGCGCCCGGCCGCTCTGGCTGCCGTTGACGGGTGAGCCCAGCAGCACCACGCGGCAGAAATCGCCGCTGAAACGGTCCGCGGCCAGCAGGCCCAGCTCGAACATGCGGCAGACGATGATGCCGCCTAGGCTGTGGCCCACCAGGTGCACCGGCGCCAGCGTCCGCAGGGCGAGCATGCGCGCATAACGGGCGCAGCGGCGCGCCACGGCGTCCACCGGCTCACCCAGCGAGGAATACGGGAACACGCGCAATGTCCAGCCATCGGGCGCCAGATTGCGCCTGAGGAAGAACGACTCGACGCCCGTCATCCACAGGCCGTGGACGAAAAGCACCGTGCCGCGGGTGGCTGGGACGTCAGCTGGCCGGCTGCGGCGTGCGGACACGGATGGACAGTTCGCGCAGCTGCGCCTCGCTCACCGGCGTGGGCGCATCGGTGAGCGGACAGGCGGCCGTCTGGGTCTTCGGGAAGGCGATCACATCGCGGATGCTCTCGGCGCCGGCCATCAGCATCACCAGGCGGTCGAGCCCGAAGGCGATGCCGCCATGGGGTGGCGCGCCGAAGCGCAGCGCATCGAGCAGGAAGCCGAACTTGCGGCGCGCCTCCTCGGCCTCGATGCCCAGCAGGCCGAACACCACCGACTGCATTTCGGCGCGATGGATACGCACCGAACCGCCGCCGATTTCCGAACCGTTGAGCACCATGTCGTAGGCGCGAGCCACGGCATTGCCGGGATCGGCCGACAGCTGCGCCGGATCGTCCACCTTCGGAGCCGTGAAGGGGTGATGCATCGCCACCCAGCGCTTGCCGTCGGCATCGAATTCGAACATCGGGAAATCGACCACCCACAGCGGACGCCAGCCGCTTTCGACCAGCTTCAGGTCATGGCCGATCTTCAGGCGCAGCGCGCCCAGCGCGTCGCTGACCACCTTCGCGCTGTCGGCGCCGAAGAAGATGAGGTCGTTGTCCTCGGCGCCGGTGCGCTCCAGGATGCCCGCCACCGCCTCGTCGCTGAGGAACTTGAGAATGGGCGACTGCAGGCCCTCACGGCCCTTGGCCTTCTCGTTGACCTTGATGTAGGCCAGGCCCCTGGCGCCATAGCGCGCCACATAGGCCGTGTAGGCGTCGATCTCGCTGCGCGAGAACGCGCCGCCGCCGGGCGCGCGCAGCGCCGCAACACGGCCATTGGGATCCTTCGCGGGACCGGCGAACACCTTGAAATCGCAGCCGGCGACGAGATCGGCCACGTCCACCAGTTCCAGCGACACGCGCAGATCCGGCTTGTCAGAACCATAACGGCGCATGGCCTCGGCATAGGTCATGCGCGGGAAGGGATTGGGCAGCGCGACCTCGACCGTCTTCGCGAACAGCTCGCGGATCATGCCCTCCATGAGGTTCATGATCTCGTCCTGCGTGAGGAAGGAGGTCTCGATGTCCAGCTGCGTGAATTCGGGCTGGCGGTCGGCGCGCAGATCCTCGTCGCGGAAGCAGCGCACGATCTGATAGTAGCGGTCGAAGCCCGACACCATCAGCAGCTGCTTGAAGATCTGCGGCGACTGAGGCAGCGCGAAGAAGCTGCCGGCATGCGTGCGGCTGGGCACGAGGTAATCGCGCGCGCCCTCGGGCGTGGCCTTGGTGAGCATCGGCGTTTCGATGTCCACGAAGCCATGCGTGTCCATGTAGTGGCGCATCGCCATGGTCACGCGGTGGCGCAGCCGCAGGCGCCGGCTCATTTCCTCGCGCCGCAGGTCGATGTAGCGATAGCGCAGCCGCACTTCCTCGCTGACCTGCTCGTCGAGCTGGAAGGGCAGCGGCTCGGAGCGGTTCAGCACCGTGAGCGCTCGCGCCAGCACCTCCACCTTGCCGGAGGCGAGGTTGGCATTGACGGTGCCCGCCGGGCGCTCGCGCACCTGGCCGCGCACCTGCACCACGAACTCGCCGCGCAGCCGCTCGGCCTCGGCGAACAGGGCGCCGTCATCCGGATCGAAGACGATCTGCAGCAGCCCGTCGCGATCCCGCAGGTCGACGAAAATCACGCCGCCGTGGTCGCGCCGGCGGTGCACCCAGCCGGCAACCGTGACTTCCTGCCCCTTGAGGCTCTCGTTGACCTGTCCGCAATAGTGGCTACGCATGGGCGCGCGATGTTACGGGCGCCCTGCCCAAGCGTCCAGCCGGGCCGCGTACGGGACGGGGCCGGCCGGCCGCATCAGCGCCCTTTCCGGCCGGCGACCTTCTTCGCGGCGGGTTTCGCCGGTTTCGCCGCGGCGCGCGTCTTGGCGGCCGGACGCGCTTTGGCCACCGGACGGGCCTTGGCGGCGGCAGGCTTCCCGGGCCCGGTCTCGGCCTTGCCGCTGTCCGCTTTGGGAGTCTCCGCCTTGAGGGCCTCCGCCTTGCCTTCGTCGGCCTTCTTTTCGTCCGGCTTGCTGTCCTCGCCGACCAGATTGCGTTTCTTCTCGGCGTCGGACTTGAAGTCGGTCTCGTACCAGCCGCCGCCCTTGAGGCGGAAGACCGGCGCCGAGACCAGCTTCACGAGCTTCGATTTGCCGCATTCGGGGCACTTCTTCAGGGGCGCGTCGGAGATCTTCTGCAGCACCTCGACCTGCGCGCCGCAGGCCTGGCACTGGTATTCGTAGAACGGCATGGGCGCGATTATGCCATGCGACGCGCGCGGGCCCTTCAGCCCGCGCGCTTGTTGAACACCAGCGCCCCGTCCCTGGCGCCCACGGTGATGCGGTCGCCGGGGGCAAAGTCCCCGCGCAGGATCCGCTCGGCCAGTGGATTCTCGATCTGCTGCTGGATGGCGCGCTTGAGCGGCCGGGCGCCATACACCGGATCGAAGCCCGCTTCGCCGATCTGGTCGCGCGCGGCGGTGTCCAGCTCCAGCGTCATGTCGCGGTCGGCCAGGCGGTTGCGCAGGGCCGCGAGCTGGATGTCGACAATCGCGCGGATCTGCTCGGCACCCAGCGGGTGGAACACGATGATGTCGTCGATGCGGTTGATGAACTCGGGACGGAAGTGCGCCTGCACGCGCTCCATCACCTCGTTCTTCATGCGCTGGTACTGGCCCTCACCCGCCAGCTGCTGGATCACGTCCGACCCCAGGTTCGAGGTCATGATGATCACGGTGTTGCGGAAATCCACGGTGCGTCCCTGGCCGTCGGTGAGTCGGCCGTCGTCCAGCACCTGCAGCAGCACATTGAACACATCCTTGTGTGCCTTCTCGACCTCGTCGAGCAGCACCACGGAGTAAGGCTTGCGGCGCACGGCCTCGGTCAGATAGCCGCCCTCCTCATAGCCCACATAGCCCGGAGGCGCGCCGATCAGCCGCGCCACCGAGTGCTGCTCCATGAACTCGGACATGTCGATGCGCACGATGGCGTCTTCGGAATCGAACAGGAATTCAGCCAGCGCCTTCACCAGCTCGGTCTTGCCCACGCCCGTGGGGCCGAGGAACAGGAAGGAACCATTGGGCCGGCGCGGATCGGAAAGACCGGCGCGCGAGCGGCGGATGGCGTTCGACACGATGCGCAGCGCCTCGGGCTGGCCTACCACACGTTTGGCGAGCGCCTCTTCCATGCGCAGCAATTTGTCCTTCTCGCCCTCGAGCATCTTCGCGACCGGAATGCCGGTCCACTTGGACACCACCTCGGCGATCTCCTCCTCGGTGACGTTGTTGCGCACCAGCTGCGGCGCGGTCTGCTCGGCGGCCTGCGCGGCGACGAGCTTCTTCTCCAGCTCGGGAATCCTGCCGTACTGCAGCTCGGCCATCTTCGAGAGGTCATTCGCGCGGCGCGCGGCTTCCAGATCCAGCCGGCACTTCTCGAGCTCTTCCTTGACCGAAGCCGCGCCCTGCAGCGCCGCCTTCTCGGCCTTCCAGATCTCCTCGAGATCCGCGTATTCCTTCTCCAGCCCGCGCAGCGTTTCCTGCAGCGTGGCGAGGCGCTTCTTCGAGGCCTCGTCGTCCTCCTTCTTTAGCGCCACTTCCTCGATGCGCAGCTGGATGATGCGGCGGTCAAGACGATCCATTTCCTCCGGCTTGGAGTCGATCTCCATGCGGATGCGCGCCGCGGCCTCGTCGATGAGGTCGATGGCCTTGTCCGGCAGCTGGCGGTCGGCGATGTAGCGATGCGAGAGCTGGGCCGCGGCGACGATGGCCGGGTCCGTGATCTCCACGCCATGGTGCACTTCGTAGCGCTCCTTGAGGCCACGCAGGATGGCGATGGTGTCCTCCACCGAAGGTTCGCCCACGAACACCTTCTGGAAGCGCCGCTCCAGCGCCGCATCCTTCTCGATGTACTTGCGGTATTCATCGAGCGTGGTGGCGCCGACGCAATGCAGCTCGCCGCGCGCCAGCGCGGGCTTCAACATGTTGCCCGCGTCCATGGCGCCATCAGCCTTGCCGGCGCCCACCATGGTGTGCAGCTCGTCGATGAACAGGATCACCTGCCCTTCCTGCTTGGCCAGATCCTTCAGCACGGCCTTGAGCCGTTCCTCGAACTCGCCGCGAAATTTGGCGCCGGCGATCAGCGCGCCCATGTCCAGCGACAGGATCTTCTTGTTCTTCAGGCCCTCGGGCACCTCGCCGTTGACGATGCGCTGCGCGAGGCCCTCGACGATGGCCGTCTTGCCCACGCCGGGCTCGCCGATCAGCACCGGGTTGTTCTTGGTGCGACGCTGCAGCACCTGCGCGGTGCGGCGGATCTCGTCGTCGCGGCCGATGACCGGATCGAGCTTGCCGCTGGTGGCGCGCTCGGTCAGATCGATGGTGTATTTGGAAAGCGCCTCGCGGCTCTCCTCGGCATTGGGGTCGTTCACGGCCTCGCCTCCGCGCACCTCGTTGATGGCCTGATCGAGCCGGGCCTTGGTCAGCCCGGCGGCCTTCAGGATGCGGCCCAGCTCGCCGCGGTCATCCACGGCCGCCAGCGCGAACAGCTCGCTCGATATGTACTGGTCGCCGCGCTGCTGGGCGAGCTTGTCGGTGACATTGAGCAGGCGCGAGAGCTCCTGCGACACATGCACCTCGCCCGGCGCGCCTTCCACCTTCGGCAGGCGGTCCAGCAGCGCGGTGAGGTCGGTCTTGAGCTTGCCGGCATTGACGCCGGCCTTGGCGAACAGCGGGCGCAGGCTGCCCCCCTGCTGGTCCAGCAGGGCGGCCAGCAGGTGCGCCGGCTCGATCATCTGGTTGTCACGGCCCACGGCCAGCGACTGGGCGTCAGCCAGGGCGTTCTGGAATCGGCTGGTGAGTTTGTCGTTTCGCATGCCCCAATACTGGGGCTTCAAGCCGCCGAATCAATGGGGGGCCAGGTGCTCCACCAGCATGACCATCCCCACGCCCGCGCCGATGAGCAGCACCTGCAACAGGCTGCTGCGCGCGTCCACCCGGCGATGCAGGCCGGGGATCAGGTCCGCCACGGCCACATAGAGCAGACAGGCCGCCGACACCGCCAGCGCATAGGGAAGCAGCGGCTGGACGGCCGACAGCGCGAAGTAGCCAATGACGCCGCCCACCACCGCGCCCAGGCCCGAGAACAGGTTCCAGCCGAAGGCCTGCAGCCGCGACAGGCCGCCGTGCAGCAGCACGACGAAATTGCCGACCTCGCTGGGCACCTCGTGCGCCAGCACGGCAATGCCGGTCATCACGCCCAAGTGCACGTCGATCAGGAAGGCCGCGGCGATCAGCACGCCATCGAGCAGGTTGTGCACCGTGTCGCCGACGATCACCAGCGCGGCCGAGCTGCGGTGACGATGGTCGTCGTGCGGCACATCGTGGGTGTCGCAGTGGTCCTCGTGGCAATGCCGCCACAGCACCAGTTTCTCCAGCATGAAGAACAGGCCGATGCCGCAGAGCAGGGCCAGGCCGATTCTCCCCTCCCCACCCGGCCCGGCCAGTTCGACGGCCTCGGGCAGCAGGCCCAGCAAGGCCGCACCCAGCAAGGCGCCGGTGGCAAAGGCGATGAGCAGGGGCATTGCCCGCTGCCGCTGCGCTTCCGGCACGAGCAGGAACAGGCTGGCAAGCAGCACGCTCGCAACTCCGCCCAGCAGCGTGAAGCCGACGATCCAGCCTAGGGTATTCATGGTTATTGATACAGGATAACAGAGCGCGGTCAGGCGCCGGCGCGCCAGATCAGCGTCACCATGCGGCCCGTGGCCGCGCCACCGCCCGCCGTATCGCGGCGGTGGGAATGGAACCGGGACACCTCGGTCCAGGTGCAATGTTCGCCGCCGGCCACTTCCGTGATGCCGAGCCGCGCCAGCCGGTTGCGCGCCAGGCGATACAGATCGCACTGCCAGCGGCCGCGCTCATTGGGCACGAAGGCTTCCGCGGCCGCGGGGTCGGTGGCGAGGAAGGCCTCGCGTACCTCGTCCCCCACTTCGAAATGGGCCGCGCTGATGGCCGGCCCCAGCCAGGCCGTGAGGCGCACCGGCGCGCCGATCCGCGCGCGCAGCGCCGCTGCCGTCGCCTCCACCACGCCGCCCGCGAGCCCGCGCCAGCCCGCATGCGCGGCGCCCACGGCAGAGCCATCCGCGGCGGCCAGCAACACCGGCAGACAGTCGGCGGTCTGGATGGCGCATACCACACCCGGACGCGAGGTGACCGCCGCATCAGCCACCAGTGGCTCAGCAATCCGCTCCGGCACATCCACGGCATCCAGATCGGCAACCTCGATGCCATGGACCTGGCGCAGCCACACCGGGGAACCCGGCAGGCCCATCATCTCCACCAGCCGCGCACGTTGCCCGGTTTCGCCGGGTGCAAAGCTGCCAGCCGCTTTCAAGGTACACAGCGCGTGCACGCCGGGAGGCCGCCGCCACGTCGGCTCGAGATATCGCCGCGCGTCGTTCATGGCGCGCGCAGCGCCGCCAGCAGGGCGGCGAAATCATCCGGCAGCGGACTTTCGACCACGATCTGCTTGCCGGTGACGGGATGCTCGAACGCCAGCCGCGCCGCATGCAGCGCCTGCCGGCCGAAAGCGGCGATGGCGGCGCGCTGCTCCGCACTGGCGCCGGCCGTGAGCTGTCTGCGTCCACCGTAGAGCGGATCTCCGACCAGTGGATGGCCGGCGTGCGCCAGATGCACGCGGATCTGGTGTGTGCGCCCGGTTTCCAGTTGCACGGACAGCAGCGTATGCGCGGCAAAGCGCTCGGCGAGCCGGTAGTGGGTGATGGCCTCGCGGCCATCGGCGCGCACCGTCATCTTGAGCCGGTCGGTACGATGCCGACCGATGGCCTTGTCGATGGTGCCACCGCCGGTGAGCGCACCGACACACAGCGCCAGGTACTCACGCTGCACCTCGTGGTCCTTGAGCATGCGCACCAGCGCGGTATGCGCCTCGAGTGTGCGCGCCACCACCAGCAAGCCGCTGGTGTCCTTGTCGATGCGATGGACGATGCCGGCGCGCGGCACGGTGGCAAGCGCGCCGTCGAGCGCCAGCAGCGCATTCTGCAAGGTGCCGTCGCGGTTGCCGGCGCCCGGATGCACCACGAGGCCAGCGGGCTTGTCGATGACGAACAGATGCCGGTCGCGGTATGCGACCTGCAGCGCGATGGACTCGGCGCGCACACTGTCGTCGGCCGGCGCCTCGCCCAGCACCACGACGGCCTCGCCGCCGAACACCTCATCGCGCGGCCGCGCCGGCCGGCCGTTGACGGTCACGGCGCCATCGCGGATCCAGCCCGCCAGGCGCGAGCGCGAATACTGTGGCAGCGCCGTAGCCAGAGCCAGGTCCAGACGTGTGCCACCTGGTGAAGGTGGAAGCTCGAGGCGGTGTTCGAAAGTCATCCGGCTATATTAGCGTGCCCGTGTATAGTGCTCACCCGATGGCCTTGTTGAGCACCCGCAAGAGCGCGCCTCGAAAGAAAGGAATTGCCCGTCGCCAGCAGTTGCTGCGCGCAGCGCGGGCGCTGCTGGAAACCCACGAGCTGGACGACATCAGCCTGGGAGACGTGGCCGCCGCGGCCCATGTGCCCAAGAGCTCGGCCTACCATTTCTACGCCGACATCAAGGATCTCTACGCCAGCCTGCTCGCCGGCGTGCAGGACGAACTGCTCAAGGTACTGGAAGCGCCGATCCGCGCCAAGGTGCGCGACTGGCAGCACATCGTCGATATCCTCACCGGGCGCGGCGCCGACTTCTACGCGCACAGCAAGGCCTCCATGCGGCTGCAGATCGATCCGCGGATTCCGGTCGACCTGAAGCTGCGCGACCGCAGGAACGATGCGGCGCTGGGCAGCATTCACGAGCAGCAGATCGACCGCATCTTCGTGCTCCCCGAGATTCCGAACCGCTCGGCCATTTTCTTCAGGGCTGTGGAAATCGCGGACCTGATGTTCATGCTGTCGGTGCTGGAGCATGGCCGGATCACGCCGGAAATGCAGCGCGAGGCCACCCGGGCCATGTGCGCCTATCTGCGATGCGAAATCCCCGCCGACCTGCCACGCCGCAAACGCGGCGCGGCCGCGAGATGACTCCTCAGACCGGATCCAGCGCCGTGCGCGACTCCGGCAGCAGCGCGCCGCCGTCCACCACCAGCGTCTGCCCGGTGATGTAGCCGGCCGCATCGGAGGCCAGGAACAGCATGGCGCCGGCGATGTCCGCGGGACTGCCCAGACGGCCCAGCGGCACACCCTTGCGCAGCGATTCCATGTGGGCCGGGTCGCCGAGATTGTCCTGGGCAGGCGTTGCGATCATGCCTGGCTCGACACCGTTGACCGTGATGCCATCACGCGCCAGCTCCAGCGCCGCGGCGCGGATGAAGCCATTGAGACCGGACTTGGAAGCCGCGTAATGCGCAAGGCCCGGATACGCGACGCGCGGGCCGGTGACCGACGAAGTGACCAGCACCCTGCCCTGCGGCGCCGCGCGCAGCAGCGGCAGCGCGGCCTGGGTGAGCCAGAACGCGGCCTTGAGATTCACCGCCAGCGTGCGCTCGAGCACGTCGGCGTCGATGGCGGCAAAGGGCGTCAGCGGAAAGTACGCGGCGTTGTGCACCAGCATGTCGAGGCGGCCGAAGCGCTGCGCCGCCGCGGCCACGAGCTTCGTGCACGCTTCCTTGCCGGACACATCGGCCGTGGCGGGCGCCGCATTGCCGCCACTGGCGACGATTTCGTCGGCCACCGCCGCGGCACGCTCCGCGACCTGATCCGCCACCAGCACGCCGGCGCCGTGGGCCGCGAAAACGCGCGCGATCTCGCGGCCTATGCCCCGGCCGGCGCCCGTCACGAGGCAGGCACGCCCGGAAAGATCCAGCGAAATGCGCGCCGCCTTGCTCATCACGCGCGCGTCACGCCGACCTGCTGCAGATGCGCGCCCACCGGGAAGCTGGTCACCGCGGCGAAATCGAAGCCGGCGTAGCCGCAGATGCGGCCCATGGTGCGCTTCTGCGTGAAATCGACCACCACCACACCCAGCGTCGGCACGATCTTCTCGCGCCACACGAACAGATACAGTTCTTTCCCCAGCTTCAGGTAGTGACAGCGATCCGTATCGGCGAGGCCCTTTTCGGAACCGGCCAGGCACTGCCAGGTGTAGAACTTGTCGCTGAGATAGATGTGCTCGTACTTCTCGGTGCTGCTGTAGGTGTATTCCACGCGCCGGCCGACGAGATCGGAGGTCGGCTCATGCCGCGGTGTCGACGCCGTGAACGGCGCGCCGACGGCGCCCGCGATGAACTGCGCCCGCACCGCGGTGAGCTCCTCGCCAGCCTCGATGCGCGCGAAGAAAGGCTTCGAGGCCTCCTCGCGCGTGGGCAGGCTGGAACGCAGCAGGGTGCAGATTCCGGCCGGGATATCCACCAGCAGGATCGACACAGCGGCCGCGCGCCGCGGCTCGACGATGTTGATCAGGTGCACGCCGGGGCGGATGGTGGTGGCGGCATAGTCCGCCTCGCCGTCCTCCATCGCGGAAGCGGCATCCTTGCGCACCACGCTGCGCGCCAGGCGTGCGGCGCTGGTGAAGGTGTAGTCGATAGCCCAGCCGTTCTCGAAACTGAACGACAGGCGCTTGCCCACAAGCTCCGCCGATTCGGGGAAGGTGTTCGCATCGGGCGCGAAGGCCGCCCCCAGATCGCCCACCGATATCCAGTCGGTGCTGCTCATGGCCGGGCCTTCAGCCGAAGGCCAGGTAGTGCTTGGTGAAATCGTCGGTGAGCACTTCCCATACCGTCGAGGTGCCCTTGGTGACGAACCAGGTGTCGCCCGGCTTGTAGTGGGTAGTCTTGCCGGTGGATTCATCGGTGATGCGCAACTCGCCATGGACCACGGTGGCCTGCTCGCTGAAGGGATAGACCAAACGGTATTTCGCCTTGCGGGTGCCGAAGTATCCGGCGCTGATGGCGTCGTCGGGCGCGCCGAAAGTCATGCGGCCACGGGCTTCCACATCGCCGCCCTCCAGGATCTCGGCACCCAGGTTGCTGAAGCTGCCCCAGGAATCGAGTTCGGAGATACGGGTACCGTTCTGGATGGGAGTCATGCTCATGGTGCGTTCCTCGATACTCGAATTTGGTCGTGTATAGTGCCAGCTTCACAGAATAACAGGGGGCGTCCTTCAGGGCGGCGCAACATGCGGGACCACAAGGCAAAGGTCGGCTTCCCGACCGCTCTGGCCACGTCCGTCGGCCTCATCATGGCCAGCCCCGTCATCCTCACGGCGACCACCGGCTTCGGTATCGGCGGCAGCGCCTTCGCGGCCGCCATGCTCATCGCCTTCGTGATGATGCAGGCCCAGGCCATGACCTTCTCCGAGGCCGCGGCCATCCTGCCCACCACCGGCTCGGTGTACGACTACATCTGCTGCGGCCTGGGCCGTTTCTGGGCCATCACCGGCACCATCTCGGCCTACATCCTCGTGCATGCCTTCGCCGGCACCGCCGAGACCATCCTCAGCGGCACCATGGCGGCGGTGAACTTCGACACCATCCATTCCACGCTGGAAGCCAGCGGCACCTCGTGGCTCATCGGTGTGGGCCTGGTGGTGATCTTCGGCATCGTCAATGCCTTCGGCATCCAGGTGTTCGGCCGCGCCGAGGTGGTGCTGACGCTGGTGATGTGGCTCACGCTGATGGCTTTCGGACTGCGCGGCGTGCTGATGCCGCCGGCCGTGGAGCTGGAAGGCTGGTTCGGTGGCTCGAGCATCGGCACCAGCCTGCCGGCGGTGCTGTCGCTGGTGGGCATGGCGATGTTCATGTTCGTCGGCTTCGAATACGTCACGCCGCTGGCTGCGGAGATGAAGCAGCCGGCGCGCCACATTCCCCGCGCCATGGCGCTCGGCCTCGCGAGCGTCGCCACCTGCATGATGCTCTATGGCGCCGCCATGCGCCGCCAGGTGGAGAACGTGCTGCTGGATGCGGAAACGGGCGTGCACCTGCTGGATACACCGCTGGCGGTGCCGCAACTGGCCGAGGCCGTGTTCGGCCCCTTCGGCAAGATATGGATCGGCATCGGCCTGCTGTTCGCCGGCGGCGCCACCATCAACACGCTCATGGCCGGATTGCCGCGCATCATGTATGGCATGGCCATCGACGGCGCGCTGCCGCGGATCTTCGCGTACCTGCATCCGCGCCTGAAAACACCGCTGTTCGGCATCCTGGTCGCGGTGCTCATCCCCTGCCTGCACGCCTGGTTCGTTCGTGGCGACGTGGACAAGCTCGGCACGCTGGTGCTCGCGGCCGTGTGCGCCTGGGGCGTGGCCTACATCCTGGTGAACATTTCGGTGGTGCTGCTGCGCATCCGCCGGCCGGATCTGCCGCGCCCTTACCGCGCGCCGTGGTTTCCGCTGCCGCAGATCGTCTCCACCGTGGGCATCCTGCTGGCCATCTGGTACATCACGCCGCTGGGGACCAGCTCGGCGCCGGTGTACAAGCAGTTCGGCATCATGTTCGCGCTGGTAGCGGTGTACGCCTTCGTGTGGACCAGGTTCGTCCGCAAGGTGGATCCTTTCAAGCCCGTGCCGGTCGAGCAAATCCTGCAGAAGGAGCTCGGACCGGATTCACTGGGCAGGTAGCGCCCAGATGAGCGGAGCCGCCACCCGATTCAGACAGTGGTGGGCAAATCTCCAGCCTGCGGGATACCTGCCCGGTGTGCTGCTGTCGCGCCTGCGCCATGATATGGGCACGCTGGAATGCGAACCGCGGAGCGACGGCCTGGTCCTGTTCCGTGCCGGCGACATCGAGTTCCTCGCGCAGGAGCGTGTCGAGCCGCACTTCCTCATGCATGAGGTCAGCACGCAGTTCATCTTTCACGTGCCGGGCAGCGCGCCGGGCGACCGGCATCTGCAAATCAGGCATCGCGGATCGTGGAAGCGCACCGGCATCGAGTGCATTCCGCCAGATGCGCGGCTCGAGGCGGATGCGTCCCTGACCGAGGCGCTGCTGCCGCTGGACTTCACGCACTGCGAGCTGGCGCAGGATGCGCAGGGCTGGCAGTGCCGGCTCACGCATTTCGGCGCCAGCGAAGTGGTCTATCGCATGCCGCCGCTGCGCCGCTATGTCCGCCTGTCAGCCGGACAACGCGACGCGCTGCTCGCGACCTTCAGGGCGCTGCTTCGTACACCCGCTCTGCGCTGATTCAGGTCCGCGGCGCCTTTGTGCGGCGGACCGCGTCCCCGTCAGCGCCGTCCGTGCCAGTAGCCCGAGATCTGGTGCGCGAGTTTCCCGAGACTGACCAGCAGCGCGCGGTAGTGATCCTTGCCGGGGATGTCGCTGCGACCAATGGAACTGAGGAGCCGATAGCGTTCGGAGCCGCCGAGGATGCCTTCGGCGAGGATCTTGCAGATGATCTGGCTGGGTGTGACGCCGAAGCCGCAGTACCCCTGCGTGTAGAACACATTCGGCCGGCCGGACAGAGTGCCGATCTGCGGGAACAGGTTCTTGGTCGTGGCCATGGGGCCGCCCCATGCGAGGTCGATCTTCACATCCGCGAGATAAGGGAACACCTTCAGCATCAGCTGGCGGTTCCATGCCTTCAGATCCCCGGGGATGTGCTCGACCACCTGCGTGGAGGAGCCGAACATCAGCCGGTTGTCGTTGGTGACACGGAAATAGTCGATGACCGGGCGGATGTCGCTGTAGGCGCCGCGGATCGGGCTGATGCGCTCGATCAGCTCCGCCGGCAGCGGTTCGGTGACCGAGTTGTAGGCATAAACATTGATCGTCGAGCCATGCAGCTCAGGCTCGACGCGGTTGTTGAAACTGTCCACCGCCCACACCAGCTTCTCGGCGGTGACGCTGCCCATGGCGGTGCGCACGCGCACGCGCGGCCCGTGGGTGACGGCCAGCGCCGGGCTGCATTCGAAGATGCGCACCCGGTACTGCTCGCTCAGCGCCTTGGCCTCGCCCAGCAGCAGGTTCAACGAATGCACATGGCCGCCGCCCATGTGCAGCAGAGCGGCCTTGTAGACATCGGTGCCGATGATCTGCCGCACATCGGCGCCTTCGAGGTAGCGGATCTCGTGCGCGGAGCCCAGCGACTTGAACTCCTTCTCCCACTCGCGCAGCGTCGCCGCCTGGCGCGCGTTGAATGCCATGTAGCCATAGCCGCTGCGAAAATCGGCATCGATTCCGTACTTCGCGATGCGCTCGCGCATGATCTGCGGGCCCAGATCGCTCAGGGCGAAGATGGCCTTGAGACCCTCCTCTCCCACGTCCTTGCGGATGGCATCCAGATCGTGGCCGATCCCGGCCATGACCTGCCCGCCGTTGCGCCCGGTGCCGCCATACCCGAGGTAACGCCCCTCAAGCACCACGGTATTGGTGACGCCCTGCTCGGCCAGTTCCAGCGCCGTGTGGATGCCGGAGAATCCGCCGCCGATGATGACGACGTCGGCTTCGATGTCGCCCTCCAGGGAGGGAAAACTCAGGTCGTACTTGCGCGTGGCCGTGTAGTAGGTAGGGGTTTCATCTTCATGCATGAGATGGACTCTATACCAGAATCCGGTCGTGTATATGACCAACCAGCCGTCAGTCGGGCGGCGCGGCCCCGGGCGCAGAGGAAGTCATGCCGAACCGCCGCGACAGGGCCTGCGCCTCCTGCACCACAGCCCGCGCGATGCGGCTCCTCGCCGTCTCGAATGGCTTGCTGTAGCCCAGCGCAATCAGCGCCATCAGCACTTCACCCGCATGGTCGAACACCGGCGCCGCAACGCCGGCAATGCCCGGTATGAAATCACTGGTTGAAGCGAACCCCTGTTGACGTACCGTCTCGGCGACCTGCTCCATCTCCGCCGGATCGTTCGGCAACAACCCCTTGCGGGCGTTGTCTGCCAGTTCAGCCTTCACCTTGCGCTCAGTCATGGAGCGCGGACAAAACCCCACGAATACCTGACCGGTGGCCGATCGTGTCAGCGGCATGACGGATCCCACGCGCAGGCTGGCCGCAACCGGCGCATCCGCCCCCAGCCACCTGACAATGGTCGGACCCTGGTTCGCCCACACGGCAAGCGCGACGGTCTGCCCGATTTCCGACCGCAGCCGGGGCAGGCTGGCCGCCGCAATGGTCACCGGTTCCAGACGAGCCAGGGCGCCAAGACCCAGATCCAGCGCAAAGGGACCCAGATCATAGAGACCCGTCTCCTGCTGCTCCACCAGGCCCATGCGGGAAAGACTGACCAGATAACGGTGGGCCTTGGCCGGCGGCATGTGCGCCGCCGCGGCCAGATTCTTGAGCATCTGCGGTCCGGGCGCCCGTGCCAGCGCCTGCAGCAGAGTCATGCCCACTTCGATGGACTGTATGCCCTGCTGCACCTTCGGTCTGCGGCCTGCCATGAGGCGGCACTCTAGCAGAGTGCCCGCGGGCCGCGCAGATCCAGCGGGCATTGCGGCCCGGCATCACTGCCTGGCCGCCGACGCCGATCAGAAGCGCAAGCGCGCCCCCATGGAGAAATAGCGCCCGATCTTGTCGTAGTCGGCCGCCAGAGGAGCCTGGCTCGGCGCTGCGCTGGCCGAAGGAACCAGCGGCGGCGCCTTGTCGAAGATGTTGTTGACGTTGCCGAACAACTGCAATCGGCCGCGCGCCTCGCTCTCGAACAACGTGTACTGCACCGAGCCGTTCATGTAGAGATAGGAAGGCACCCGGTTGTCATAGATGTCGTTCGGACCATAGGTGACATCGATCTTCGCCGCATCGAGGTAGCGGGCCTGCAGATACAGTGCCAGCGGCCCTGTGGTGTAGCCCGCGCTGCCCGTCAGACGCCACTGCGAATTGCCGATCTGCCCGGCGCGATCCACCGTGACGATGCCGTTGTTCTCGTTCGACTGATCGACATAGGTGCCCAGCAGCCGCAGGGTCATCCGGCCCGAGGCGCTGGAGAACAGCCGATCCAGGCCGAAGGAGTAGCCCAGCTCCATGTCCACGCCGCGCGTGTTGGTATAGGCAAGGTTCAGGCTCTGGTTGGCGACCATCGAAATGTTGCCACTGGTCGCGTCGCGCGAGATCAGCGAGCACATTTCCGGGCGCGCATTGCCCGCGAAAGCGCCGATGCCATAGCAGGCGTTGACGATGTTCTGGCCGCCGAGCGAGCCGATCGCATCCTTCAGATCGATCTTGTAGTAATCGATCGACGTCTGCAGCCCCGGGGCGAACGCCGGCTGCCAGGTGAAGCCGATGGTGGTCGTATCGGCAGTCTCCGGCTTGAGGTCCGGATTGCCCATGGTGACGGTCACCGTTTGCGGCGTCGGATTGCCCGGACGGCCATAGTCGGTGATCGCACCCGTGATGAGCACGCCAGGCGTGTACAGCTCGACCAGGTTGGCCGCGCGGATGTCACGCGAGCGCGTGGCGCGCAGCCGCAGCCCACCCCCCGGCCCCCAGACCAGACCCGCCTTCCACGAGGTGACATCACCGCTGGTGCTGTAGTCGGCGATGCGGACCGCCGCGTTCAGGTCCAGCTCCCGCAGCATGGTGATGCCCTTGGCGAGCGGCACCACCGTCTCGGCGAACACTTCCTTCACGTTGTAGGCGCCATCAAGCGGACGACGGTTGGCGAATTGCCAGCTGCCGCTCTGGAACGCAGGAGTTGTCACCATGGAAAGCGGGTCGACACTCTGATCGACACTGTCCCGACGATAGTCGAGACCACCGGCCACCGACACGGGGCCGGCCCAGGTCGAGAACGGCTCGCCCTGGATGCTGGCGCCGGCCGACTGCTGCTTGATGGTGGCCACGGCCCAGCTCAGACCCACCACGTAGTCGACCACCGCGGGCGTCAATGACCCGGCGCCGAAGGGATTGGCCGCGACACAGCCCGGCGCCGCGCCACGACCCTGGTAGTTGGCCGCGGAAGTAATCGCGATATCGGCCGGATTGGTGGAGTTGATGCGGCAGATCGGTGTGCCATCGGGACCGATCACGCTGTCGATGGCCGCGCGCCAGTTGGGCTCGTTGGTATTGTTCAGCGTCTTGTCGTAGTAGTCCGTGCTGCCCGCACCGACATAGGCATCCCATTTCCAGCCCTCACCGAGCTTGCCGTCCAGGCCGGCGGCGAAACGCGTCGTGGCCGAGCGCGAAGCGGACAGCGAGTAGAGACCAAACTCCGGCAGTTGGCGGCCCATGCTGAAGGTCTGCAGGGCGTTGTTCTCCATGATGGTGCGAACCGATGTCGGCAGGAAGGCATTGTCACGGCGGATCGTGAGGATGGGATCGCCGTTGGGCAGGTAGCTCGGCTGCGAGGCCACGATTGCCTTCGCTTCCGAATACGCCAGTTCGGCAAAGCCATTGAGCGTATCCGTGAACGCGAAGTGGGTACGCGCGTAGCCACCCAGACGCTCGATCGGATTGCCGAGCCGGCCATACAGCGACAACGCCGGCCCGCTGCCACCGACCATCTGGTTGTTGCTCAGATAGGTGCCGTAGTTGAATGGCAGCACCGCGCCGCCCGGCCCGAACTGGATGCCACGCAACGCACTCGTCGCCCCCGTCGTCGGCAAGGGCCCACCGTTGGCCGCGACTATCACGCCGCCAGCCGTCACGCCCGAGGAGACAACACCGGGCAACGCAATGCGCGTGACGTTGCGGCCATCGATGGAGCCGCTTACCCAGCCGTACTGATGTCTGCCCCAGGC
>CAUJIK010000043.1 GCA_963205255.1 Pseudomonadota bacterium
CGATCAGCCCGCGGGTTTCCTTGTCCAGGCTGAACCAGCCCAGCGTGCCCGCGACGACCACGACGGCGAGCAGCGCGAGCAGGATGCGTTTGAGGGTTCTCATGGGGATGTCTCCGTTGGTGTGCCGCGCATCGTAGTGCATGCGGTCGGCTGTGGTGATACGGTCGGCCGTGGTGAATTCTTCCTAGAATTTCGATCAAGAGGACACACCCATTTCCCGACATGCCCGCCACCGACCAACTCATCCGCAGCGCCAGCCTGAACGGCTACGTGGCGCTGGTGCGTGAGCTGAAGCACGATCCCTACCATCTGCTGCGTGGGGTGGGGCTGTCGGCACGTCTGCTGGACAACCCCGAGACGCTCATACCCAGCCATGCGGTGCGTGAGTTGCTGGAGCGCACGGCGCGCGTCACGGGCACCGAGAATTTCGCGCTGAGGCTGGCGGCGCGGCGCACCTTCTCGAATCTCGGGCCGATCAGCCTGGTGCTGAAGCAGGAGCCCACCCCCCGGCAGGCGCTGGACACCCTGTGCCGCTATCTCAAGCTGCTGAGCTCTGCGCTGGTGACCCGCATCGAAGACGCCGGCTCCACGGTGCTGGTGCGCGAAGACCTGCTGCCCGTTCCCGGCGGCGTGTCGATCCGGCAATCGATCGAGCTGGCCGTGGCGGTCAAGTTCCGCATTCTGCGGGAGCTGATCGGCCCGCAATGGCGGCCGCTGCAGGTGTGCTTCACGCACCGCGCGCCGGTCGATGCATCGGCGCACCGTGCTTTTTTCGGCCGCATGCCGATGTTCAACCAGGGCTTCAACGGCATGGTCTGCACACTGGCCGACATGCAGTTGTCACGCGTGCCGGACAACACCGGCGTGGTGCGTTTCGCGCGCGACTACCTGGATGCGGCCTTGCGCCGCCGCCACGTCGACGCGCAGGCCACCTGTCGTGAACTCATCACCGCGCTGTTGCCGGGCGGACGCTGCACCGCCCAGCAGATGGCCCGGCACCTGGGCATGGACCGCCGCACGCTGCACCGCCGCCTCAGCGCCGAGGGGCATACCTTCTCGGCGCTGCTGGACGAGGTCCGCGCCGGGCTGGTGCTGCGCCACCTGCAGGAAAGCGATCTGCCGCTGGGCGAGGTGGCGGGACTTCTGGGATTCTCAGGCCCCAGCAGCTTCAGCCATTGGTTCCGATCCACCTTTGGCACCAGCGTCTCGGGCTGGCGCCGGCAGCAATCCGCCACGGACGAGCGCGCGGTGCCTGGCGATTCATGGCGCTTCGGCTGACGGCTCTCGGCTACATGGCCGTCTTGCCGCCGTTGACGGCCAGGATCTGGCCCGTGACGTAGCGGGCGTGCCCGGAGGCCAGGAAGACGATGGCGTCGGCCACCTCCTCGGGGGTGCCGATGCGGCCCATCGGGATGGAGGCCGCCACGGCGGCGACCCGCTCGGCGCCACCCGCGATGCGCTCCAGCATGCCGGTATCGATGGGGCCGGGGGCGACCGCGTTCACGCGCACGCCGAAGGGGCTGGCCTCCAGCGCGGCGGACTTGGTCAGCCCCTCGATGGCATGCTTGCTAGCCACGTACACCGGGTTCTGCGCGTTGCCCCGGCTGCCCATGGTGGACGACAGGTTGACGATGGCGCCGTGCTTCTGCGCCGTCATTGCGCGCAGTTCATGCTTCAGGCACAGGAAGGAGCCCAGCACGTTGGCGTCGAAGGTGGCGCGAAAGGATTCGACCGTCTGCCCGGTCAGGGGACCCGGCGTGCCTTCGATGCCGGCGCTGTTGACAGCGATGTCGATCTGGCCGAAACGTGTCGTGGCGGTGGCCACGAGCTGCTCGACCTGGCCTTCGTCGCTCACGTCGGCGCGCACGAACACGGCTTGGGTGCCCAGGGCCTGCAGCTGTGCCACCAGTTGCTCGCCGGCTTCGGCGTTGCGGCCGGAGCACACCAGCCGCGCGCCCTCGCGGCCGAAAGCGAGGGCGGTGGCACGGCCGATGCCGGCGGTCGCGCCGGTCACCAGTACAACGGGGGAAGTATTCATGTCGTTTCCTGTCAAGAATGGGATCAATCCGGGATGAGCACCAGCTTGCCCATGTGCTGGCTGCGCACGATGTAGTCGTACGCCTCGCCGATGGCGGGCAGCGCAAAGGTGCGCTCCACTGGCAGCCGCAGCTTGCCCGCGCGGAAGAAGGGCAGCAGGTCGCGCGCGCAGGCCTGCACGCAATCCAGGCGCTCCTGCTCGCTGCGGGTGCGGAAAGTGGCGCCTATCAGCTTCAGGCGGTTCAGCCACAGCTGGTTGATGTCCAGGCGCGCGTACTGGGCCCCACCCAGCCGCGCCAGATTGACCAGGCGGCCCTTGACCGCCAGGCTTTTGACGTGGTCCTCGAAAACGGTGCCGCCGATGGTGTCGACGATGACGTCCACGCCGCGCCCGCCGGTGGCGGCCATGATGGCCTCGACCTGGTTCTGGCTGGTGGCGTCGATGCCGACGTCCATGCCGAATTCGGCCAGGCGTTGCAGCTTCTGCGCCGAGCGCGAGGACGCGATCACGGGCGAGGCGCCGAGCGCCGCGGCGATCATGATGGCGGCCATGCCCACGCCGCCGGAAGCGCCGTTGATGAACACCGATTCGCCCGCCTTCAGCGCGCCGTTGCTCACCAGCGCGTCGTGCGCGGTGATGAACACGTTGGGAAACGCCGCCGCGTCGATCCGCGACACGTCGTCGGGCAGCGCCATCAGTGCCAGAGGCGCCGCGATCACGTACTGCGCATGGCAGCCCCGGCCATGGCCCATCACCCGGTCACCCGCGCGCCAGCCCTGCACTTGCGGGCCCACGCGGTCGATCTCGCCCGCGAACTCGACACCGGCCGTGACCGGCTGGCCGGCACGGTGCTCGCGCATGTGCTTGATCTCGCCATAGTTGATGCCCGAGGCGTGCACGCGCACCCGCACTTCGCCGGGGCCGGGCTCGGGGATCGGGATGTCCTGTATCTCCAGCTGGCCGCCATCGGCGGCCGGCAACACGCGCACTGCCTGCATTTTCATTTCCGGTAATTCAGTTTCAAAATCAAAACGCGACGGCGCCCCGTCCCTTGAGCTGCAGCATGCGGCGCGCGTCGTCCGGTGTCGCCACCGCGAGGTTGAGCGACTGCAGGATCGAGACGATGCGCCGCACCTGCTGCGTGTTGCTGGTGGCCAATCGACCCGGGCCGTCCCAGAGGGAGTCCTCCAGTCCGACCCGGACGTTGCCGCCCATCGCGGCGGCCTGGGTGGCAATGGGTATCTGGCTGCGGCCCGCGCCCAGCACCGACCAGTAGTAGTCCTGTCCGAACAGGCGTTCGGCCGTGCGGCGCATGTGCATCACATCATCCGGGTGCGTGCCGATGCCCCCCAGCAGGCCGAACACCGTCTGAATGAAAAAGGGCGGCTTGAGGATGCCGCGGTCGATGAAATGCGCCGCGGTGTAGAGGTGGCTGGTGTCGTAGCACTCGATCTCGAAACGGGTGCCATGATCGGCGCAGGACTCCAGGATGTAGCGGATGTCCTTGAAGGTGTTGCGAAAGACCCGGTCTTCCGATCCTTCCAGGTAGGGGCGCTCCCAGTCATGCTGGAATTGCGTGTACCGATTCAGCATCGGGTAGAGGCCGAAATTCATCGACCCCATGTTCAGCGAGGCCACCTCGGGCTTGAACCGAAGCGCGGGCTGCAGGCGCTCCTGCACGAGCATCGTCGGCGCGCCGCCCGTGGTGAGGTTGATGACCACGTCCGAACGCTCGGCGATGGCCGGCAGAAAGGCCTGGAACAGCTCCGGGTCCTGCGACGGCTGGCCGTTGTCGGGCTGCCGCGCGTGCAGGTGCACGATGGCGGCTCCTGCCTGCGCGGCGGCGACCGCTTCTTCGGCGATCTGCCCGGCCGTGATCGGCAGGTAGGGCGACATGGTCGGCGTGTGAATCGCGCCGGTCACGGCGCAGGTGACGATGATTTTTTCTTGCGGTGCGGCCATGGTTCGGTTTCCTGTTTCACTGCGTCTTGCGCAAAAAGCCCTGGGTGGCGCCGTCGCGGTTCGGGGCGAACCCATTCTGCACCAGCGTTTCTTCCACGGTATCGAAGAACACGCCGATGCGGCTGATCTGGCGCGCCTGCCTTGCCGTGGCGATGGGCCGGCGGAATTCACGCGCAATGCGCACGAGCTGCTCGATCTGCGAAACCGTGCTGGCCTTGGCGCTGCGATCCTGGTTCCACAGGCAGTCTTCGATGCCGCAGCGCACGTGCAGGCCCATGGCAATGCCCATGGTGTTGACCGGCAGCACGTTGCGCACGTTGCTTTCCACCGTGACCACGGCACCGTCGGGAACGCCGCGCAGGAAGTTGCCGAGGCTGTAGACGTTGGGCGTGTCCATGCCGCCACCGATCGCCACCCAGTTCATCACCAGCGGCCCCTTGTAGAAGCCGCGGCGCATCAGGCGCTCCACCGACTCGAAGCTGTTGGTGTTGTAGCACTGGAAGGCGCTCTGGATGCCGGCGGCCGACAGGCGCCGGACATGCTCCTGCACCCACAGCGGCGTGGCCGGCACGATCATCTCCTTGTAGGTGTCGAACAGCCTGGGGTTTGCGCGTGAGGTGCCGACGAAGTCGGCGTCTTCCGCGTGATCGGTGACGTTCATCTGCGAGGTGTTGACGGTCACCGTGACCTGGTCGGGCACGGGGTCGAGCTCGGCCAGCATGTGGCGCGTGTCGTCCGAGAGCCATTTGGCCGCCTGGCCCTCGCCCTCGGGCGCGAAGGAGATCGAGCCGCCGACCTGGATGATCATCTCCGGCACCGCCTTGCGCACGCCCGAGATCAATTCATTGAACTTCGAAAGCCGCTTGCTGCCCTTGCCGTCCAGCTCGCGCACGTGCAGGTGCAGGACGGTGGCGCCGGCGTTGTAGCAATCCACGGCCTTCTGGATCTGCGCTTCCATCGTGACAGGAATGTCCTGCGGGAAATCGGCGGGCAGCCAGCCCGGCGCATAGGGGGCGGCGGTAATGATCAGCGGCGGCTGGTTTTCGGGAAACAGATGGCCATCGAGAAAGTTCATGATGGGGTGTCCTTGCGAGTGGTATCGGGTCAGAAGTCGTGGCGAAGGTCCGCGGTGCCGTACGGCGCGACGGACGATTGCGCATGGGAGGCGGCCATGGCGAGCATGGCGAAGAGGGCTGTTCTGCTTTTCATTGCGTGGTGGGTCGCCGGGGATGCTCCGCAAGACCGGGGAGGCTTCTTCTTGTGGATGAACCCGAGAGAGGCGGGAAGCGTCAGTACGGACGGTCGCCGACGATCCCGGCGCGCTCCATCTTGCGCGGCGCCGGGAAGTAGTCGTTGCAGGCGTAATGCTGGGTGCTGCGGTTGTCCCAGACCGCGATGTCGCCCGGCTTCCACGACCATCTCACCTGGTATTCGGGAATGCTGGCGCGGCTGGTCAGATAGTTCAGCAGCAGCGATGCGCCGGGTGATTTGTCGATGCCGTGGCGCACGTTCGCCGGCGTGCTCCAGTTGACGAAGTGCGAAGTGAAGCCCGCGCCGACGAACAGGATCTTCTCGCCCGTCTCGGGGTGGGTGCGGACCACGGGGTGCTCCGCTGCGGGGTTCTCCTGCACCAGCCTGGCACGCGCCTCGGGCGTCAGCACCGCGCCGAAGGTGTGCTCGATGCTGGCCTTGGCACGCAGGTCGGCGATCTGCGCCTTGACGTAGTCGGGCAGCTCTTCGTAGGCCTTCGCCATGTTGACCCAGATGGTGTCGCCGCCGATCTCCGGGCATTCGATGCAGCGCAGCACCGCGCCCATGGACGGGTTGGGACGCCACAGACCGTCGCAGTGATAGGTATTCTCGAAGCTGTGCGGGTTGTCGCTGCGGTAGATGCGCACCAGGCCGGGATGGTCGGGATCGCTGCCGACCACGGGATGGTCTTCGAGCGGACCGAAACAGCGCGCGAACGCCACGTGCTCGGCCCGTGTGATGTCCTGGCCGCGGAAGAACAGGACGCGGTGCTTGAGCAGCGCCGCCCTGATCTGCGCGAACAGATCGGCGTTGCGGGCGGCTTCCCCCAGATGGACACCGGAAATCTCGGCGCCTATGGCGGGGGTGATTTGTCTGACTTTCATGCCATGTCTCCTGTGCCGGGAACCCGTGAAGAGCGGCGGTTCAGAAGTTCTTGATGTCGTACTTCCTGACGATGGCGGCGTTGCGCTCCGAAATCGCCGTGTCCTCGCGCTGGATCGCGGGCGTGTCGATGCTGAGATCGGGTTCGCCCAGTTCGGCCAGCCGCTTCTGCACGGCGGGTTCGCTCGCCGCTTGCTTCACGGCGGCCTGGACCTTGGCCAGTACGTCCGCCGGCAGCCTGGACGAGCCCACCAGGCCGATCCAGCCCATGAACTGCAGCTCGGGATAGCCCACCTCGGCCGTGGTGGGTACGTCGGGCAGGAGGCGCGAACGCTGCTTGCCCGAGAAGGCATAGGCGCGCAGCTTGCCGCTCTTGATGAGAGGCAGGGACGTCAGGATGCCGTCGAACATGAAATCCACCTGCCCGCCCAGCAAGCCTTGCAGCGCAGGTGGTGAACCGGCGTAGCCCACGTGCTGCATGTCCAGGCCCGCCTTGTCGCTCAGGATCAGGCCGGCATAGTGGGAAGCGGTGCCCGTGCTGTAGGTGGAATAGGCCCCCTTGCGGGTCTTCAGGTAGGCCACCAGGCCGGCGAAATCATGCGCGGGGGTGCTTGCCGGCGTGACCAGGACGACCCCCGAGCGGATCAGGGTCGCGATCGGCAGGATGTCCTTGAGCGGGTCGTACGCCAGCTTCATGACGTGCGGGCTTTCGGTCAGCACGTTGCTGGGGACCATCGCCAGGGTGTAGCCATCGGGCGCTGCCTGCAGCATGGCCTGCAGGCCGATGGAGGCGGCCGCTCCCGGCTTGTTCTCGACCACCACCGGCTGCCCGATGTCGGCCGACAGCTGTTGCCCGAAGACGCGGGCGATGATGTCCGCGGTGCCGCCAGCCGGCGCCGGCACGATCAGCCTGACCGGGCGGTCGGCCCATGCCCATGCGCTGGCGGCCAGCACCCACGCTGCCAGTGCCATTCCGGCGCGCGCAACCACTTTCGCTGTCGTTTTCACGGTGTCGTCTCCTTGGTGTGCCGTTGTTTGGATCGATGCACATCGAGTATGGAGAGCGCCTCCGATGAAAACTTGCTTTATTGGGGCATTAACTTGCTTATTGGGGACATGGAAGCTGCATAAAGGAACACTGTCGGAGACTTTTATCTACGATGCCGGCCCGTACGAATCGACGGCAAAAGGCTTCAACCATGCGAACCGATCTTCCGCTCTCCGGTGTCAAGGTGCTCGATCTTTCCCGCGTGCTGGCCGGCCCCTTGAGCACCATGGTGCTGGCCGATCTGGGCGCCGATGTCATCAAGGTGGAGCATCCGCAGCGCGGCGACGATACGCGCGACTGGGGCATGCAGATTGCCCCGGGCGAAACCACCTACTTCCATGGTTTCAACCGCAACAAGCGCTCCATCGCGGTGGATATGGGTACGCCTGAAGGCGTCGAAACCATTCGGCAGCTCGCGGCCCGGTGCGACGCGGTGGTGGAGAACTTCAAGTCCGGCGGCATGGAGCGGTTCGGACTGGGCTATGAGGATCTGAAGGTTCTCAATCCGAAAATCGTCTACTGCGCCATCGCGGGCTACGACCGCGCAGGGCCGGAGGCCGCCCGGCCGGGCTATGACCTCGTGATCCAGGGCGAAAGCGGATTGATGGGCATCAATGGCGAGGCCGGCCGGCCGCCGCTCAAGTTCGGCGTCGCGGCGGTCGATCTTTTCACCGGCATGTATGCGGCGCAAGCCGTGCTCGCCGCGCTGTTCAAGACCAGGTCCACCGGCAAGGGATGCCGGATCGACCTCGCGCTGTACGACTGCGGGGTGATGATCAGCTCCTACTATGGGCTGGAGGCGCTGCTGCTGGGCGGCGATCCTCCCCGCTACGGCAACGAGCACCCTTCCATCGTGCCCTACGGTGTGTTCCAGTCGGCGGACGGCCCCCTGGTGATCGCGGTGGGCAACAACCGCCAGTACCGAAGTTTTTGCATCGACGTCCTGGGGCGTCCCGATCTTGCCGGCGACGCGCGTTTCGAGACCAACCTCCAGCGGGCGCGGAACCGCGCGGCCCTCTCCGCACTGCTGCGCGAGGAGCTGCTGAAACATTCCAGGCAAGACTTGCTCGACAAGCTGACGGCGGCCGGCATTCCCAACGGACAGGTGCTGGGCTTGCACGAAGCGCTGCTCGGCACGAGAACGCAGGCGGCAGGCCTGCTCCACAGGCTGCCCCACCCCTCGGCGGGCGAGGTGTCCGTGCTGTCGTCCCCCTGGCGCTTCGACGGCCATCGCCTCCCGGTCAGGCGTCCCCCGCGCCTGGGCGAGCACTCGGAGGAGATCGCCGCCGCGCTCCAGGCGGGTTCGCTTTAGCCGGCCGGTGCAAGCCCCTGCCGCGCAGGCGTCTGCACGGCGGCTCCTGCAGGATGGAAGGGGTCCGGCGCTGCCGGGCCACCTGTGCACAATCGCCCCATGAGCGACACCCCCACCCTGCTGCTGGTCGATGGCTCCAGCTATCTCTACCGCGCCTACCACGCCATGCCCGACCTGCGCGCCGTGCCGGGCGACCCGGCGAGCCAGCCCACGGGCGCGATCCGCGGCATGATCAACAT
>CAUJIK010000044.1 GCA_963205255.1 Pseudomonadota bacterium
CCGCCTTCGCCAAACCCTGCTTGCGCATCAGCTCGGCGGCGGCGTCGAGGTCGCCGCCGGTTTCCACCAGCGCCCTCTTGCACTCCATCATGCCGGCGCCAGTGCGCTCGCGCAGCTGGCGGACAGCGTCAGCCGTGACGCTCATCAGCGAGCTCCCCGGCGGGCGCCGGCGCCTGCGACAGGACGACGACGGGTGGTGGGGGTGGTTTCCTTGCCGCCCGGCAGCGTCTTCACGCCCTCGCCCGGCTCATCGAGCTCGGCTTCGGTGATTTCGGCAACCGGAGCAGCCGCTGCGACTTCCGCGCCATCGGCACGAGCAGCGGGCTTGCGGCGCGGCGCCTGCGGGCGCGCCCGGCCCGGGCGCGCGGCGCGACGACGCGGGTTGCCGTTCTCGTCGAGCTCTACGAACTCGTCCTCACCCATCATCACCTGCGGCACGGCGGTCTTGCCGTCCAGCACCGAATCGGCCATCGAGGCGGCATACAGGCTGATGGCGCGCAGGGCGTCGTCGTTGCCGGGAATCACGTAGTCCACGCCATCGGGCGAGCAGTTGGTGTCGACCACGGCGATGACCGGGATGCCGAGCTTCTTGGCCTCGGCCAGCGCGATGCGCTCGTGGCCCACGTCGATGACGAACAGCGCGTCCGGAAGCGAAGGCATGTCCTTGATGCCGCCCAGGCTCCTTTCGAGCTTGTCCATCTCGCGGCGCAGCTGCAGGGCTTCCTTCTTGCTGCGCTTGTCGAGCGCGCCGGAAGTCGAAAGATCGGTGAGCTCCATCAGGCGCTTGATCGACTGCCTGATCGTCTTGAAATTGGTGAGCATGCCGCCCGGCCAGCGCTGGTTCACGAAGGGCATGTTGCAGCGCGCTGCTTCCTTCTGGACCGCTTCGCGCGCCGAACGCTTGGTGCCGACGAACAGCACGGTGCCGCCATCGGCGACGATGCTGCGCGCGAAGGCCACGGCCTCGGCGAACATCGGCTGCGTCTTCTCGAGATTGATGATGTGGATGCGGTTGCGTTCCCCGAAGATGTACTGCTCCATCTTGGGGTTCCAGAAGCGGGTCTGGTGTCCGAAATGGACGCCCGCTTCCAGCATCTGTCGCATGGACACGCTGGTCATTGGTCGTTTCCTCTCAAAATCCGGGTTGGGGACCTCGCGCGACTCCCTGACGGCGATCCCGTCATCAAGACGGAACACCCGGCCGCAGGTTTGCGAATCACGCGGGGATTGTTTGCCAAAAAAGGCCGCGCTTTATACCATGAACTTCCCGCACAAACAACGCCTTAGACCCCCTCCGGCCGCGCCTTTGGGGGTCGGCGTCCAGGACCCATGCCCATCACGATCAAGTCGACCGAAGAACAGCAGAAAATGCGCGTGGCCGGAGCTCTGGCCGCCGATGTCCTGGACATGATTGGCCCCCATGTGCAGCCGGGCGTGACCACCGAAGAGCTGGACCGCATCTGCCACGACTTCATCGTCGACCACCAGAAGGCGGTGCCGGCGAACGTCGGCTACCGGGGCTTCCCGAAGACCATCTGCACCTCGGTCAACCATGTGGTCTGCCACGGCATCCCCAACGACAAGAAGCTGCGCGGCGGCGACATCGTCAACATCGACGTCACCGTGATCCGCGACGGCTTTCACGGCGACACCAGCCGCATGTATTTCGCCGGCAAGCCGCCCGTGCTGGCCGAGCGCCTCAGCCGCGTGTGTTTCGAAGCCATGTGGGAAGGCATCCACAAAGTCCGCCCCGGCGCCCGCCTGGGCGACATCGGCCATGCCATCCAGACGCTGGTCGAGGGCAATGGCTTTTCCGTGGTGCGTGAATACTGCGGCCACGGCATCGGCCGCATCTATCACGAGGATCCGCAGGTGCTGCACTACGGTCAGCCCGGCACCGGCACGCTGCTCAAGCCCGGCATGACCTTCACCATCGAACCGATGATCAATGCCGGCAAGCGCCATGTGAGCCCGCCGCTCAAGGACGGCTGGACGGTGGTCACCAAGGACCACTCGCTCTCGGCGCAGTGGGAGCACACGATACTGGTCACGGAAACCGGATACGAGGTGATGACGCTGAGCGCCGCGGACCGCGGCAAGGCACAGTAACGTGACATCGATACGGCAGGCCGCGCAGGACGAGGATGACGCTGCGTTCCTCCTCGACGCGCGGGACTGGCCGCTGCTGGAGCGCCTGCCGAAACTGCTCGACGACGGCGGCCACAGCGCCGGCTGCTACCGCGAACTGATCCAGCGCTCGCAGCAGGAGCTGGCGGAGCGTTTCTCGGCCGAGGAGCCCGTCGAGGGGCTGGTGCGCGCCCGCGCGCTGTTCACCGACACGCTGCTGCGCGCGGCCTGGTCGCAGCAGCTGCGGGAGGACCTGGCGGCGCGCCTCGCCCTGGTTGCCGTGGGGGGTTACGGCCGCGGCGAACTGCACCCCTACTCCGACGTGGACCTCATGGTGCTGGTGCCGGCGGATGCGCCGCTGACCGACGGCGAGCGCGCACAGATCGGGCAGCTGGTGACCTTCCTGTGGGACATTGGCCTCGAGGTGGGGCACAGCGTGCGCACCGTGGCGCAATGCGCCGAGGAAGCCGCGACCGATGTGAGCGTGATGACGACGCTGATGGAGGTGCGGCTGATCGCCGGCAGCACAGCGCTGCTGGAATCGATGAACGAAGCGCTCGCGCCACAGCGCATCTGGCCGGCGGACCGCTTCTTCGAAGCCAAGCTCAAGGAACAGACCGAACGGCATGCCCGGGCCAACGACACCGCCTACAACCTCGAACCCAATGTGAAGAGCGGACCCGGCGGCCTGCGCGACCTGCAGACCATCGGCTGGGTGGTCAAGCGGCATTTCGGCGCGCGCAGCCTCGACGAGCTGGTCACCAAGGGGTTCCTCACGCCCTCGGAACTGCGCAAGCTCAAGCAGGCGCAGGCCTTCCTGTGGAAGGTGCGCTTCGGCCTGCACCTGCTCACCGGACGGCGCGAGGACCGGCTGCTGTTCGACCACCAGATCCGGCTGGCGCAGACCTTCGGCTACGAAGACGCCAGCTACACCCTCGCGGTGGAGCAGCTGATGCAGCGCTACTACCGCACGGTGCTGGATGTCAGCTTCCTCAGCGAGCTGCTGCTGCAGGCCTTCCGCGATGAGCTGGTGCCCGGCAATGCGCCGCCGCAGCCGCTGAATCCGCGCTTCCAGATCCGCAACGAATATCTCGAAGCGACCTCGCCGGAGGTGTTCGCGCGCGCGCCTTCCGCGCTGCTGGAGCTGTTCCTGCTGCTGCAACAGCATCCGCAGGTGCGCGGTGTGAGCGCCGCCACCATGCGCGCGGTGGCGCGCCACCTGTGGCTGATCGACGAGGAGTTCCGGCAGAACCCGCGCCACCACCGCCTGTTCCTCGACATCCTGCGCGCGCCGGTGGGCGTGACCCACGAACTGCGGCGCATGAACACCTACGGCGTGCTGGGCCGTTACATTCCCGCTTTCGGCCGCATCGTCGGCCGCATGCAGTACGACCTGTTCCATGCCTACACCGTGGATGCGCATACGCTGTTCGTGGTGAGCAACCTGCGGCGTCTGGCGATGAACAAGTACGACCATGAGCTGCCGCAGCTCTCGGCCATCATGCAGCAGCTCCCGAAGCAGGAGATCGCCTACCTCGCGGCGCTGTTCCATGACATCGCCAAGGGCCGCGGCGGCGACCACTCCGTGGTCGGCGCGGTCGATGCCGAAGCCTTCTGTCTGGAACAGGGTCTGTCGCTGTACGACGCGCGTCTGGTTGCCTGGCTGGTGAACAATCACCTCGAACTGTCGCTGACCGCCCAGAAGCGCGACATCAGCGATCCGGAAGTGGTGAGCAGTTTCGCCCGCAAGGTGGGCGACGAAGTCCACCTCGACTACCTCTATGTGCTGACCTGCGCCGATGTGCGTGGCACCAACCCGAAGCTGTGGAATTCCTGGAAGGCATCGCTGTTCCAGGAGTTCTACGAGCGCGTGCGCGCCGCCCTGCGCCGCGGCCTCGAAAGCCCCATCGACCAGGAGCAGCTGGTGCGCGAGAACCAGGGGGCAGCCCGCGAGCTGCTGGCGCGCGACGGCATCGAGCCCGCGGCGATCGACCGCTCCTGGACACAACTCGCGCCGGCCTATTTCCTGCGGCAGACGCCGGAGGAAATCGCCTGGTTCACCAGGCTGCATGCCGCTCGCGGCGCCTCGGCGGATGACCCCATCGTCGCCGTGCAGCCACACAGCCAGCGTGGCACCAGCGCCGTGCTGATCTTCGCGCCGCATCGCCGTCATGGCTTCACGCGCGCCACCGCAGTGCTGGATCAGCTTGGCCTCAGCGTGGTCGATGCGCGCATCTCGCCGGCCGAGAACGGCTTCAGCCTCGACATCTACCATGTGCTCGAAGACAACGGCAGACCCATCACCGACACCGAACGCATCGCCGAAGTGGAAGCCTCGCTGTGGCGCTCGCTGCGCCGGCCGGAAAACTCGCCGATCGCAGTCTCGCGCCGCACGCCGCGGCAGGTGCGCATGTTCAACACGCCCACGCAGATCACCATCTCCACCGACGAGCGCAACAACCGTTCGGTGCTGGAGCTGGTTGCCGGTGACCGTCCCGGCCTGCTGTGCGACGTGGGCAAGGTGTTGTGGGAGGAACGCGTGGACCTGCAGGGCGCGCGCATCAGCACCGTCGGCGAGCGCGCCGAAGACGTGTTCTATGTCACCGATGCCGCGCGGCAGCCGCTGCCTGCCGAAGCCGCCGCGCGGCTGGAGCAGAAGCTCACCGCGGCATTGCACCGCAGCACCTGAAAGAGCATTCGCTGATGAATCCGGCCCTGTCGCATCTGATGGCCTATCCGTTCGAGCGCCTTGCGGCGCTCAAGGCCCCCTTCACGCCGCCCTCGCATCTGCCGCACATCGCCCTGTCGATCGGCGAGCCGCGGCATGCCCCGCCCGCCTTCGCCATCGACGCGCTGCGCGCGCATCTGGCGCAGCTGGGCAGCTATCCGGCTACCCGTGGTCTGCCGCAGCTGCGCGCCGCCGGCGCGCAATGGCTCGGCCGCCGCTTCGGCCTCACCGCGGGCAGCGTCGACCCCGAGCGCGCGGTGCTGCCCGTCAATGGCACGCGTGAGGCATTGTTCGCCTTCGTGCAGGCCGTGATCGATCGCAGCAAGCCCGATCCGCTGGTGCTGATGCCCAACCCCTGCTACCAGATCTACGAAGGCGCGGCGCTGCTGGCCGGCGCCACGCCCTGGTATCTGGACACCACCTCCGCCAATGGTTTCCTGCCGGATCTGGATGCCGTGCCCGAACACATCTGGCAGCGCTGCCAGCTGCTGTTCCTGTGCAGCCCCGGCAATCCGGTGGGCAGCGTGATGGATCTGGCCTATCTCAAGCGGGCGCTGGAGCTGGCGGAACGATATGACTTCATCATCGCCAGCGACGAATGCTATGCGGATCTGTATGACGATCCTTCGCAGCCGCCGCCGTCGCTGCTCAGCGCCGCGCAGGCTCTGGGCGTAAGCGATTTCGCGCGCTGCATGAGCTTCCATTCATTGTCCAAGCGCTCCAGCCTGCCGGGTCTGCGATCCGGCCTCGTGGCGGGCAGCCCGGCGCTCATCGCGCCTTTCCTGCTCTACCGCACCTACCACGGCTGCGCCATGTCGCTGCCGGTGCAGCACGCCAGCATCGCCGCCTGGTCCGACGACGCGCATGTAGAGGAGAACCGCGCGCTTTACCGGCGCAAATTCGATCGCGTGCTGCCCATCCTGGCCGAAGCCTTCGAGGTGCAGCGCCCCGCGGGCGGCTTCTACGTGTGGCTGGATGTGGGCGGCGACGACACCGCCTTCACCGCCGGCCTCTACGCGCAGCAGAATGTCACCGTCGTGCCGGGCAGCTATCTGGGCCGCGAAGCCGGCCGCCGCAATCCCGGTGCCGGCCGCATCCGCATCTCGCTCGTTGCCGAAGAGGAAGAATGCGTGCAGGCTGTGCGCCGCATCCGCGACTACGCGCTGCACAATCCTCTGAGGAACTGAAAGACACATGAACGACACGCTTCGCCACACCATCGAGTCGGCCTTCGAACGCCGCGCCGACATCACGCCCGCCACCATCGACGCGCCGCTCAAGCGCGCCATCCAAGACGCCATCAGCCTGCTCGACAGCGGCAAGGCGCGCGTGGCCGAACAGAAAGCAGGCGACTGGGTCGTGAACGAGTGGCTGAAGAAGGCCGTGCTGCTGTCCTTCCGCGCCAGCGACAACCAGGTGATCGACGCCGGCCCGGTGCGCTACTACGACAAGGTGCCGCTGAAGTTCGCCGACCAGGATGCCGAGCAGCTGCGCGCCGGCGGCGTGCGCGTGGTGCCGCCGGCCACCGTGCGGCGCGGCGCCTACATCGCGCCCGGCACCGTGCTGATGCCCTCCTACGTCAACATCGGCGCCTACGTGGATTCCGGTACCATGGTCGACACTTGGGCCACCGTGGGCTCCTGCGCGCAGATCGGCAGGAACGTGCATCTTTCCGGTGGCGTGGGCATCGGCGGTGTGCTCGAACCGCTGCAGGCTTCGCCGACCATCATCGAGGACGATTGCTTCATCGGCGCGCGCTCCGAGGTGGTCGAGGGCGTCATCATCGGCGCGGGTTCGGTGCTGGCGATGGGCGTGTTCATCAGCCAGAGCACGCGCATCTATGACCGCGCCACGGGCAGCGTCACCTATGGTCGCGTGCCGCCGGGGTCGGTCGTCGTGCCGGGAACGCTGCCTTCCGCTGATGGCAAGTACAGCCTGGCATGCGCCATCATCGTAAAGCAGGTGGATGCAAAGACGCGGGCGAAGACTTCTATCAACGAGCTGCTGCGCGCGACTGACTGATCGGGGGTTCGGAGTCTCCGGGATGCCGCGCGGCCGCACTGTGTGCGCTGCATCCAGCACATTCTGAAAGCACGATGCAGATCAGAGGCGCCGAGCGGGACGCCAGGCAGCAGCTGCGATCCGAGGTGAGCGGCAAAGATTGCCGCGCCTTCGGCAAGCTGCTGCCGGGTCCTGCCGCTGCATGCAGAGTCAACATCGTCTGTGACCCGTCTGGCTGCGCAAATAAAAGTGGATTCAACGGGAGCCAGCAGCGGGTACGCCGGACAGCGCGCGCGAACCGAAACTGGCCATCACGCGGCGGCGGCACCCTTTTCCACGGCGATGAACGCCGCTGGAACGAACGGCGACAGACAGGTGGATTTCACCAGCATGACGCGGCAGCAACTCTCCGACTGGATGAACGACCAGATCCGCAGCGCCAACATGACCCTGGACGAGAGCACGCCCTTCATGCTCATGACCATGAAGATCTCCGTCGACACGTTCGAGTCGGTGGACATGGCAACGGACACGATGCCGATCAATTTCTTTCAGAAAGCCCGTGATGGCATCGAAGGCGCGAAATCGCACCATGACGAAGCCGGCTTGAAAATGCTGGAATCGGCCCTGCGCATCATGCAGCAGCGACAGGGCCAGACAATCGGCGTCGAGGTTCGCGCCTGACCATCCCCCAAACCATCCCTAGCCAAACCGGCCGGTGATGTAGTCCTCGGTGAGCTTGTGCCGCGGATTGGTGAAGATCCGGTCGGTTTCGCCGACCTCGATCAGATCGCCGAGGTGAAAGTAGGCCGTGCGCTGCGACACGCGCGCCGCCTGCTGCATGGAGTGCGTGACGATGACGATGGCGTAACTCTCGCGCAGCTCGTCGATCAGGTCCTCGATGCGCGCCGTGGCGATGGGGTCGAGCGCCGAGCAGGGCTCGTCCATCAGGATCACTTCCGGATCCACCGCAATCGCACGCGCGATGCACAGGCGCTGCTGCTGGCCGCCGGAAAGACCGGTGCCGGGCTGGGCCAGGCGCTCCTTCACTTCTTCCCACAGGCCCGCGCGCCGCAGGCTGGTGTGCACGATCTCGTCCAGCTCCGCGCGGTTGGCCGCAAGACCATGGATGCGCGGGCCATAGGCCACGTTCTCGTAGATGGTCTTGGGGAAGGGATTGGGTTTCTGGAACACCATGCCCACGCGCGCGCGCAACTGCACCACATCCTGCCGCCGGTCGTAGATGTTCTGCCCTTCCATCACCATCTGGCCGGTGACGCGCGCGCCGGGGATGGTGTCGTTCATGCGGTTGATGGTGCGCAGGAAGGTGGATTTGCCGCATCCGGAAGGGCCGATCATCGCCAGCACCTCATTGCGGCCGATGTCGATGCTCACGTCGCGCAGGGCATGCTTGTCGTCGTAATAGACGTTCACGCCACGCGCGCAGATGATGGGGTTGTCCACGGTGACGCGGCCTGTGGTCTTGATGCCCTCGGCCACCGGCAGGCTGGCTGCGGGCGTAGCGGGCGATGCGGAAGATTGCGAATCGATCGCGGCTGACATCATGGCTCCTTACCAGCGCCGCTCGAAGCGGCTGCGCAGCACCACGGCTGCGGCATTCATGACGATGAGGAAGGCCAGCAGCACCATTATGGCCGCCGACGTGCGTTCGACGAAGGCGCGCTCGGGGCTGTCGGCCCACAGGTAGATCTGCACCGGCAGCACCGTCGCCGGATCGGTGAAGCCGCGCGGCGGATCGACGATGAAGGCCACCATGCCGATCATCAGCAGCGGCGCCGTCTCGCCCAGCGCGCGCGCCATGCCGATGATGGTGCCGGTGAGCACGCCGGGCATCGCGAGCGGCAGCACATGATCGCTCACCATCTGCAACCGCGAGGCGCCCATGCCCAGCGCCGCCTCGCGGATGGATGGCGGCACCGCCTTGATGGCCGCGCGCGAGGCGATGATGATGGTCGGCAGCGTCAACAGCGACAGCACCAGGCCGCCGACCAGCGGCGCCGAGCGCGGCATGCCGAACACATTGAGGAACAGCGCCAGGCCCAGCAGGCCGAACACGATCGACGGCACCGCAGCGAGGTTGTTGATGTTCACCTCGACCAGATCGGTCCAGCGGTTGCGTGGCGCGAACTCTTCGAGATAGATGGCCGCCGCCACGCCCATGGGGAACGACAGCAGCAGGGTGATGACCAGCGTGTACAGCGATCCCTTCAATGCGCCCAGCACACCGGCCTGCTCCGGCTCGCGCGAGTCGCCCTGGGAGAGGAACCCCTTGTTGAAAGCCAGGCCCAGCTGCCCGCGGGCGGTCAGTGCATCGACCCAGGCAATCTGCTGGTCGGACAGCGGCCGCGCCTGCTCGGGAAGCGTGCGGTCGATGCCTCCCTTGAGCAGCTGATCCACATCCGCCGAAGCCAGGAAGCGCAGCCTCTCCCGGCTGCCGAGCAGCGAAGGATCGGCTTCGAGGCGCCGCTGCAGCTCATGCGAAGCTGAAACGCTGACCAGCGCCCCCAGCGCCCGACTGGCCACGCGGCCTTCCGCTTCCGGAAAGATGTCGCGCAGCGCATTGCGCACCACTGCCGGATAGTTCGCCGTGGCGAGCAGCGCCGGATCGGAGGAATCATCCAGTCCCAGAGCAGCCGCGTCGTAGTGCACGTCGAGGGTGATGTGCGCCTGACGGAAGGCCGTGATGCCCTGGCCCACGATGGTGCTGAACAGGAAGAGCACGAACGCCACACCCACGAACACCGAAACGATGCCGTAGATGCGGAAGCGGCGCTCGGCGCGATAGCGGCGCCGCAGGCTCTTCTCCACCAGCACCCGGGTATCGGCTGCGGTCCTACTCATACTGCTCCCGGTACTTGCGCACGATATGCAGCGCGAGGAAGTTGAGACCCAGGGTGAGGATGAACAGCACCAGCCCCAGCGCGAAAGCCGCCAGCGTCTTGGGACTGTCGAATTCCTGGTCGCCGGTGAGCAAGGTCACGATCTGCACCGTCACCGTGGTCACCGCCTCGAAAGGATTGGCCGTGAGGTTCGCGGCAAGGCCCGCGGCCATCACGACGATCATGGTCTCGCCCACTGCCCGCGACACCGCCAGCAGCACGCCGCCGACGATGCCGGGCAGCGCCGCGCGCAGCACCACCTGCTTGATGGTCTCGGAGCGGGTGGCGCCGAGCGCATAGGCGCCGTCGCGCAACGACTGCGGCACCGCGGTGATCATGTCGTCGGCCAGCGAGGACACGAATGGAATGATCATGATACCCATGACCAGTCCCGCCGCCAGCGCGCTCTCGGAGGCCACATCCAGGCCCACCGATTCACCGATGCCGCGCAGCGCCGGCCCGATGGTCAGCGCGGCGAAGAAGCCATACACCACGGTCGGAATGCCGGCCAGCACCTCGAGCAGCGGCTTGGCCCAGGAGCGAAAGCGGCGCGTGGCGTACTCGGCCAGATAGATGGCCGACAGCAACCCCACCGGCACCGCGATCAGCATGGCGATGCCGGAAATCATCGCGGTGCCGACGAACAGCGGTACCGCGCCGAAACTGCCCGATGAACCCACCTGGTCGGCGCGCATCGCCGTCTGCGGACTCCAGGTGGTGCCGAACAGGAATTCGTGCACCGGCACCTGGCGGAAGAACAGCACCGATTCGTAGATGACGGAGAGGAATATCCCCACCGTGACGAAAACCGCGAGAGTCGAACAGGCCAGCAGCAGTTTTTCGAGCACCGACTCCACGGCATTGCGCGCCCGATAGTCCGGCGCGATGCGGGCGCGGGCGAAAGCCAGACCGACGATGACGATCACCACCAGCAGCCCGGTGAGCGCCATGCGGGCAATGCCCCGCAGCTGGATGTAGTGGCCGGCCGCGGCTCGCACCGCTTCCGATGCGCTTTCCGACGCGATGCTGCCGGCAAGCAGGTTGCGCACATCGTTCATGAACAGGCCGACATGCGCGGGACCGGCCGCCAGCACTTCGGCCGGCGCGCCCGCTGCAACCAGACGGGAGATGAAGCTGTCCTGGAAACCGGCCCACAGCGCCAGAACCAGCAAGGCCGGCAGGCCGCACCACAGCGCGGCGAGGATGCCGTAGTAACTCGGCAACGAATGCAGCCTGCGGATGCCGCCGGCTCCGCCGACGAGCTGCAGGGAACGCGATCTGCCGACCCAGTATCCCAGAGCGATGAGCGCGAGAAGCAGGAGCAGTGATGCAGAGAACGACATCGGCTTGCAGTATACCCGGTAGGGAATCGCGCACGGCGGGCCACGGGGCCGCGCCGCGCGGAACTCGGCTCAATAACGGAAGTTCATGTCCAGCTGCAGACGCCTGTAGCCGCGGTTGTACACCGGCCCCAGACCCGCGACTGTGGCGGGCGCATCGACATTGGTCTCGTTGATCATGTAAGTGCCGTTGATGACCCAGTTGCGCGCCGGCGCATAGGCCACCTTGATCACGCCACCGCGGGAGTCGGTATTGCCGGCCCCGAAGTCGGAATCCACGAACTGCGCGAACAACGCATCCTTCTCCTGCACCTGGTAGAAATAGCCGATCTCCCAGGTACCCGGATCGCTGGCGCGGCCCCATGAGAGGCCCGCGCTCCATGCGGTGTCGAGACCATTGTCCGCCTTGCCGTTATTGAAGTAGTCGGCATACAGCGCCAGCGGACGACCGCCCGCGGTCAGCGAATACTCGGCGAACAACTCCCACAGGCCGAAGTCCTGGGTCAGGCAGGGCGCCACCCCACCGACGCAGTTCGCGGCCGTGCTGGTGGTCGAATTGCCGTTCGACGAATTGTTGTGAAAGGGATTGCGGCCCTGCACGCCGCTGAAGCCGAAATAGCTGGTGCCCAGCGTGGCCCGGCCCGGCCCCAGGCCGGAGCGCCAGCCCACCTGGCCGCCGAACATGCTGCTCTCGGCCGCCGCGCCGCGCTCTTCGAGAAGGTTGTAGAACACGCTGGCGAACACGGTGCCTTGCGTGAAGTTCACCGCCAGACCTTCCGGATTCACGTCGCCGTCGAACAGGATGCTCTGACCGGGGCGCACCCACGGATAGCGCATCTTGCCGGCCGTGAGCTTCCAGTGGGCATTGGGCGACCACTCGACATAGGCCATGTCCAGACTGATGGACTTGCGCGAGTTCTCCCCGGTGAGCGTCTGGTTCGACGAACGCGGATCGTTGCCCTCGGTGGTCGCCAGCATCAGCTCGGTGCGCACGGTGTCGTTGGCCTTCGCCTGGAAGCCGGCGCGCGCGCGGATGCGATAGCGGTTGCGGCCCGCGGCATATTCCTGGTCGATGTCCTCATTGCGCACGCGCAGGTCACCGCGCCAGGTGAAGCTGCTCACCCAGCTGCCGACGCTGCTGCGGGCCACCGCGATCTGGTCGGTCTGGCGGTCGTTGGTTTCTTCCATCGCCTGCGCCCGGCTCTCGAGCTGGTCGATGCGGCTCTGCAACGCCTGCACCGCCGCGCGCAGCTCGGAGAGCTCGTCGGCTCCCGCAACCGGCACCATGCCCGCCGCCAAGAAGGTTGCCACCAGGGCAGCAACCGCAGCGCTCTTCCTTCTGCCGTTCAAGATGCGACTGATCTCTTGCTCTTGCGATTACTTCGACTTGGAAAGAACCGCGGCGCGGACCTTGGCGAGTTCGCCGGCCGGCAGCGGGATCAGCCCCTTGTCGGCGAGATATCCCTCCTCGCCCATGGAGCGCTCGCTGACGTATTCGGTGACAAACTCGCGCATGCCGGGAATGACATCCATATGGGCCTTCTTCGCATAGACGAAGAGCGGCCGGGAAACCGGATATTTGCCCGAAGCGATGCTGTCGAAAGTCGGAGCGACGCCTTCGATCAGCGATCCATGGATCTGGTTCAGGTTCTCCTCGAGGAAACTGTATCCGAAGATGCCCAACGCCCTGGGATTGGCCACCAGCTTCTGCACGATGAGGTTGTCGTTCTCGCCAGCCTCGACATAGGCGCCGTCCTCGCGGATGGCGTCGCACACGCGCCTGAAGCGCGATTCATCCACGTCCTTCAGCGCCTTGATCCACGACCAGCTCTCGCAGCCCGGCTGCATCACCAGTTCGAGGAAGGCATCGCGCGTACCGGAAGTCGGCGGCGGACCGAGCACTTCGATCCTGTCGGCCGGCAGCGAGGCATTCACGTCCTTCCACGTCCTGTAAGGATTGGCGATGAGGTTCTGGGGGTTGGCCGGGTCCGGCACCTGCTTGGCCAGCGCCAGGTACAGATCCTTGCGCGCAAGCTTCAGCGTCGCGGTCCTGTTCGAGCCCGCGACCACGATGCCGTCATAACCCACCTTGATCTCGACGACGTCCCTGACACCGCCCTTGGCGCAGGCATCGATCTCGCTCTGCTTGATGGCGCGCGAGGCATTGACCATGTCCGCGTGCTGCACGCCGATGCCGCCGCAGAACAGCTTGAAGCCGCCGCCGGTTCCGGTGCTCTCCACCTTCGGCGTCTTGAACCTGCCGGTCTTGCCGAACTGCTCGGCCACGGTGGTGGTGAAGGGGTAGACCGTCGAGGAGCCGACCACCGTGACATAGTCGCGGGCGGACTGCGCCGACGCCGCGGCGCCGAACATGGCAGGGGCGACCAGAACGGACAGGAGGACGGCTTTCTGCATCACGATCGGGGCACCTCTTGTAGTGAACGCCCTGCAATGTAGGCAGCAGATGTTTCAGTTTCATTGCAGCGCCCCCGCAAGCCCCGCCGGCGCGCGCAAGCACTTGATCGCCGTGACCCGGAGCCGTATAACGCGCTGCGCCACCCCTTCCCCTTCGGAACCACCGCCTTGCACAAATCCGCCGCGCTCGAGCTGACCATTGACCTCATCGGCCGCGCCTCGGTGACCCCGACGGACGGCGGCTGCCAGCAGCAGATGATCGCCCGCCTTGAGGCAGCCGGATTCACGGTGGAGAAGCTGGATTACGGCAGCGTCGAGAACTTCTGGGCGCGGCGCGGCAGCGCGGCCCCCCTGCTGTGCTTCGCCGGGCACACCGACGTGGTGCCCACCGGGCCGCTGGAGGAATGGCGCAGCGACCCCTTCAAGCCCACCATCGTGGACGGCCGCCTCTACGGCCGCGGCGCCGCCGACATGAAAAGCGGCCTTGCGAGCATGGTGACGGCGGTGGAAGCCTTCGTCCGCGAGCACCCCGGCCACCGCGGCAGCATCGCCTTCCTCATCACCAGCGACGAGGAAGGCCCCTCCGTGGACGGCACCAAGCGCGTGGTCGAAGAGCTCAGGCGGCGCGGCGAGAAGATCGACTGGTGCATCGTGGGCGAGCCTTCCAGCGTCAGGCGCGTGGGCGACACCATCAAGATCGGCCGCCGCGGCTCCTACAGCGGCCGCCTCACCGTGCACGGCGTGCAGGGCCATGTGGCCTACCCGCACCTGGCGCAGAACCCGGTGCACATGCTGGCGCCGGCGCTGGCCGAGCTCACCAGCCACGTCTGGGACCAGGGCAACGAGCACTTCGAGCCCACCACCTTCCAGATCTCCAACCTCAACGCAGGCACCGGCGCGCCGAACGTGATCCCCGGTGAGCTCAAGGCGCGCTTCAACCTGCGCTACAACACCGAGCAGACCCAGGAAAAGCTGCGCCGCACCGTCGAGGGCATCCTCGACCGCCATGGCGTGCGCTACAGCATCGACTGGTATGTCTCGGGCGAGCCGTTCTATACCCCGCCCGGCGCTCTGTCGGAGGGCGTGTGCAGCGCCGTCGAGGCGGTCACCGGGTCACGCCCGGAACTGAGCACCGGTGGCGGCACCTCGGACGGGCGCTTCATCGCCACGCTGGGCGCGCAGGTGGTGGAGCTGGGCGTGACCAACGCCACCATTCACAAGGTCAATGAATCCGTGGGCGTCGAGGAGATCGACACGCTGCACGAGATGTATCTGGAGGCGCTGCGCCGGCTGCTGGCCTAGAGTCGCCGGCGCGGCCAGTTCGCAAGCACGCCCCAGGCGCCCAGCACCAGCGCGCAGACCAGCACCCAGGCGGGCATCGACAGACCGAGGAAGCGCCAGTCGATCGCGCCGCACTCGCCCGAGCCGGTGAGCACCCTGCGCAGCACGTCCATGACGGGGAACACCTCCCACATGTAGTCCAGCGTGGCCCCGCAGGCCGGCACCTGCCCCGCGGGCAGCGACTGGATGTACACATGCCGCGTGGCGACGCCGATCGCCGCCAAGGCGGGCAGCGCCACCACCACGGCCCCCAGCACACCCGCCCAGCGCCTTGCGGGCAGCGCCGCGGCGACCAGGAAGCCGACGCCCAGCGCGGCTATGGCCACGCGCTGGAAAATGCACAGCGGACAGGGATCGAGCCCGCCGAAATACTGGGTGTACAGCGCATAGCCGAGCATGGCGAAACAGGCCAGCGCGCCCGCCACATTGGCTGCGCGCCGATGGGCGCGCAGCATTTCCAGGAATCCCCGCGACATCAAACCCCCAAGCGGGGCTACGGCGTCGGCCCCTTCTCCGAGTTGAGGTGCTGCTCGACATCCTCCAGCCTCGTGTGGCGGATGTCCTTGCCGTGCACCATGTAGATCACATACTCGCAGATATTCTTGGCGTGGTCACCGATGCGTTCCAGCGAACGCACCGCCCACATGACATCCAGCGCGCGCCGGATGGTCCGCGGGTCCTCCATCATGAAGGTGATGCACTGGCGGTGGATGGCCTCGTATTCCTCGTCCACCACCCGGTCCATGCGCGCGGTGCGCAGCGCGCCGTCGGCGTCCAGGCGCGCGAAGGCATCCAGCGCATCGTGCACCATCTCCGAGACGATGCGGCCCAGGTGCTTGATCTCGCGATACTTGTTTTCCGGTCGCTCCATGACGGCAAGCCGCGAGGCCAGGTAGCCGATCTTCTCGCCTTCATCGCCGATACGTTCCAGGTCGGTGATGGTCTTGATGATGGCGACGATGAGGCGCAGGTCGCTGGCCGCGGGCGCCCGGGTCGCAAGGATGCGGCTGCACTCCTCGTCGATCTGGACCTCCATGCCGTTGACGCGCAGGTCGTCAATGGCCACCGACTCGCCCAGCGCACTGTCGCCCTCGATGAGCGAGGTGAGCGACTTGGCCAGCAGCGCCTCGACGATGCCGCCCATCGACAGCACCTGGGCCCGCACGCGCTCCAGATCCTCGTTGAAGCGCCGGGAGATGTGATGTGAAAGGTCCGCGGTTTCCATATTGCTACTCGTTAGGTGGATCAGTTCTTTCTTCAGCCACGATCTTCACGCGGCGTGCAGGAAACAGGCAGCTGAAGGTGCTGCCGGCCCCGGGCGTACTCTGCACGTCGATTGTTGCACCATGATGCATGAGCACGTTCTTGACGATGGCGAGACCCAGGCCCGAGCCGCCGGCCTCGCGTGAGCGGCCCGTGTCCACGCGGTAGAAGCGTTCGGCCAGTCGGGGCAGGTGCTCGGGCGCAATCCCTCTGCCGGTGTCAGCGACGCTGAACTGCGCAGCGCCATCGGGCAGCAGCGCCCAGCGCAAGGTGATCACGCCCGACTCGGGCGTGTGCTTGACGGCATTGTCGACCAGGTTCGAAAAGGCCGAGAGGATGCCGGGTTCATCGCCGAGCAGCCGCGCATGGGTCTCGACGCTGAGAGCCACCGCCGGATGCCCCGGGCGGGCCAGCACGTCCTTGCGCAGGATGGCGCACAGCGCGACCACGTCGACCTCGTCGCTGGCCGCTTCCCGCGCCTGCGCGTCCAGCCGCGACAGGTCGAGCAGATCGTTGACGATGCCGTTCATCCGGTAGGCCTGGCGCTGCATCTCCTGCAGCGGCGAGCGCACATCCTCGGCGAGGGCATCGTCCGACAGCAGCAGCTCCAGGTGCCCGGTGACCACCGTCAGCGGCGAGCGCAGCTCATGCGAGGCATTGGCCACGAAATCCCGGCGCATGGTCTCGAGCTGCACCTGGCGCGACACATCCCGAACCATCAGCAGCCGCTGCCCATCGCTGTAAGGTACGATCTGGAAAGATAGCGAAACATCCGGTTCCGTCCGCCGCAACACCAGCGGCTCGGCAAACTCGCCGCGCCCGAGATAGTCACGAAACTGAGGATCGCGAACCAGGTTGGAGACGCGCAGGCCGCGGTCGCCGCGGCCTCGAAGACCGAGCAGCCGCGCCGCCGGCTGATTGAACCAGGTGATCTCGTCCAGGGCATTGAGTACCACCACGCCATCGGGCAGCGCCGCGGTGGACTGGCTCAGTTCACGCAGCACCTGCAGCAGGCGCTCCTTGTGATAACGCTTGCGGCGATGCAGGCGCACCACCTGCGAGATCACATCGCCCCACAGCCCCGGCGTATCCGGCGGATCATGGCGGTTGCGGTGGCGCAGCCACTCATCCAGCCAGAACAGGTTCAGCAGCTGCCAGGCCAGGGCGACACCCAGCGACAAGATGACGCCGACCCACAGACTGCCCAGCATGAGACCGGCAAGCATGCCGGCCGCCAGCACCAGCATCAGCCGCGACAGCAGGAACCAGGCGGTCCGCAGGGATTGAGTCACGCGTCGGCGCCCCGGGCGGAAAACCGGTAGCCGCTGCCGCGCACCGTCTGCACCAGATGCGACAGCGCGACTTCCTCCAGCGCCATGCGCAGCCGCCTGATGTGCACATCGACGGTGCGCTCCTCGACATAGACATTGCCGCCCCACACGCGATCCAGCAGCTGCTCGCGGGTATAGACGCGCTCCGGATGCGTCATGAAGAACTCCAGCATCCGGTATTCGGTGGGGCCCAGCTCCACCTCGCGCTGGCCGGCCGTCACGCGATGGCTGCCGCGGTCCAGCGTCAGGCCGCCGATCGAAATGCTCTCGTCATCCGCCGCAGCGCCGCCACGCCTGAGCACCGCATTGATCCGCGACAGCAGCTCGCGCGGCGAGAAGGGTTTGGTGATGTAGTCGTCGGCGCCGCCATCGAGGCCCGCGACCTTGTCGCCCTCCGAGGCGCGCGCGGTGAGCATGATCACCGGCAGGTCGCACGTGGCCGCCTCGCGCTTGATGAGGCGCGTCAGCTCCAGCCCGCTCATGTCCGGCAGCATCCAGTCCACCAGCAGCAGGTCCGGACGACGGTCCGCCAGCTGCACGCGCGCGGCGCGGCTGTCCTCGGCCTCGCGCACCTCGAAACCGGAGCGTTTCAGCGCCATGGCGATCATGTCCCGGATGGGACGCTCGTCCTCAACGATCAGAATCTGCCGCAAACCTTGCTCTCCGTTGCGCGGGAACCTTCCCGCAGCGCAGATTTCATGACAGCTTCGTTACAGGAATCTTACAGCACGCCACGGGATGGCACCGCTGCCACCTGGTCGCGAAGATAAACCGGCTGCGCCGCATCGGCGGGCAGCGGCTGGAAGCCTTGCGCCAGTTCACGCGCCGCGAGCTGGGCGATGTCGCGGGCCTGTGGCTCGGCGTCCGCAAAGCAGCCGCCTTCGGGGATGCCGAGACTGGCGGCGATCCGCGGCCAGGCCTCGAGACCACGGCCCGCGGCCAGCGGCAGTCCGCCGTCGAGCTCGTCGACCAGTTGCGCGGCCGTGGTCACCCGTTCGGACAACCGCTCCGCACCCGGCTGCCCCGCCTCCACGGCATATTCGGCGGCGTAGACCTCCGACATGCGCGCATCCATGCAAGCCAGCACCCGTGTCGCCGTGACCGATGTGCCGGCGCGACGCAGCGCCTGCGCGGCCAGCGCGCGCAGATCCGACACCGGCACCACGCCCAGCCCGGCACCGAAAGCCAGCCCCTGCACCACACCGGCCGCGATGCGCAGCCCGGTGAATGATCCGGGTCCGCGCCCGAATGCAATGGCCGAAAGCTGTGGCAGCGCGATGCCGGCCTCCTGCAGCAGCCCCTGCACCATGGGCAGTATCAATCGCGCGTGATCGCGCGCCGTCACCCTCGTGGCCTCGCGCACCGCGCCATCCACCCACAGCGCCGCCGAACAGCAGCCGCTGGCTGTATCGATGGCCAGCAGCCTCATCCCACGGCCTCCTGCGCCTCATCCGACGCCAGCCGGCGCAGCAGCTGCATGGCTTCGGCGACATCATGGCTGCGGCGCATCGGCGGCAGCGCCGCGAGCAGCTTGCGGCCATAGCCGCGGCTGGCCAGGCGAGGATCGCAGATGGCAACCAGCCCCTCGTCCTCCTCGCTGCGGATCAGCCGCCCCACGCCCTGCTTCAATGCCAGCGCCGCCTCCGGCACCTGGAAGTCGTTGAAGGGATCACCACCCGTCTGGCGCGCATGGCGCACGCGCGCGCGGATCACCGGATCCTCGGGCGAGGCAAACGGCAGCCGATCGATCACCACCAGACGCAGCGCGCGGCCCTTCACATCCACGCCCTCCCAGAAACTGGCGGTTCCCAGCAGCACCGCATCCTCGCGGCGGCGGAACTCCCGCAGCAGCTGTTCGCGCGGCGACTCCCCCTGCACCAGCAGCGCCAGATCCGGGCATGCCGCGCGCAACAGCCGCGCCGCGGCGGCCAGCGCGCGGTGGCTGGTGAACAGCAGGAACGCGCCTCCGCCCGACGCGTCGATCAATTCGCGCGCGCAGCGCACCACGGCTTCAGTAAATGCAGGCGAGGCAGGGTCGGGCATATTGCCCGGAAGATACAGCAATGCCTGGCGCGCGAACTCGAACGGGCTTTCGATGCGCAAGGTCTGGCAGCGGTCATCCAGCCCCAGGCGACGCAGGAAATGACCGAAATCCTCGCCCACAGCCAGCGTGGCCGAAGTGAATATCCACGCCGCCGGCCGTGATTGCATCAGCGCATGGAAGCGCGCGGCAATGTCGAACGGCACCAGCTGGCAGGAGAAAGAGCGCATCGAGGCCGATACCAGCCGCGTCCCTTCAACCTCGCCCGCCGCCGCGATCACATCGAGCGCACCCGCCAGCGTGGTCGCGCGGCCGGCAAGCTGCGCCATGCCCTCGCCCGGATCAATGTCCACCAGGGCATCGGCCAGCGCACTGAGCGAGGTCACGAGGCCGACCGCCGCCGCATCCAGCTCCGGCTGCTGCCCGCTCCATTCCGCGCGGGCGCCGGCGCGGGAGATGCGCGAGCACTCGCGCTGCATGGCGGACAGCTCTTCCTGCGCCGCGCGCATCTCGGCAGCGGCAGCCGCCGGATCGGCGCCGCTCTGCAGCAGCAGCGCGGGAATGTCCGCCAGCAGCCGCTCCACCTGCCGCCCGGAGAACTGGGTGCCGAAACTGCTGGCCGCAAGCTCGGGCAGCTGGTGCGCCTCATCGAGAATCAGCGCATCGGCGCTGGGCAGCAGATCGCCGAATCCCTCCTCCTTCAGCGCCAGGTCCGCCAGCAGCAGGTGATGGTTCACCACCACCAGATCCGCCTCGGCGGCACGGCGCCGCGCCACGAACACATGGCAACGGCCGAACTCCGGGCAGCGGCCGGCGGTGCAATTGTCACGCGTGGAGGTGATGCGCTCACGCAGTGGATGACCATCGGGCAGTTCGGGCAACTCGGCCAGATCACCATCGCGGGTCTCGCCGGCCCAGCGCTGCACGCGGTCCGCCAGCACCTGCTCCGCGCCGCCGAACGCAAGCTCCGCAGGCAGGCGCAGCAGCCGTTCACGGCACAGATAGTTGCTGCGGCCCTTCAGCAGCGCCACGGTAACCGAGCGTCCCAGCGCCCGGGCCAGTGACGGCAGATCACGATGAAACAGCTGGTCCTGCAAAGTGCGCGTGCCGGTGGAAACCACCACGCGGCGTCCCGACAGCAAGGCAGGAATCAGGTAGGCAAATGTCTTGCCGGTGCCGGTACCCGCTTCGGCAACCAGCCAGCCACGCTCTTGCAAGGCATCGGTCACGGCGGCGGCCATGCGCAATTGCCCAGGCCGCGCGCGGAATCCGGGCACTGCATGCGACAGCGGGCCGTCCACCGCGAATATTTCCGCCAGTTCCTGCATCTAGAGCTCACCGCCGCCGTTGTGACCGCACATCGTCATTTTCACTCCGCATTGTTATAGAATGGCTGGCGATAAGGGTGCGAAAATACGTATAAAATCCTTGAAAATCATGCAACAACACCCACGAGCGTATCCATCAGGATATACGTCACTCCGTTCCGAGCAGAAGGTAGTTTCAGGATGATCAATGTCGACAAGATTCTCGATGCGGCGGGTCTTTCCAACCCGCACGTCCGTGATTACGTCAAATACTGGGTTGATGTAACCGGCGCCGCAAATGTCGAGGTGATAAACGCCAGCGACGATGCCCGCCTGGTCAAGGAAGCCCTCGACGCTGGTGAACTGCTGCCCGTCACCGGTGGCCGCACCTACTCCCGGTCGTATCACAAGGACACCGCGCGCGCCGAAGAGCGCACCATCGTCGCCACCAGCAATCCGGCTGACAAGGGCACTTACAACAACTGGCGTCCGGCCGCCGAGGCCAAGTCGAACTACCTGAAACTGGTGGCAGGCGCCTCGAAGGGCAAGACGCTGTATGTCGTGCCCTATCTGATGGCTCCGCAGGGTTCGCCGCTGGAGAAGTTCGCCGCTGGCGTGGAGCTTACGGATGCGCGCACTGTCGTGCTGCACATGATCCGCATGGCGCGTGTCGGCGTTAAGTACATCAACGAACTGAAGGAGCCGGACTTCTTCGTCCGCGCCGTGCATGTCACCGGCGACCTGCCGAACCTCGGCCAGGGCACCCCGGACGACAAGCGCTATTTCTATACCGTCGCCGATGAACGCACCATCCTGCACTATGGCTCGTCCTACGGCGGCAACGCGCTGCTGGGCAAAATCGCCCACGGCCTGCGCCTGGGCTCCTACGACGGCTGGAAGAACGGTTTCCTCGTCGAGCAGTTCCTGCTGCTGGGCATCAAGGACAAGAAAACCGGGCAGAAATACAACGTGGTCGGCGGCTTCCCGTCGGCCTCCGGCAAGACCAACCTGTCGATGACGCTCGCGCCCGACTCGCTGGGCGACCGCTACGAGATCGAGTTCTACGGCGACGACATCGCCTGGATCTGGCCCGGCAAGGACGGCAAGCTGTACGCCCTGAACCCCGAGTTCGGCGTGTTCGGCGTTGCCAAGGACACCAACGAGCACTCCAACCCCACCGCCATCGAGGCGATCAAGCCCGGCACCGGCACCATCTTCACCAACGTCGCGTACAACGAAAAGACGCACGAGGTCTGGTGGGAAGGGAAGACCAGGAACGCGCCTGCAGACCTCGACGGCTGGCTGGACTGGAAAGGCAACCGCATCGCCGACCGCACGGCCGAACAGGCCAAGGAATCCTGGGCGCATCCGAACAGCCGCTTCACCACCACCATGGCCAATGTGCCGAACCTGGCTGGTGACTACGGCGATCCCAAGGGCGTGCCGGTGGATGCCATCATCTTCGGTGGCCGCACCCGCGACCGCGAGCCGCTGATCCGCGCGATCACCGACGTGGCCGAAGGTGTCTACGACGGCCTGACGCTGGGAGCCGAGGCAACCTTCGCGGCCGACGGCCTCGAAGGCGTGCTGCGCTACGACCCGATGTCGATGCGCCCCTTCATGTCCTATTCTGAAGCCGACTACGCGCAGCATTGGCTGGACGTGGTCAACAAAGCCACCCACAAGCCGATCTTCGCGCACGTGAACTGGTTCCAGCGTGACCCGAAGGACGGCCATTTCCTGTGGCCCGGCTATCGCGAGAACGTGCGCGCGCTGGTGTGGCTGATCGAAGCGAAGCTCGGCCAGGTCAAGGGCAAGGCCAGTCCCGTCGGCCTGCTCCCGACCAGGGACGAGCTGCTGCTCGAAGGTCTGGAAATCAACCCGGGCGACCTCGACAAACTGCTGACCATCGACGTCGCGCGCTGGAAGCAGGAGATGGGTTACCGCGCCAAGCACCTGGAGCAGTTCAAGGGCCTGCCGGAAGCCATCTGGGATGCGCACCGCCGGGTCGCGGCGGCGCTCGGCGTCTGAGAGCGGCTTTTCGCGTCAGTCTTCCTCGCAGACGAATCGCAACGTCTGCGAGGAATCGGTTTCGGGCACCTTGCCAAGACCAATGGTGCCCTCGCCCTTGATCTGCATGCTGTCGCGGCGCACGAAGGATTCCTCGCCGTCCGCCGCGTGCACGAAAGTGCCGTTGGTGCTCTGGTCGATGAGCAGGAACTTGTTGCGGCTCAGTTCGATGCGCGCGTGCACACGCGAGATCAGGTTGCCGCGCACCACCAGATCGTTCTCGTCGGCGCGCCCGATCAGGATCCTTGGGCGCGTTTCGTCGACCAGCACTTCCCGGTCCCGCACCACCAGCCGCAGACGCTGACCCTTGCGGTCATAGCCGCCGGTCAACGCGATGGAGGGCAGCATGCTGGTGACATCGTCGGTCTGCCACAGCACCTCGTAGAGCGTGACCTCGACGCCCTGCCCCTTCAGCATGGCGATGTCGATCTGCCGCACCGAAGCGCGCCACTCGGGCGACAGACGCTCCACCGTGGCGGCCGTGGTCATCACCTGGCCGGCCTTGGCCTGACTGGTCATGCGATTGGCGGTATGCACCGTGGCGCCGAAAACATCCTTGCTCTCGAGCACCACTGGCCCGAAATGACAACCGATGCGCAGCGCCACCGGATGGCCATCCACCTGCAGCACCGGGTGGGCGCTGATCTGCCGCTGCATCTGAGCCGCGGCGTTGAGGGCATCGTCCGGGCTTGTGAAGGTGGCCATCACTTCGTCGCCCATGGTCTTGATCACGGTGCCCTTGTGCTGCTCCGTGGCCGAACGCATCAGCTCGATGGACAGCGCCACGATCTCCCGGGCACGCTGGTCGCCGAGCTGTTCATAGATGCGGGTCGAGCCGACAACGTCGGAAAACAGGACCGCCAGTTCGATATCAGTACCCATGTGACATAAGAATGTGACCCAGTTCACAAGATTGAAGCATGGGTGCTGCGAAAACAAGACACTTACGCAGGACTTTCAACCCATACCGTCACTTCCCGCGCACAGCTCCCGCGCACGGTCGAACAGGATGCCGGCCGGCATGCCCCGCTGGGCCTGCTGCGACATCAGCGTGCGATAGGCCCTGGCCCCGGCGCGGCCGCCCATGAGGCCCAGCATGTGGCGCGTGATGGCCTGCAGCGGAGTTCCGAGGGCCGTCTCGGCCAGCGCATAGGCACGCATGCGCTCGAGGATTTCGCCCGCTCCCGGAGCGCGCCACGGCGACGAGGGATGCAACGCCGCCTGCAGTTCAGCCAGCAGCCAGGGCCGGTGATAAGCCTCGCGTCCGATCATCACGCCATCGCTGGTCGCGAGCGCCGCCAGCACCGATTCGCAGCTGCGCAAGCCGCCGTTCACGATCACCGGCACGCGGCCCGCAAGCTCGGCGCGCAGCCGTTCGACCACATCGAAACGCAGCGGCGGCACCGTGCGGTTCTCGTGCGGCGACAGACCACCCAGCACTGCCTTGCGCGCATGCACGATGAGCGCTGCCGACCCCGCCTCGATCATGCTCCGCGCGAAAGCCTCAAGGCGCGCGAAATCCGCCTCATCGAAACGCTGCATGGCGGCGGCGGAGGCTTGCGCGCTGCCCTCCTGAGCACGATCCACCACACCGATGCGGAACTTCACCGTCACCGGCACCGAAGCCGGCACCGCCGCGCGCATGGCGGCAATGCAATCGGCCACACGCGGCGCATCGAGCATCAGGCAGGCGCCAAAGGCGCCGGCGCTAACGCGGTCGCTGGGACAACCGCAATTGAGATTGATTTCGATATAGCCGGCGTCGGCAGCACGCCGCGCAGCCTGCGCCAGCAATACAGGATCGGAACCGCCCAGCTGCACGGCGAGCGGATGCTCCTCCGGCGAGTAACGCAGCAGGGATTCCGCCGGCCCGCGCAGAATGGCCTGGGCGGTGATCATCTCCGTGTACAGCAGCACGTCCGGCGCGAACAGCCGCAGGAAGTAGCGGCAGTGGCGGTCCGTCCAGTCCATCATCGGCGCGACCGCAATGCATTTCGTTTCCGGCTTCATCAGCACCTATTCGAACAGACATCCCCCTGGCGCACCAGCGACATGGCTGTGCTCATGGACGTCCGCCACACCAATATCCGCGCAAAGAGCCCAGATTTCCGCATTGCCGTAGATGTGATTACGCCGCGATGCTTGCCCGACCAGCCAGACAACCCTGGGCAGAGCAATGAAAGGCACCGGACTTCTTTCGATTCTCCTTGCAGGCTGCCTGCCGCTGTCTACGGCGTGCAATCCGCTTCCCGAATCCGTCGCCGAACGCACGGACGCGGATCCCTGCGACAGGCATCCGCTGGTGAAGGCATTGCCGATAGCAGCGAGCATCGCTGGTCTTGCCCGAAACCCGCCGATGTGTGATTGGTATTCAGCCAGCGTCAACTATGGCAATCAAAGCCACGATGAAAACGCCCTGCGCGAGTGCAGGATCACGATCTCCGATTTCCAGGCTGAAATCCCACCCGAGCTGAAGCAACCCGAGGTCGCCGAATTGATGCGAGAAACCCTGGAATTCAATCAGGGGGCCCATCGCGCAGCCATCGCGTCGAACACCAGCCACTACGAACTGATGCGCAATGCCGGCGAGTGGCTGAACATGATCGGCGGGTCGCAGCATCTGCCCATCGTGGACAGGCTGCCAGATGGCGGCCAGTACGCGATCCCCATCCCGTCGATACAGGTTGGCTCCAAGGACGCATCCCTCACCGGCCTGCTGCGCAATGAGCGCTACGGGCTGAGCATCGAGTGCCTCGAAAAGATCCGCGACCAGACCGGCGCCAGGACACTCTTTGCGCCGTGGATCGCGGCGTTGAATCTCGGAGCACTGTCCGGCACTGCGGCGGGAGTTTCCAGACTCTGAAACCGTCTGAAGTGCCCAGCCCCCCCCTACTTCACCACTGCCTTGCCGTCGGCATCGAGCACGGTGACCGGCCCGATATCCAGCGCCCGCACCGCAGCCTCCGTGCTGGACAGATCGCCCACGATCAACCAGGTCAGCCCGGTTGCATCGAACATCCTGCCGGCCGTCGCATTGACCGTGGCGGGAGTCATGGCTTCGATCTCGGCCTTGCGCCGCAGGACATAGTCGTCCGGACGGTTGTAGAGCACATTGCTGCCGATGGTGGACAGGACGGATGCGGCGGTCTCGTAGGCGCCCGGCAGGCTCAGGGTGAGCACCTTCTTCATGCCCTCCACTTCCTCGGCAGTGGCCGGCTGCTTGCCGCTGGAGTAGTCGGTGATTTCACGGCGCACCTCAGCCACCGCCTCACCGGTCTTGTCGATCTGCACCGGCGCCGTGGCGGTCCACAGACGCTGGCCCAAAGCGCCGCCGGCGCCGCTGCGCGCGCCATAGGACCAGTGCTTGTCTTCGCGCAGGTTCATGTTCAGCCGCGAGGTGAAATCACCGCCGATGACCATGTTGGCCATGTCCACCGTCACCGATTCCGGCGCGGCGCTGGATGGCACGACTCGCGCCGCCGTGATGTTCGCTTGCACCGCGCCCGGCTGGTCGATCAGGAAGACGCGTGATTCGGGATGTGCGGCCGCTGCTGCAATGGCGGCCGGCGCGCGGGCCTCCCCGCTGACCTTCCAGTCTCCGAAGTATTTCTCGAGCAGGGGCACGATCTCGGCCAGCGTGGTATCCCCCACCACGATCAGCGTCGCTTCCTGTGGACGCAGCGCACTGGCATGCCAGCTCACCAGATCTTCCCGCGTCAGGCTGGCGATGGAATCCTCGGTGCCATTGCGCGGCACCGCATAGGGATGCCCTTCACCGTACACCAGCGCGGGCAGCACACGCTGCGTGATTCCGTTCGGGTTGGCCTTCTCCTGCCTGATCCCGGCGATCACCTGACCACGCACGCGCTCGATGTCGGCCTCCCCGAAACGCGGGCGGCGCAACATGTCGGCGTAAAGCGCGATCGACGGCTCCAGGTTCTGCCTGAGCGCCGAGAGCCCCGCGTTGCCGTTGTCCTGCCCCGCGCTCGCACCCAGCCTTGCGCCCAGCGCATCGGCACGATCGGCGAACGCCAGCGCATCGAGATCACCGGCGCCCTCATCCAGCATGCCCATGGCGAAATTGGTCAGCCCCGCCTTGCCGGCGGGATCCGCGGCCGCGCCCACACGGAACTCGTAGCTCATCTGCACCACCGGCACATCGCGCCGCTCGGCGAGAATCACGCGCGTGCCGTTGCTGAGCACCGCACGCTGCTGGGCGGGAAACTTCAGATCGGGGAAGGTACGGGTGACCGGCACGCCGGCCTTGCGATCGACCGTGGAAGCAACGGTCTTGTACTTCGGGTCGACCGCCGGCAGCGTGAATGCCGCGGGCGTCACCGCCGGCTCTTCTTCCAGAGCAACGCGCGGGCCCGGATTGACCACCACGGTATGGCTGCCCTTGCCGGCGCCCAGCCAGGTGCGACCGCTCTGGCGCACGGACGCGGGCGTCGCCTCGGCCATGATTTTCAAGCTGTCGCGGAAGCATCCCGGATTGCCGGTGAACACCGCGCACTCGGCCAGTGCATCCGCCTTGCCGCCGAAGCCGCCGATGCGCTCCACACCGCGGATGAAGCTCGCCTGCATACTGGTGCGCACCCGATCCAGTTCCTCCTGGCCGGGGCCGTCCGCGAGCAGCTTCTTCAGCTCCTCATCGATGATCGCCTCGACCCGCGCGACATCTCCGCCCTGCTTGACGGAGGCGATGATCACGAAGTTGCTGCCAAGCTGCGAGCCCAGCGCCATGGCGGCGACGTTGTCGACCAGCTGCTCCTCGTGCACCAGCCGCTTCTGCAGACGCGAGGACTTGCCGCCGCCAAGGATCCCCGCCAGCAGCTCCAGTTGCGTCAAATCAGCCTGACCATACTGGGCCACATTCCACGCGCGATAGATGCGCGGCTGCGGCACCTGATCGGTCATGGTCGAGCGACTGTCGCTGGAGCGGGCAGCCACATCCACCTTCGGCTGCGCCATGGTCGGGGTGGCGGGGATGTCGCCGAAATAACGGGTCACCTTGTCCCTGGCCGTGGCGACATCGATGTCGCCGGCCAGCACCAGCACCGCATTGTTCGGGCCATACCAGGTGCGGAACCAGGTCTTCACATCATCGAGCGAGGCGGCATTCAGGTCGTTCATCGACCCGATGGTGCTGTGATGATAGGGATGCCCCTTGGGATACATCGCCTTGCCGAGCACATCCCACACCTGGCCGTAGGGCTGGTTCTCGCCCTGGCGCTTTTCGTTCTGCACCACGCCACGCTGCTCATCGAGCGTCTGCTGGTCGATGGCGCCGAGCAGATGCCCCATGCGATCCGACTCCATCCACAGCGCCATATCGAGCGCGGTGGTCGGCACATTCTCGAAGTAGTTGGTGCGATCGGTATTGGTGGTGCCATTCTGGTTGGTGGCGCCGACCGCCTTGAACGGCGTGAAGAACTCGCCCGGCGCATTCTCCGAGCCATTGAACATCAGGTGCTCGAACAGATGGGCGAAACCACTGCGGCCGGCCGGCTCGTCCTTGCTGCCCACGTGGTACCAGATGTTGACCGCCACGATGGGCGCCTTGCGATCGGTGTGCACCACGACCCGCAGGCCGTTGGGCAGCGTGAACTCCTGATAGGGAATATCAGCCACCACGGCAGCAGCCCGCGCTGGCAGGGCATGGACGCCGGCGAAAAGGGCGACAGACAGAGCCATCGCCAGAGGCTTCAAACGCAGTGCTGACATCGTCGGTCCCCAGGATGTTCTCTCGGTGGATGAAGGATGATAAGCGCAGTCCACGGACATTAAAATCAATCCAGCAGCGCGCGCACCATCAGCCGCAGGTCGCGGCCCGGCAGGATCACCTCGTCCTTGTTCAGGGCCACGGCATTGCGCTGGGCGCTGTCGGTGAGGTTGCGCCCCGCCAGGGCCAGCTCCACGCTCCGCCGCCCCGCGAATGGCCGCCAGGCCAGCTCGGCATCGACATTGGTAAAACCACCGGTGGGTGTTTCCTCCTCTGCCAGCCTGTCCTGCCTGGCTGAATAACGCACGCTCACACGGGCATCCAGGCGCGCGCCCTGCCACACCAGCCCTGCCCCGACGCGCCATGGCGGAATGCGCGGCACATTGCCGGCGCCGCCATCGAGCGTGGCGCGCACCGTGTCGGCGAGCAGATCCAGATGCAGGTCTCCGGTCGCGCGCCGCAGCAGCTCGATCTGCGCATGTCCTTCGACGCCGCGGAACAGTGCGCCGCGCTGCGTATAGAGCAGCTCGGTGAGCTCCTCGTCCGCACCCACCACGCACAGCCCCTCCTCGCTGCAGCTGCGGCCGGTGAAGGCGCCATAGACGTAATTGCTGAACTGCGTCACCCACACCGATGCATCGGCATGCACACGCTCCCCGCGCCAGCGCAGCGTCAGCTCCGCCGCATCGGCGCGTTCCTGGCGCAGATCGGGGTCGCCGATCTCCCAGGTGGCCGTGGCCTCATGCACACCGCGCGCATAGAGCTCGGTCTGCGCCGGCGCGCGTGCCGCGGACGACAGCGCCAGTCCCAGTCGCCAGTGCTCGGCCGGTTCAAACACCAGCCCCGTCGAGGCACTGACGGGCGTGAAGCCGCGAGTGATGACGGCATCGGATTCAGCCGGCGTACCCCTGACGTTCACGCCCTCCACACGCAAGCCCAGCTGCAGACGCCATCGCGGCGCAAGCTGCACCTCGCCGAAACCGAACAATGCGCGGCTCGTGGTCAGCGTGGGCGCCAGATACTCCTCACCCTCGCCCAGCGCGGAGAATGCGCGCCGCTGCAGCTGCACTCCCAGCGCCGACTCGCTCAGAAAACCCAGCGGACCACTCACCGCTTCGGCGCGCGCATCCCACTCGCGGTCGCGGAAGGTCGAATGCGCGACATGCTCTTCGTCGCGCTCGCTGTGCTCATAGTCCGCCCAGCCGCCATCGACCGTGAGCCTGCTCCATGGTCCGGCGGAGAGCTGCCACGCGGAACGCAGCGAGAGTTTGGTCTGCGCCATGTCGATGTAGGCCTCTTCGCCGGGAATGCCATAGCGCGATTCGTGGCGCACCACTCCCAGCCCCAGTCGCCCGGCGTCGCCGATCCATGCACTGCCCAGCGCCGCGCCGCGCGCGCGCAGCCAGGAGTTCTGCATGGAACCCTCGGGCGTGTCGTAGTCATCCGCATCACGGTCGAAGGCATCGGCATGCACGGCGAAGGCGGAACCTCGCGCGTTCAGTTGCGCCGCCACATCCCGGCTGTCGGCGCCGCTGCCGAAGCTCGCCACCGCCTCGCTGCGCACGGTGCCGGCTTCCAGATTCAGCGGCACGCGATTGCTGATGGCATTGACCACGCCTCCAATCGCCTGGCTGCCATAGCGCAGTGTGGCCGCACCCCGCACCACTTCCACACGTTCGGCGGCGAAGGGCTCCAGCGGCACGCCGTGATCAGGACCCACATCCGAAACATCGAAACTGCCGATGCCGTCCTCCAGCATGCGCACGCGATTGGCATCCATGCCGCGGATCACCGGACGTCCCGCGCCAGCGGCAAAGCCGCTGCTGGTCACTCCGGGCAGCTGCGCCAGTGCGTCCGCGATGGTGTTGCCGCCGCCGCGCAGCAACTGGTCCCGACCGACGCTGCCGGCAATCGTCGCCAGGCGGTCCGGATCACCGATGGGCACGGCAGTGATGACCAGCTCTTCGAGCTGGGTCGCGTGCTCGGCCTGCTGGGCATGGGCCCGCGGCGGGAACGAAACAGAAACAAGCGCCAGCGCCACTGCGGCACTGATGGAGACTGCGTGCATGTATCACCTGAAAGAAGCAGGAATCGGGCCGGCTGCGCTCGCGCGGATGGCCGGCGACAGGCCGTATGGCTTCAGTCAGGCTGAGGGAGGGCCGCGGCCAAGCCATGCGTGCGCTGGCCGCACCGGAACTTCGATGCCAGGCCCGGTGGGAGACCGGACCAGAGACTGTTCCGCCGCCGGCGCCTGATACAGCACCATGGATGGCGGACCGGCCGACGCCGCATGCGAGGCGATCTGGCACAGCAGGCAATCGGAACCGCGCCCCTCACCGGCATCCCCTGCCGGCGCCTGCACCAGCACCTGGCCCGCCTGCGCGCCGTGCCAGTGTGTATGCGCCACCCATTGCTGCGCCCCGAACGCGCACAGCACCAGCAGCAGCAGCGCGGCAGGCGCGAGCCGCAGCGGCGAGACTGGCGTGATGCGGGGCGTGGTCACAGGCCGATCTTATTGCAGGATCAATGCCGGCCGGCGATCAATTGCCCACCGGATTGAAATCGCCGAGCCGGCGCAGCAACTCCCGCACGGCCGGATCCCGCGCTTCTTCCTCGGTGTACACGGCCTGACGCTCGAGGTGCTCATCGTAGCCGCTGGGGTTGTAGAGCAGCAGCGTGTGCAATGGCTTGTTGTCCAGCCCCTTCGCGCTGAGCACAATGACTGGCCGCGCAGCCTCGCCAAGCAGATTGGCGCCCAGCATCAAGCTGGCTGCGAGACAGGCATATGCGAGCTTCATCATGACTCCCGCAATCCGTCATTTGGTTTGATAACAAACCTTATCACCGACCCGGGCCGGCGCCTACTGAGTGCGAGGTCCGGACATGATGATGGCCATCCCGAGGATCGCGACGGCGCTGCCGATCAGGTCCCATCGGTCGGGCCGGACGCCATCGACCCTCCATAGCCACAGGACGGCGACAGTGACATACACACCCCCGTAGGCGGCATAGGTTCGGCCGGCGCTGGTCGGGTGCAATGTAAGCAGCCAGGCAAACAGCGCCAGCGACGCCGCGGCCGGAATCAGGAGCCAGGCGGAACCGCCGCGGCGCAGCCACAGGTAGGGCAAATAGCAGCCCACTATCTCCGCCAGCGCGGTGACCAGGAAAAGACCGAACGTCGAGAGCACTTTCATTCGCCCAGAATATCCGACCTGCCCGGCAGCGGCCGCACGACCGGCCTACCTATATATAAAGTAGACAGGCCGCCTGCTCCCGAAACGGCATCGACTTCGGTGCAACGTTACAGGGATGTTGCTTAACGGTTATGAAACGCCCATCTGTCGTGGCGCCGCTCACCAGCGCAGATAGAACATGCCCTTGGCCAGCAGCACGATGGCCAGCACATGACAGAACACGCTCAGGTGCAGTCGCCGGGACCGGCGACTGCCGAGCGTGCCGCGGCGGCGCCAGATCATCGCCATGGAAAAATGCGCGAGCACACTTGCCGCCAGCGCGATCTTGAGCGTCAGCAGCAGGGAAAAACTGCTGGAGAAGGGCTGCGAAAGCGCCGCCCGGTAGCGCCATGCGAGGCCGATGCCCGCCGCGTACAGCGTCAGCAGCGCCCACGGCATGATGCGCACAGCGCGGTTGCCTATGGCACGCTCCACCGCCCTCATCGCTTCGTGCGGAACATACCGACGCACGCCTTCGAGCATCACGACCTCGAAGAACACCGTGCCGGCAAAGGCGATGGCCGCCAGCAGGTGCAGGCTCAGCAGCAGGCCGTAACTCACGGTTGCTGCCCGAGGTCCAGCGCCTGGGGCAGCGTCCTGGGATCACGGCTGAGCTGGTAGCCCAGCCACAGACTGTGGGCAATGCGCTGCGCGGCCGCCACCGCCTGCGTGGCCATGGCCTGATTGGGCTGCGTGGACGCCGTCTCCTGGAACAGGGCGAGCCAGCGATGGAAGAGATCCGCCGTCAGGCCCGGAAGCGCCGCGTGCTGCGTCATCGGCGAACCGCTGAAACGCCCCGTGCGGCGCAGCACTGAGGACCAGAAATCCACGAGCTTGGCCAGGTGAATGTCCCAGTCGTCCACATGCGTGTTGAAGATCGGGCCCAGCTGCGCATCCTGGCGCACCCGCGCATAGAACTGGTGAACCAGCGCCGTGATTTCCTCTTCCGTGCACAGGGCTGCGGCCTCTTCCCGGAGCCTGCGGACCGTCGGGTGGTGGTCGTTCATAATATCCATATTATATATATCTTAATGACGGGCGGCGACAGAAAATGTCCGGGAAGATCATACTGCGCGCATGAAAGTCACTATCTGGCACAACCCGGCCTGCAGCACCTCGCGCGCTGTACTGGCGATGCTCAGGGATGCGGGCATCGAACCCACGATCACCGAATATCTGAGCTCGCCGCCGGCGCGCGCCGAACTGGCCGAAATGATCCGCGGCGCCGGCATCGGGGTCCGCGATGCAATGCGTTCCAAGGAGGCGCTGTACACGCAGCTCGGACTTTCCGACCCCGCGCTCGACGACGCGCAGCTGCTGGACGCGATGATCAGTCACCCGGTGCTGATCAACCGCCCATTCGTGCAGACGCCGCTGGGCACACGTCTGTGCCGGCCCAAGGAGTTGCTGCACGAAATCCTCACCTGATCGTTCATGTCATAACATCCGCGGGTTGTTGACAAACTTCCGGACGGTAGGACAGGCTAGACCGAGCAAGACGCATTGGTCTCGCTGATCAACGCTGGCAATTGCCGCATCTGCTGAACCGCCAGACATCGGGGGAACACTTGGAAACTCTGTACGCATTCAGCGCCTGGCTGGCGGGAACGGGCATGAGCCTGTTCATCCAGACGACCACTGGACTCATAGCCATCATCCAGACCATTCACATCGCGGCGCTGGCAACCGTCGCCGTCAGCGCATTGCTGCTCTCGCTGCGCCTTGCCGGCCGCGGCTTCACTTCCGAGCCGCTGGCGCGGCTGGCGCAACGCTTCGTGAAAACCATCTGGGTAATGCTCGTGCTGCTGCTCGTGACCGGGCTGCTGCTGATCATCGCCGAACCGGCGCGCACCATCACCAACCCGGCCTTCTACTGGAAGATGGCGATGCTGGCGGCGGTCGTCGTGATCACGGTGTGGCTGTCCAGGGTCGCGCGCCGCGAGGCCGAGCGTCCTTCTCCGGCCGCGGTCGCCGCGGGCGTCATTGCGCTGCTGCTGTGGGCCGGCATCATGATCGCCGGGCGGCTCATCGCCTATACGGAATCGCTGTGAGGGTCATTGCGTGAACAACTTCCTACAGGCCATTCAGGATTCCGCTCTTGGCATCGCCGTCGCCGAATCCTGGTTCCCTTACGTCGAATCCATCCATGTCGTCGCGCTGGCGCTGGTGGCCGGCAGCATATTCGTTGTGGACACCCGGCTCATCTGGAAAACCTCCAGAGGATTGCCGTTCACGCACGTGGCATCGCGCCTGCTGCCCTGGACCTGGGGCGCGTTCGTCGCCGCGGCCATCACCGGAACGCTGCTGTTCATCTCGAACGCAACCGGCTACGCGCAGAACACGCCGTTCATCATCAAGATCATCCTGCTGGCGCTGGCGGGCGCGAACATGGCGTACTTCCATTTCGTCACCTTCCGCGATGTCGCCGCCTGGGACATGGGCAGGCCGCCGTCCAACGCCATCGTCGCCGGCTACCTGTCCCTGATCATCTGGGCAGGCGTGCTGTTCTTCGGTCGATTGATCGGCTTCGTCTGACGAGGCTCAGCCGCCCGCTCCGGCGGGCGGCTCCACCACCAGCACCGGCACGGCGAAGCGCGCCTGCCCTTCGCCACTGGCCGACTCGGTGCGTACCAGCAGACCCAGATCGGTGATTCCCGGCTCTGCTGGCGTGAAGGTCACCGCAAGATCGTAGCTCTGGTCCGCTTCGACGGGAGCCACCGCAAGGTGCGCCGTCTCGCTGCTGACGCTCAGGCCGGTTGAACTGGCGAGCACTTCCAGGCGATCGAGTTTCTCCGCGGAGACGACCTTCAGTTCCAGCGTCAACGGCAGGCCTGATGTAGGCATTGCCGGCATCACGAAGCTCACGCGCACCGGGAGCGTGACCGGGCCTACCGGCACGGCTGCTATTTCGTCCATTGCCACAGGCGCTGTGGATCTGACGGTTTCCGCCGCCGCCTGCGCGGCTGGCTGAGGGTTGTCACCACAGGCCACGAGGCTGCCGCAGACGAGAAGCCACACTGTGTTCCTGACCCGATGGATCATGCTCCCTCCTCCGCAGCGGACACTACCACAGCGCCAGATCGGGAGGTTCCTGCACCACCGGGATCTGCTCACGCAGCTCGTCCAGGTGCCGTTCCCAGTACCGGGGACCGGCGAACCACGGAAACGCCAGCGGGAACGCCGGATCGCGCCAACGGCCGGCGATCCATGCGGCATGGTTGAGCATCCGGATGGCGCGCAGGGGTTCCACCAGCGCCAGTTCACCGGGATCCAGCGAGGCGAACTGCGAATAGCCACGCAGCAGTTCCGACCACTCCTTCTCCCGCTGCGCCGTCGGACCGGCACACAGCATCCACAGATCCTGGATCGCAGGTCCGGTGAGACAGTCATCCAGATCAACGAACACCGGGCCCTGGGCATTCCACAGGATGTTGCCCAGATGGCAGTCACCATGCAGGCGCTGCCACCGCGCAGCAGGCGCCGCCTCCATGGCGTCCCTCACCGCCGCAACCAGTTGCGCCGACACTTCCGCATAGCGCTCATCCAGCGGCGGCGGCAGGTGCCCCGACGCCAGCACCGCACGCCGTGCCACCTCCCCGCACCGCCAGTCGGACACCGCGCCACGCGCCGTGAACGCCCGCGTCGCGGCCCGCGCGTGAAGCCGCCCGAGGCTGCGACCCAGCAGCTCGCGATGCCCCGGGATATCCAGCTCCGGACCCCCTCCGCGCCAGCAGGCAAAAGCGGCAAAACGAAACCCGTTCCACTGATGCAGGGTCACGCCATCGCGCGCCACCGGCACGGCCACTGACAGCTCCACATCGGCAAGATCCGCGGCAAAGCGGTGCTCGTCCACGATCTGGGCATCGCTCCAGCGGCCCGCGCGGTAGAACTTCACAATAATCGCATCGGCGATCACACCGGGATGGGGCGCAAGGCCCGTGGAGCCCTCGATGCCGACGCGATATACGCGGTTTTCATAGCTGTTGAGGGCCATGAGCCGGCCGTCGGCATCCATCCCGAGGCTCTCCACCGCATCCAGCACCACCTCGGGCGTCAGGCCCGCGAACGGCCGCTCGTCTATCATGAGGGGCTGGACGCCACGGCGGCGACACGAGAGCACAAACAGATGGAAGGATCGATTCTTGTCACGGGCGGGGCCGGCTACATTGGCAGCCACACGGTACAGCAGTTGCTCGCCGCGGGCGAGAAAGTGGTGGTGCTGGACAACCTCAGCACCGGCTTCCGTCAGGCCGTGGCCGGCGTGCCGCTGGTCGAGGGTGATGTGGGCGATGCGGCCCTGGTGGGGCGCCTGATCGCCGAACACGGCGTGCGCACGGTGATCCATTTCGCCGCGCACACCATCGTGCCCGAGTCGGTGAGCGACCCGCTCAAGTACTACGGCAACAACACCTGCCAGACGCGCAGCCTGCTCGCGGCCTGCCTGGCCGGCGGCGTGAAGCACTTCGTCTTTTCATCCACGGCGGCTGTCTATGGCATTCCCGACTCGGGTCTCGCCTCCGAGGATGCGCTGCTCGCGCCCATCAATCCCTATGGCACTTCCAAGCTCATGTCCGAGTGGATGCTGCGCGACCTGGCGCTGGCCTCGCCGATGCGCTACGTGGTGCTGCGTTATTTCAATGTCGCCGGTTCCGATCCGCACGGCCGCATCGGCCAGTCCACCCGCAAGGCCACGCTGCTGGTGAAGGTCGCCTGCGAAGCCAGCGTCGGCAAGCGCGACAGCATCAGCATCTTCGGCACCGACTACCCCACGCCGGACGGCACCGGCGTACGCGATTACATCCACGTGCAGGACCTGGCGCGGGCCCACCTGCATGCCGTGGACTATCTGCGCGCGGGCGGCCAGTCGCGCACGCTCAACTGCGGCTATGGCCATGGCTACAGCGTGCGGGAAGTCATCGCCTCCGTAGAACGGGTGAGCGGCCAGCCGCTGAATGTGGTGGAGCAGCCGCGCCGCGCCGGCGATCCGCCGACTCTGGTGGCGCGCTGCGACCAGATCCGCGATGTGCTGGGGTGGCGGCCGGAACTGGACGATCTGGACCGGATCGTGGCCAGCTCCCTGCTCTGGGAGCGCAAGCTGCTGCGCGAACCCTGGTCCTGAGGGCCCGCCGGCCAGGCGGGAGCTGAAAAATAAGCGCCAGGTCGCTGCAAAGCGACAGCGCGGCTACAGACAGCTAGCGGGTGCTTCCTTAGAATCAACCGGATGATCTTCCCGCGCCCTCGCTCCCTGAGCGGGCTCGTCCTGTTGGGCCTCGCCCTCATCGCGCTGCCGCTCGTGGCGGCGCTGGTGACCGGCGCTGTCCAGATGCGGCGGCTCGCCGAAGCCAGCGAACTCATCGTTGCCGAGGGTGTGCAGGGCACGCGCCTGACTCAGGACCTGTTCGCGCAGTCCACGCTGCTGGAGCGCCAGCTGCGCCTCTACCAGGTGCTGGGCGACGCCAAGATCGTCGAAGCCTACGCCACGCTCGACTCGCGACTCGCCGACATCGAGGAGCAACTGCGCCGGCAGATGCGCTCGGACCAGGCGCACAGCCAGGTGAACCAGCACCAGGCGCTGCGCGAGGACATCAGTGCGCGCATGCTGGGCACCCCGCAGGGGCAGCTCGCATTCGACGCCCTGCTGGCGGATTTCTCGAAACTGCAACAGATCGCGGACCGGATCTACGAACAGAACAACACGCAGATCGACGCCGGCGTCGCCCAGTTGCGCACCCGCACGCAGCGCGCCCAGCAGCAGATGTTCTGGGGCTTCGCGCTGCTGCTGCCGCTGACCATCGCGGCCATCGTGACTTTCTCGCTGCGGCTGGGAAGGCCGCTGCGGCAGATCGACCGCGCCATCAGCGAGCTGGGCAGCGGCTCCTTCCTGCGGCCCATCCGGATCAGCGGCCCGGTCGACCTCGAACGGCTGGGCCGGCAGCTCGAATGGCTGCGCATGCGCCTGCTGGAGCTGGCGGAGGACCGCAACCGCTTCCTGCGCCACATGTCGCATGAACTCAAGACGCCGCTGGCCAACATCCGCGAAGGCACGGAGCTTCTGATGGACGGGGCTGTCGGCAAGCTCGAAAACAGCCAGCGCGAGGTCACCGGCATCCTGCGCGAGAACGGCATCCGTCTGCAGCGCATGATCGAGAACCTGCTGAGCTTCAGTGCCTGGCAGACCAGCAGCGTGGGCGTGGAGCTGAGCCAGTTCCGCCTGCGCCCCCTGATCAAGCAGATCATCGAGAACCAGCAGCTGGCGCTGCTGGCGCAGCGCGTGCGCCTGGAGGTCAACGTGGAAGACCTGACGCTCAATGCCGACCGCGGCAAGATGCGCCTGATATTGGAGAACCTGCTGTCCAATGCCGTGAAGTACACCCCCCGCAGCGGCACCATCTTCATCCGCGCGCGCGCCGACGGGTCCGACCTGCTGCTGGAGGTGGGAGATACCGGGCCGGGCATTCCGGCCGAGGAACGCAAGCAGGTATTCGATGCCTTCTACACCGGCAAGGCGCCCAGCGGAAACGTCAAGGGAACCGGCATCGGCCTTTCCGTGGTGATGGAATTCGTGGCGGCCCATCAGGGTTGCATCGACATTGTCGACGGTGAATGGCCCGGCGCGCACTTCCGCATCCGCATGCCACTGGAGCCCCAGTCACTTGCCAAAACCGAAACGCCCCCACGCATCCCGGAGCGCCGTGCCCATGCTGCGTAGGACATGCGGCGTTGCCGCGCTGCTGCTGCTGTGCGGATGCACCGCTCTCGACGGGGTCAATCGCCCGACGGCGGCGCCGCCGCCGCCCGCGGAAATCCTGCAGGCGGCGCAACTGTCCTCCTACCTGACATCGCTCCAGCAGCTGGTGCAGGGCAGCCCGGCGGAACAGGCCGAAGTGCTGGCCGGCGCGCGGCTGGGCTACGAGGCCAACCGCGAGGGGCCGACGCTGCTGCGCTATGGTCTGGTGCTGGCGGCCCCGGCGCATCCGGGGCGCGATCCGTCCCATGCCCAGCGACTGCTGCGCGAGGCATTGTCACGACCCGAGCTGCTGAATCTCGCCGAACGGGCGCTGGCCGTGGTCGAGCTGCAGCGTGTGGACGACGAACTGCGGCTGGCGGCCGAGAACCAGCGGCTGGTGGCCGAGGCACAGCGTGAGCGCGAGCGCCAGAAGACCGCCGCTCCCAATGCCACCACGGCCCGCCGCCTGCAGGTCGAAATGGAAGAGAACGCCAAGCTGCGCAAGGCGCTGGAAGAGGCGCGCGCCAAGCTCGACGCCATAGCAAACATAGAACGCAGCATTTCCGACCGACCATCCGCCAATGAGGGACGCACGCCGTGAATCCGCAGGTCCGCCGCAAGGCAAGAATCCTGATTGTCGATGACGACCCGGGGCTGCTGCGGCTGCTCACCATCCGCCTGCGCGCCGAGAACTACGATGTCGAGGCGGTCGAAGGCGCGGCGCAGGCGCTGGCCGCGACCACCCGTTTCCGTCCTGATCTCGTCATCTCGGATCTGCGGATGGAGCCGGTCGATGGCATCGGCCTGCTCAAGGAGCTGCAGAACCGCTGGCCAGGGCTCAAGGTGATACTGCTCACCGCCCACGGCACGATTCCCGATGCCGTGCAGGCAACGCAGATGGGCGCCTTCGGCTTCCTCACCAAGCCGGTGGACAAGCAGGAGCTGCTCGACCAGATCCAGCGCGCCCTGAAAATCTCCGGCTTCTCCGACACCACGGAAGAATGGCGCAGCGGCATCATCACCCGCAGCGCGCTGATGGAAGAGCGTCTGGCGCAGGCCCACATGGTGGCCGGCACCGACGCGCGCGTGCTGATCACCGGCGAGAGCGGCACCGGCAAGGAGCTGCTGGCGCGCGCGTTGCATCGGGCCAGCCCGCGCCGCGACAAGCCCTTCGTCGTGGCCTCCTGCGCAACCACCGCGGAGGAGCAGCTGGACCGCGACCTGTTCGGCGGCATCGGCGCCGACGGCAAGCCGCGCGCGGGCTCGCTGGAAGCATCCGACGGCGGCACGCTGCTGCTCGACGAGATCGGCGACCTGCCACTGCGCCTGCAGCAGAAGCTGCTGCGCGCGCTGCAGGAAGAAGCCGTGCGTCCCGCCACCGGCGGCGAGTCGCGCCCGTTCAACGCGCGCGTGCTCTCCACCACCAGTCGCGACATGCTCCAGCTGACCAGCAGCGGCGCCTTCCGCGAGGATCTGTTCTACCGGCTCAACGTGGTGCAGATCGAGATGCCGCCGCTGGCGCGCCGCCGCGAAGACATCCCGCTGCTCATCGCCCATTTCCTGGCGCAGATCGCCTCCGGAACCGGTGAGCGCAAGATCTACCCACCCGAAGCGCTGGAACTGCTGGCCACGGCCGAATGGCCCGGCAATGTGCGGCAGCTGCAGAATGTGGTGCGCCAGACCGTGGCGGTGTCGCAGACGCCCATCATCCCCGTGGAGCTGGTGCAGCAGGCCCTCGGCGGCGCGCCGGGAAGGCTGCCCTCCTTCGACGAAGCGCGGGATGAGTTCACGCGCGGTTATCTGTCGCAGATCCTGCAGATCACCGGCGGCAATGTCAGCCAGGCGGCCCGCCTCGCGCGGCGCAACCGCACGGACTTCTACAAGCTGCTCGGCCGGCACCAGCTGGTGCCGGAGGACTTCAAGCAGCGCCAGTAAGGCGCATGCGCGCGATCAGCGCCGCCACCGCCAGCGCCAGCACCGCAGTGGGCAGCCAGGCCAGCAGCAGAGGATCAAGCTGAAAGGCGATGGTGCCGCTGGCCACCATGCGCTGCAGGATGAAGTAGCCCAGACCCAGCACCAGGCCAAGCGTGGCGCGCGCGCCGTTGCCCGCGGCGCGCAGCGATCCGAACAGGAACGGCAGCGCCAGCAGCACGGCGAAGGGAATCGCCGCCACCCGCGCGGCGGTGGACCAGAAGGCAAAGCGCCAGGAGCGCGTATCCTGCCCGTTGGCGGTCAGATAGGTGATGGCGCGCCGCAGCTCGCGCATCGAAAGGTCGGCCGGGTCGGTCACCGCAAGGCCCAGAAAACCGGCGCTGAGGCTGGTCTGCAGATGATGCACCGGCACGCCGACGCTCACGATGCGGTTGCTCGTGAAACGCGACTCGGAATAACCGTGCAGCTCCCACCCGCCCTGCTCGCGTCCCGAACCACGGCGCGCATGACCCACCAGCTCGAGCCGGTTGTCGTCCGTCAGCGAGAACACGGTGATGCCGCCGAGCGCGCCGTCCCCCGACAGGGCTTCGGCCTTCACCAGCAGGCGGCCATCCCGCGCCCAGGCGCCGCCACGGCCGGCGAAGCTGATGTTGGAGAACTTGTCGAGCGCCTTGCTGGTGCGCGCCATCTCTCCGGCGGGTGGAGCGACGAACTCGGCCATCAGCCCCGCCACCAGGGCCAGCACCAGCCCGGCCAGCGCCATGCTCCAGCCGATGCGGCCGGTGGAGATGCCGGCCGCGCGCATCACCGTGAGTTCGCTGCCATGGGCCAGCACGCCCATGCCGATCAGGGAGCCCATCAGCGCCGCGATGGGCAGGAACTCGACGAACTGCTCCGGCAGCTGCAGCAGCACAAAGCGCAGCGCCTGCAATCCGCCGTAGTTGCCGATGCCGACCTCCTGCTGCTGGCCGATGAACAGGAACAGCGCGGCCAGCGTCAGCAGCACCAGCAGCACCAGCGCTACGGCGCCGACGACGGATCTGAGGATGTAGCGGTCCAGCAGGCTCATTTTCGCTAAACTCTACAGGATACACAGGAAGCGGCAAGCAACAGCTCCGGAGTGAGTGCCCCATGATCCAGTTCGAGGTTTCTGAGCGCGCGGTGCAGACGCTGCGCGTGGATTGCCTGGCGATAGGTCTGTTCGATGATGAGCCCTGGAGCGGCGCCGCGCGCGCCGTGGACCAGCAGACGCGCGGTCGGTTGCGCGCGCTGCATGCCCGCGGCGATCTGTCGGGCCGTCTCGGCGACACCAGCACGCTGCATGACCTGCCGGGCCTCTCCGCCGGACGGCTCATCGTCGTCGGCCTTGGCGCGCGCAAGGATTTCCAGCTGCGCAAGTGGCGCAAGGCGCTGGCTGCGGTCGTGGCCGCCGTGCAGCGCGGTGGTTCGCGCTCGCTGGGGCTTGCTGTCGAGCACCCTTCCGAAGTCGACGACTACTACCTCGGCCGCAGCGTGGCGGAAGTCACCCTGCAATCGCTTTACCGGGTCAACGACCTGAAGTCCGGCCGCCGCCCCAAGCCGGCCGCGCTGGGCCGCGTGTTGCTGCCTGCCACCGCCAAGACGCGCGGGGATGTGCGCCGTGGCCTTGCCGATGGCGAAGCCATCGGGCAGGGGCAGAAACTGATGCGCGACCTGGGCAACCTGCCGCCGAATGTATGCACGCCGCGTTACCTCGCGCAGACGGCGAAGCAGCTGGCCGCCACGCACCGCTCGCTGCGCACGCGCGTGCTCGACGAGCCGCAGATCCGGCGCCTGAAAATGGGTTGCCTGCTGGCCGTGAGCCGCGGCAGCGCGGAGCCGCCGCGCTTCATCGTGGTCGAGCACCGCGGCGGCCGCAGCGGCAGCGCGCCCGTGGTGCTGGTGGGCAAGGGCGTCACCTTCGACACCGGCGGCATCTCCCTCAAGGATCCGGGGGCGATGGACGAAATGAAATACGACATGTGCGGCGCGGCCAGCGTGCTGGCGACACTCAAGGTCGCCGCGCTGCTGAAGCTGCCCATCAACCTCGTGGGCCTGGTGGCGGCGGTGGAGAACATGCCCGATGGCCGCGCCACCAAGCCCGGCGACATCGCCACCAGCGCCGCCGGCAAGACGGTGGAGATCCTCAACACCGATGCCGAAGGCCGCCTGATCCTCTGCGACGCCCTGCACTACGCGCGGCGCTTCAAGCCGGAGACGGTGATCGACATCGCCACGCTCACCGGCGCCTGCGTGATCGCCCTGGGCCATCACCACACCGGCGTGATGAGCCGCGACAACACGCTGGCGCGCGAGCTGGTCGATGCCGGCGCGCGCGCCGACGACCGCGCCTGGCAGCTGCCGCTGACCGACGACTATGCCGAGCAGCTCAAGAGCAATTTCGCGGACCTCGCCAATGTCGCCGGCCGCGATGGCGGCGCCATCACGGCCGGCGCCTTCCTCGGCCAGTTCACGCAAGGATTGAACTGGGCGCATCTGGATATCGCGGGCACAGCCTGGGTGTCTGGCGCGCAGAAAGGCGCCACGGGCCGACCGGTGGCGATGCTGACCGATTTTCTCATCCGGCGCACACGGCCGAAGTCGCGCTGATCTTCAAAGGATGCCGCAGGTCGAATTCCACACCCTCGACGGAGAGTCTGACACCACCAGACTCAAGCTGGCGTGCGCGCTGGTGGAGCGCAGCTTTCTCGACGGACAGCGGGTGCTGGTGTGGCTCGACGATGCGCCGCAGCTGGCGGCATTCGACAATCTGCTGTGGACCTTCGGCGACGGCGCCTTCGTGCCGCACGAGCCACTGGCGGCCAATCCGGCGGCCTGCGAAGCGCCGGTGCAGTTGACCTGCTCAGGTGATCTGCCCGGCAATCTCGCGGATCACTTCCAGACGCTGCTGCAACTGCGCATACAGCCCAGCGACACAGCGCTGCGCTTCGCGCGCGTGATCGAAGTGGTGGATGCCGAGCCGCAGCGCCGCAATGCCGGCCGCGCCCGCTTCCGCTTCTATCGCGACCACGGCGCACAACCCCTGCACTTCAACGCGGCCTGAACGGCCCCAGGCAAGATGGACAAGGTCTACAACCCACAGGATATCGAACAGCGCCTCTACCAGAACTGGGAGGCCAGCGGCATGTTCGCGCCCTCGGGCCAGGGCGCGCCCTACTGCATCATGATCCCGCCGCCCAATGTGACGGGCACACTGCACATGGGGCATGCGTTCCAGGACACCATCATGGACGCGCTGATCCGCTATCACCGCATGCAGGGCCACGACACGCTGTGGCAGATGGGCACCGACCATGCCGGCATCGCGACGCAGATGGTGGTCGAACGCCAGCTCAACGCCGCGGGCCAGAGCCGCACGGACCTGGGCCGCGAAGCCTTCGTGGAGCGCGTGTGGGAATGGAAGGCGCAGTCCGGCGGCACCATCTCGCGGCAGCTGCGCAGGCTCGGCGCCTCGGTGGACTGGTCACGCGAACGCTTCACCATGGACGAAGGCCTGTCGCAGGCCGTCACCGAAGTCTTCGTCCGCCTGCATGAGGAAGGGTTGATCTATCGCGGCCAGCGTCTGGTCAACTGGGATCCGGTGCTGCTCACCGCGCTGTCGGACCTCGAAGTGCTCAGCGCCGAAGAAGACGGCCACATGTGGCATCTGCGCTATCCGCTGGAGGATGGCAGTGGCCATCTGGTGGTCGCCACCACCCGGCCGGAAACACTGCTGGGCGATGCCGCCGTCGCGGTGCATCCGGAAGACGAGCGCTATCGCGCGCTCATCGGCAAGCGCGTGCGCCTGCCCCTCACCGACCGTCTGATCCCGGTGATCGCCGATGATTTTGTCGACCGGGAGTTCGGCTCCGGCTGCGTGAAGATCACCCCCGCGCACGACTTCACCGACAACGAAGTCGGCCAGCGCCATGGTCTGCCGCTGCTCAACATCTTCACGCTCGATGCGAAACTCAACGACAACGTTCCCGAGCGGCTGCGCGGCCTGCCGCGCGAGGCGGCCCGCAAACAGGTGCTGGCCGACCTCGAAGCCGCCGGGCTCATCGAGCGCATCGACAAGCACAAGCTGATGGTGCCGCGCGGCGATCGCAGCGGCGCCATTCTCGAGCCGCTGCTCACCGACCAGTGGTACGTCAAGATCGCGCCGCTCGCCCAGCCCGCCATCGATGCCGTGGAGAGCGGGCGCATCCGCTTCGTGCCCGAGAACTGGTCGAAGACCTATTTCGAGTGGATGCGCAACATCCGCGACTGGTGCATCAGCCGCCAGCTGTGGTGGGGACACCAGATCCCGGCCTGGTATGACGAGGCCGGCAACTGCTACGTGGCGCGCAGTGAGCAGCAGGCGCTGGAACAGGCGCGCAGGCAACATGGCAAGGATGTGGCGCTGAGGCGCGATGCCGATGTGCTCGACACCTGGTTCTCCTCGGCGCTGTGGCCGTTCTCGACGCTGGGCTGGCCGCAACACACGCCCGAGCTTGCGAAGTTCTATCCGGGCAATGTGCTGGTCACGGGCTTCGACATCATCTTCTTCTGGGTCGCGCGGATGATCATGTTCGGCCTGAAGTTCGGCGGCGACGTGCCCTTCCGCGAGGTCTATGTGCACGGCCTGGTGCGTGACGGCGAAGGACAGAAGATGTCCAAGTCCAAGGGCAATGTCATCGACCCGCTGGACATCGTCGATGGCATCGATCTGCCCACGCTGGTGGCCAAACGCACCACCGGCCTGATGCAGCCGCACCTGGCGCCCGGCATCGAGAAGGCCACGCGCAAGCAGTTCCCGGCCGGCATCGAGGCGCATGGCACCGACGCTCTGCGCTTCACCTTCGCGGCGCTCGCCACGCAGAGCCGCGACATCCGCTTCGATCTGGGGCGCGTCGGCGGCTACCGCAATTTCTGCAACAAGCTGTGGAATGCCGCGCGCTTCACGCTGATGGTCACCGAGGACAAGCCCATTGCGGCGGCCGGGGCCGCGCCGCAAGGCGTGATCGATCGGTGGATAACCGGCCGCCTGAAACAGGCCATTGCCGCCACCGAACAGGGGTTCGCCGAATACCGCTTCGACCAGGCGGCCAGCGCGCTCTACGACTTCACCTGGCACGAGTTCTGCGACTGGTACCTGGAGCTGGCCAAGCCCGTGCTGCAGGGCGAGGACGCCGCGGCGGCGGCGGCCACGCGCCGCACGCTGCTCGACACGCTGGAAATGCTGCTGCGCGCACTGCATCCTCTGATGCCCTTCATCACCGAAGAGATCTGGCTGCGCATTGCTCCGCTGGCTGGTCGCAGCGGCAGCACCATCATGCTCGCGCCCTGGCCCTCCTCCGCGAACCTCGCCAGTGACGAGGCGGCGGCGGCCGATGTGGCCTGGATCAAGGGCGTAATCCTGGGCCTGCGGCAGATCCGCGGCGAGATGGACATCAGCCCGGCGAAACGCCTGTCACCGCTGGTCAGCGGCGCCACCAGCGAGGACGCCGCGCAGTTCGGGCGCCACGCCGCGCTGCTGGGGCGGCTGGCCGGCATCGAGCCTCCACGGCTGCTCGCGGCCGACGAAACCGCCCCGCCCAGCGCCTCCGCGCTGGTAGGCGCGATGACGCTGCTGGTGCCCATGCAGGGGCTGATCGAGCCCGCGGCGGAGCTGGCCCGGCTGCGCCGCAAGCTGGAAAAGAACGAGCAGGAGATCCGCAGGGCCCTCGCCAAGCTCGAAAATCCCAACTTTGTGAACCATGCACCCGCCGATGTGGTTGCCATGGAGCGCGAGCGCATCGCACAGTTCGAGAGGACCGCTGAAAATCTGGCCCGGCAGATCCGCATCGTGGAGGAACTGCCGGACACCTGAGCCGAAAGGCTGCGAGGACATCCGACAAGTGAATCCGCTCGTCGCGGCGCTGACCGCACTCGACTCCATCCTGCTGGGCAAGAACGAGGCGCTGCGCCTGTGCCTGGCCTGCCTGCTGGCGCGTGGCCATCTGCTCATCGAGGACGTGCCCGGTGTGGGCAAGACCACACTGGCCCATGCGCTGGCGCGCGTGCTGGGCCTTTCGTGGCAGCGGGTGCAGTTCACCAGCGACCTGCTGCCTGCGGACATCATCGGCGTCTCGGTTTTCGACCGCGCCACGCAGCAGTTCCAGTTCCGCAAGGGGCCGGTGTTCACGCAGCTGCTGCTGGCGGACGAGGTCAACCGCGCCAGCCCCCGAACGCAGAGCGCGCTGCTCGAAGCGATGGAAGAGCGGCAGGTCAGTGTCGATGGCATCGGCCACACCCTGCCCGATCCCTTCTTCGTGGTCGCGACCCAGAATCCGCACGAGCAACTGGGCACCTTCCCGCTGCCCGAATCGCAGCTGGACCGCTTCCTGATGCGCATCGAGCTGGGTTATCCGGATGCGCGACACGAACGCGCGCTGCTCGCGGCGCCGGACCGGCGCGAACAGCTGCAGGCCATGACCGCGAAACTCACTCCCGAAGGGCTGCTGCGACTGCAGCAGCAGGCGCAGTCGATACATGTGTCGCCGCCGCTGCTCGACTATGTGCAGAAGCTGGTGCAGGCCTCGCGCGACCGCGAGAACGTGCAGCTGGGTCTGTCACCGCGCGCCGCGCAGGGTCTGGTGCGCGCGGCGCGCGCCTGGGCGCTGATCAGCGGACGCAGCGCAGTGCTGCCCGACGACGTGCAGGCGGTGTGGTCCGCGGTGGCCGGCCACCGGCTGCAACTGCGTGAATCCACCGTGGCCGGCAAGGCCGATCGCGGGCAGGCCACGCTCGACATCCTGCGCTCGGTGCCGGTGCCGGCCTGAGCGCTGCCCCGAAAGTCCCGCTGATGGCACCAGCCGCTCGCCACGCTCCGCGGCAATCATTTCGGCGCCGCTGGCGCATCCGCGTCCGCGACTGGGCGCTGCGCCGGCAGGGAACAGATGCCCTGCCGCTGCGACTGCGGGCGCGCAGGCTGTACATCCTGCCCACGCGCGCCGGGCTCGCCTTCGCCGCGCTTGCCGCCGTGACCTTCATCGCCGGCATGAACTACGGCAGCGGCCTCGCCATGCTGCTGTGCTTCTGGCTGGCGGGATTCCTGCTCACCGCCATGCTGCAGACCCATCGCGTTCTGGCGGGCACGCAGCTGCTGGCCTGTCAGGCGCAGCCGGCCTTCGCCGGCGGCGAGGTGGGACTGGAACTGCGTCTGCAGGGTGCAGGCAACAGCGAACTGCTGCTCCAGGAGCCCGACTCGGGACAATCGGTGCATGCAGCCAGCTGTGCGCGAGACGAGACCCGGATACGGCTCGACATCCCGGTGCCGCGGCGCGGCCACTGGCAGGCGCCGCCGCTGGAGCTGTCGACCCGCTCGCCCTTCGGGCTGTTCCGCTGCTGGACCTGGCTCAATCTGGAGGCCGCAACCGACGTCTACCCCTCACCCGAAGGCACCCGCCCTCCTCCGGAATCTCCCGGAGAACAGGCCGGGCAGGCTTCGGCCGCCACGGGCCTCGATGAGCTGACCTGGCTGCGCCCTTTCCGCGAAGGCGACTCTCCGCGTCAGGTCGCCTGGAAAGCCTATGCGCGCGGCACGCCGCTGCTGGTGCGCGAATACCGTGGCGCCAGCGGCAGCCGGCACGAACTGCACTTCGACCTGCTGACGGGGCTTGATACAGAGCAGCGCCTGTCGCAACTGGCGCGTTGGGTGGTCGACGCCGCCGCCCGGCACGAACACTATTGCCTGCTGCTGCCCGGCCACAGACCGCTCCACGGCAGCGATGCGGCCCACCGCGAGCGCTGCCTTGTGGCGCTGGCGAGATTCTGATGGCCGCGCTCGCGCCATCCGGCCTGCGTGTGACGCTGATGGCCTTCGCCGTCGCCGCGCTGCTGCATGTGGACCGCCTGCCCGGCTGGTGCGTGGCCATCACCGGCATCGCGCTGCTGTGGCGCCTGGCGCAGGCGCGCGGGCGGCTGCCACTGCCCGGCATCTGGCTGCGCGTGCTCATGGTGGTCGCCCTAACCGCCGCCACCCTGGCCTCCTACCGCACCCTGAACGGGCTGGCCGCCGGCAGCACGCTGCTGCTCGCCATGGGCGCCGCCAAGGTGCTGGAGACCCGCCAGCGGCGCGATGCGCAGGTGGTGGTGCTCACCAGCCTGCTGTTGCTGCTTGCCGCCTGCCTGGATCGCCAGAGCCTGTGGCGCCTGCCGCTGTACGCGGCCAGCACCTGGCTCAGTTGCGCGGCGCTGGCCGCGCTGAGTCGCGCGCAACCCGACGCACGCGCCTGGCCCGCGTTTGCGCGCTCCGGCGGCGCCTTGCTGTGGGCCCTGCCGCTGGCCGCGGTTCTGTTCGTGTTCGTGCCGCGGCTGCCCGGCGCGCTGTGGTCGCTGCCGCCCAGCGAACGGGCGCAGACCGGCCTCTCGGACCAGATGAGCCCCGGCAGCATCTCCGAGCTCGCGGTGTCGGACGAGCCGGCCTTCAGGGTGCGCTTCGAATCACAGCCGCCGCCACCGCAGGAGCGCTACTGGCGCGGACCCGTGCTGCACCAGTTCGACGGCTATACTTGGACGCGGGGCCCGCAGGGCGGCGTGCGCCAGGAGCTTCAGCTGCTGGATGAACCCCTGCGCTATTCGGTGATGCTCGAACCCAGCCAGCGCAACTGGTGGTTCGGTGTCGACGCCGTGACCGAGGTATCACGACGCGGCGTGACCCTCACCTGGGATGGGCAGGTGATGGCCAATCGCGCCGTGACAGCACCGACATCCTACGAAGCCGTCTCGCATCTGCGCACCCGGACAACAGGCTCGCTGCCCGTGACCACACGCCGCCTGGACACCCAGCTGCCTGCGAACCGCAACCCGCGCAGCCTGGCGCTGGCGCAGCAGCTGCGCGCCGCCGCCAACGACGAGAGGAGCTTCGTCGACGCCGTGATGGCGCTGTTCGGCAATGGCGGCTTCGAATACTCGCTCACGCCGCCGCTGCTCGACTACGACTCGGTGGATGACCTGCTGTTCAACACGCGGCTGGGCTTCTGCGGTCATTTCGCCTCGGCCTTCGTCTCGCTGGTGCGCGCCGCCGGCATGCCGGCGCGGGTAGTCACGGGCTATCACGGCGGTGAATGGAATGCGGTTGGCGGCTACTTCATCGTGCGCCAGTCCAATGCCCATGCCTGGGCCGAGGTGTGGTTCGACGACGCCGGCTGGGTGCGCTTCGATCCCACGGCCATGGTCGCGCCAGGGCGGATGCAAAGCGGCCTCGATGAACTGCTGCCTGACCGCGGCGACCCGGTGCGGCGCCTGGCGCGCAGCCCGCTGCTGCGCAATCTGCTGGCCGCCTGGGATGCCTCGAACTACTGGTGGCAGCAACGCGTGGTGAACTTCAACCAGACGACACAGCGCGGCCTGCTCGAACGGCTGGGGCTGCGCGATGCCGACTGGCAGACACTGGCCTGGTTGCTGCTCGCGGGCTCCGCGGCCTGGGCGATTGCCGCCGCGGGCTGGTATCACCGGCGGCAGCGCCCTGCGCGCCCCGACCCCGCGGCAGCCCTGTGGAACGATCTGCGCGCTCTGCTTGCGCGGCGCGGCCTTGCCACTGCCGATCACGAGGCGCCGCTGGCCATCGGCCGGCGCGCCGGCGCGGCCTGGCCGGCCGCCGCGGCGGCGCTCGATCATTTCATGCAGGGCTACCTGAGGCTGCGCTTCGGCGGCGCCAGCGACATCAGCATCGCCGAACTGCGCTCCAGACTCGGGCAGGCAAAACGCGCCATCGGCCGCCGCCCGCCGCTGGATGATTTCGCCGATCTCGCGGGACTGCCGCTGTACGAGCGCATGCCGGCGCCGCTGCGCGCACGCGCCACGCAGCTCGCCGCCGATTTCCTGCGCCGGATCCACTTCGAGGGCTGTGGCGGGCTGGTCCTGACAGAGCACATGCGCCGGGTGATCGCCTTCCAGGCCTGCGTGCCCATCGCACAGCGCGGAGCGGGACTCTATTCAGGCCTGCGCGCGGTGCTGGTCTATCCGGATGTGTTCGTGGTGCCGGTGCAGAGCGAGGATGAAGCCGGTGTGGTGACCGTGGGCTCGGACACGCTGTCGGGCCAGACCGAGGATGTGAGCCGCGTGCTGCTGTCGTGGAAGGATGTCGCGGCGACCTTCGAGGGCGGCTCGGACTACAACGTGGTGCTGCATGAATTCGCGCATGTCATCGACCACGCGCTGGCCGGGACGCTGAGCCGCCGCGAAGGCAGCAACGACACCGACTGGCACGACGTGCTCGAAACCGAATACGAAGCGCTGTGCGCCGAGGTCGACGCCGGAGCACAGACGCTGATCGATCCCTATGGCGCGGAAGATCAGGTGGAGTTCTTTGCCGTCAGCACCGAGACTTTCTTCGGCGCCTCCCTTGTCCTGCGCGAGCGGCATCCCCGGCTCTACGCGGCGCTGGCAAGACTCTACGACATGGATCCGGCGGACTGGCCCGCCTGAGCAGCCGGCACCCGCACGCGCCACAGCAACGCGCCACCGGCCACGAACAGCAGCAGCAGCGACAGGATGGACGCCCGCGTGCTGTCGAGGAACCAGGCGGTGGCGCCCATGAGCAACGGCCCGAGTACGGTGCCGAACTTGCCCACCATGTTGTAGAAACCGTAGAACTCGGCCGACTTGCCCGCGGGCACCATGCGGCCGAAGAACGAACGCGACAGGCTCTGCACCCCGCCCTGCACCAGCCCCACCACCACGGCCATGGCGTAGAACTCGCGCGTCGAATCGAGGAAGAAGGCCCACACGGTCAGGCCCGCATACACGGCAAGGCCGACCAGCACGCATTCGCGCGCGCCCCAGCGTTGCCCGAGGCGCCCGAAAGCGATGGCGGCCGGGAATGCCACGAACTGCGTCAGCAGCAATGCGCCCAGCAGATCGCTGCTGGCAAGGCCCAGCGCCATCCCATAGTCCACCGCCATCTTGATGACGGTGTTCACGCCGTCGATGTACAGCCAGTAGGCGATGAGGAACTGCAGCAGCGGTCCATGGGCGCGGATCTGCCGCGCCGTACCTGCAAGCTCGTGCCAGCCCGCCGCCAGCATCGATCGGCCATCCGCAATCCGGGCGGGCGGCTGCTCACGCACACCCAGCAACAGCGGCAGCATGAACAGCAGCCACCAGAAAGCCACTGTGATGAAGGAGAAGCGCACCGCGGCGGCGGCATCGGCCAGGCCGAAACGCGCCGGCTGCAACACCATCAGTACATTCAGCGCGAACAGCAATCCGCCGCCCAGGTAACCCAGACCATAGCCCAGCGCCGAGACGCGGTCGTAGTCGCGTGGCTCGGCCACATCTAGCAGCAATGCGTCGTAGAACACGATGCCGCCGTTGAAACCCAGCGTGCCGAGTACGAACAGCGTCGTCGCCAGCGCCCACTCGCCCTGCGCGACGAAGTACAGACCGAAAGTGGCGCCGATGCCGAGCAGACTCCAGGCCGCAAGGAATTGCTTGCGCCGCCCGCCACGGTCGGCGATGGCCCCCAGCAGCGGAGCCGCCAGCGCGATGAGCAGACCGGCCAGCGCATTGGCGACGCCGAGCCGGAAGGTGGTCACCGACGACTCGGCCCCTGAACTCCAGAACTGGCGGAAAAAAGCGGGGAAAAAGCCCGCCATCACCGTGGTTGCGAACGCCGAGTTGGCCCAGTCGTAGAGTGCCCACGACAGCGCCGGCCGGCGTTCGAACCAGCGTTTCACGCCTGATGTTCCCGGGTTTCGGTAAAGCGCAGGTCCGGCCAGCGCTCCATGGTAAGCGCCAGGTTCACGCGCGAAGGCGCGAGGTAGACCAGCGCGCCGGAATGGTCGATGGCGATGCTGTCATGCGCCTTGGCGCGGAATTCTTCGAGCTTGCCCTCATCGCCCGTCACCCAGCGCGCGGTGTGCACGCTCACGCCCTCGAAACTGCATTGCACGCCGTACTCGTCCTGCAGGCGGAAGGCCACGACCTCGAACTGCAGCTGCCCCACGGCGCCCAGGATGAGATCGTTGTTGCGCACCGGGCGGAACAGCTGCGTGGCGCCCTCCTCGCACAGCTGGTCGAGGCCGCGGGTCAGCGCCTTCATCCGCAGCGGATCCTTCAGCACCGCGCGCCGGAACAGCTCCGGCGCGAAATTCGGTATGCCGGTGAAACCGAGCTTCTCGCCCTCGGTGAAGGTATCGCCGATGTTGATGGTGCCGTGGTTGTGCAGACCGATGATGTCGCCGGCCCAGGCCTCCTGCGCCGCGGTGCGGTCGCCGGCCATGAAGGTCAATGCATCGGCGATGCGCACCTCCTTGTCCAGCCGCACATGGTAGAGGCGCATGCCGGGCTGGTAACGGCCCGAGCACAGCCGCAGGAAGGCAATGCGGTCACGATGCGCCGGGTCCATGTTCGCCTGGATCTTGAACACGAAGCCCGTGAGCTTCGGTTCTTCGGGCGCCACCGGCCGCTGGCGCGTCTCGCGGCCGCGCGGCCCCGGTGCATATTGCGTGAAGCTGTCGAGCAACTCCTCCACGCCGAAATTACTGATCGCCGAGCCGAAGAAGGCCGGCGTCTGCCTGCCGGCCAGATAGGCTTCGATATCGAAGGCGGTGGCCGCGCCACGCACCAGCTCCACCTCGTCGCGGAAGCTCGCCGCGCGGTCACCGAGAAATTCCGTGGCCTCGGCGCTCATCAATCCTTCGATCACACGGTTATCGCCGCGCATGCCGCGCGCACCGGCTTCGTAGACGTAGATGCGGTCTTCGGTGAGGTGGTAGGTGCCCATCAGCTCGCGCCCCATGCCGATGGGCCAGGTGATGGGCGCCACGGCCAGGCCCAGCACCTTCTCGATCTCGTCGATGAGATCCAGCGGCGCGCGGCCCTCGCGGTCGAGCTTGTTGATGAAGGTCATGATGGGCGTGGCGCGCAGGCGGCACACCTCCATGAGGCGGATGGTGCGTTCCTCCACGCCCTTGGCGCAGTCGATCACCATCAGCGCCGAATCCACCGCGGTGAGCGTGCGGTAGGTGTCCTCGGAGAAGTCCTCGTGACCCGGCGTGTCGAGCAGGTTCACGATGCAGTCCTTGTAGGGGAACTGCATCACCGACGAGGTGACGGAGATGCCGCGCTGCTGCTCCAGCCGCATCCAGTCGGAGGTGGCATGGCGGGCGGCCTTGCGGCCCTTCACGGTGCCGGCGAGCTGGATCGCGCCCCCGAACAGCAGCAGCTTTTCGGTGAGGGTGGTCTTGCCGGCGTCGGGGTGGGAGATGATGGCGAAGGTGCGCCTTTTCCCGATTTCTTCGGCGCTTGTTTCAGACTTCATGATCCGCCGGATAATACCCTACCGGCAGCGCGGCCCGCGCCGTCAATCGGCGGCGCAGACCATCGCGCACTTCATGTGCGCCTGATCTCGCGGCGGTCTTTTCAGCCCGAGCTTTCTTCCAGTATGAGATGCCCGACGGCGGTGTTCGACGCCGGCACATGATAGAAGCGGTGCACCGGCTTCGGCGCGCGACCACCGGCCGCATCGGCCATGGCGCCACGGGCAATCAGCCACATCACCAGTTCAATCCCCTCGCTGCCGGCCTCGCGCACATAGTCGATGTGCGGCAGGCGGGCAAGCGCGGCTGGCTCCGCGATCAGGCGGTCAAGGAAGCGGTTGTCCCACTCGGCGTTGATGAGGCCGGCGCGCGGCCCCTGCAGCTGATGGCTCATGCCGCCGGTGCCCCACACCTGCACCTTGAGCGGCTGGTCATAGCTTTCGATGGCGCGGCGCAGAGCTTGCCCCAGCGCGAAACAGCGCTGGCCAGAAGGCACTGGGTACTGCACCACATTGACGTGGAACGGAATCACGCGGCAGGGCCACTGCGCCGGGGTGCCGAACATCAGGTTCAGAGGCACCGTCAGGCCGTGATCCACCTTCAGATCGTTGACCAGCGTGAGGTCGAAGTCCTGCTGGATCACCGATTGGGCAATGTGCGAAGCCAGTTCCGGGTGACCGAGCACCTTCGGCACCGGGCGTGGGCCATAACCTTCGTCGGCAGGCTGGAACTCCGCGGCGGTGCCGATGGCGAAGGTGGGAATCACGCCCAGATCGAAGCTGGTGGCATGGTCGTTGTAGACCAGGAACACGACGTCGGGCCGGTTTTCCTGTTCCCACTGGCGGGAAAACTCGAAGCCCTTGAACAGCGGCACCCAGTAGGGTTCGGCGGTCTTGCCCAGATCGATGGCAGCGCCGATGGCAGGCACATGCGAGGAATAAACCGTGGCGGTGACGCGTGCGCGCCCAGCCGGCCGCTTCGTTTCGACGGACGAGTGCGCCGATTCCACGCTCGCTGCCAGCGACTCCTGTGCCTTTGCTTCCTCCCAGGCACGCCAGGCGGCGGAGCGCGCCATCGGGCCCTGCGCATTGCCGTCTTCTCCCACTATGCGATTGCCCTCGGCACTGCGACCGCCGGAGACCATCATGTCGCGGTACTGCTGCTCGGTCATGCCGGTCATGCTGCCGGCCATCTGCTGGAAGCTCAGACCATCGGTGGCGCCCAGCTTGGAGAGAAAATAGATGTTGCCGCCGGTGTGCATCATCCAGTTCAGATCGCGCGCCCGCACCGCTGCCCGCTGCTCGTCGGTCATCGGCCATTCGGCAAGGTAGGCGTCCTCGTCCTGCAGGAAGCGCGCGCGGTTCTCGGCCTTCATCAGGCTCATGCAGAACTGGTTCAGCCAGTAGCCCTTGCGGCTCTGGTCGGCATCGAAGATGGTGGTGCCAGGAACGTCGAGATAGGGTTTGTCGAGTGCCATGATGTTTGTCGCAGCGGAATTGAAGAAACAGCCTACAGCGGCCTGATCGCAATCTTGCGGAACTTGATCACGCCGGCGGCGTACTGAAGGGCAAATGGACCTTCGGCGAACATCTCATTGCGCACACGCGCCGTCTGCGCGCCATTAAGCTTGACGATCAGCTCACGCCCCCTGGCGCTGATCTCGTAGGTGTTCCACTTGCCGCCCGCCTTCGGCATTGGATCCACCTCGGCGAAGCGCACGATCGCCCCGGTGCCGTAGCTCGGGTCCTTGCGCTGATCGTAGATATTGGCTTCGTAGCAGGAGCTGTCGGTAACCGCGACGGGATTCTGGCAACGCATGTAGATGCCGCTGTTGGCGTCGTCGCGCGACCAGAACTCGATGTACAGCT
>CAUJIK010000045.1 GCA_963205255.1 Pseudomonadota bacterium
ATGATCTGGATGCGGTCAAGAAGGCCGCGTCCGACATTCAGGAAATGCTGAAATAGTCGCGGGTGAAGGGGGCCCTCGTCGCGTCTCCCTCGAAATTCGCCTGTCCGGAACAAAGGCGGAGTCCGCGGGAAACCGGCTCGAAATTGTTGCCGATCTACTCGCCCAGTGTCGCCTGCGGCCGGCTGGCGCTCTGCCTGGCGGCTTTTTTTGCGGCGGGCCCGGTACGGGCCCAGGACGGCGGGTCCTCCACACAAATTTACGACCGCGCATACTTCGAGAAATACGACACGGTCAGCGCCGAGGACATGGTGCGCCGCGTGCCCGGGACCGGACCGATCCTCGATGCGCTGAACCTCAACCAGCAACAGCAGCAGCGCGGCTTCGGATCTTCGGGAGACCAGATTCTGCTGAACGGAAAGCGTTTCGCCGGCAAGAACCAGATCCTGTCGGCGCTGAAACGCATCCAGAGCGTCAACGTCCTGCGCATCGAGCTGATCCGCGGCAACACGGCCGACACCAACGTCCAGAGCGAGGGGTTGATCGTCAATGTCGTGCTGGAGGAGGGCATCGGCACGGGCTCCGGCTCGTGGCAGGCGGCCTTCCGCTTCAACGACGGCGACGTCTACGACGGCGACGGACAGATCTCCTACAGCGACAGCGCCGGCTCCCTGGACTACATCCTGAGCGTCCAGCGCGAAGCCTGGAACCGCGGCTATCCCCTGTGGCGCCAATTCACCAAGACCGAGCGCTATTTCTTCCCGTCCGGCGACATACGCGAACTGAGAAGCGACCGGTCCAGCTACATCCAGAAGAACCAGTACACGGTCACTGCAAATCTTACCTACAACCTTCAGAACGGGGACACGCTGCGGTTGAACGGATCGCTCGAACCGCGCGAGGCCAACAGCAACAGCGATATCGTCGTCACGCGCTACGACATGTCCGGCGCCACCGTGCTGGATGCGACCGAAATCAAGCGCAGCTACCAGGGCTGGCGGAATCGCTGGGAGATCGGCAGCGACTATGAGGGATACATCGGCGACACGCGCGTGAGCGCCCTGTTCATTCACACTTACCAGCGCAACCCCAACGACGACTACCGCAACCTCATCGTCGGCCCGTCCGTGACCGAGCTCAACAGGAACATCAAGGTCCCGGTCACTATCGAATCCATCGTCCGATCCTCGCTTGCCTGGCCGGTGGCCTCCGCACAGACCCTCGAGCTGGGCGGCGAAATGGCGAAGAACGTGCTGCATCAGAGGCTGCGGCCCTTCTTCGACCTGAACGGAGACGGCCGCGTGGAGGAAGTGGCCATTCCTACCGGCAACGCGCACGTGCAGGAGCTTCGCGGCGAGGCCTTCGCAAACCATACCTGGCAGATCGCGCCGAACCTCTCATTGAACACCTCCATGATCGTGGAGATGTCGCGCATCACGAACAATTTCCCGGCAAGCCCGAGCCACACATACGTATATCCGAAGCCACGCGTCGACCTGCGGTACGACGTGACGCCGGCGGACCAGCTGCGCTTCAAGATCGACCGGCGCGTCAGCCAGCTCGACTTCAGCCTGTTCGTGCCGCAATTCGACCTTGTCGACAACGAGATCGACGAAGGCAATCCCGGCATCCGGCCCGAGCGCGAATGGCAGTTCGAAGCCGGATACCAGAGGCAGCTGCCCAACGACCAGGGTCTGCTGGAGGCACGCGCCTTCTATCACCATATCGAGGATCACATCGATATGTTCATTCTGCGGACCGAGCCCGACGGCGTCCGCGTCTCGGCCCAGGGGAACATCGGCACGGCGCGCCACTACGGCGCGGAGGTGAAAGGCAGCGTCCGCATGAGCGTCCTTGGCATACCGGACATGACCATCAACGCACGCTATTTGCGGCAGTTCGCCGACACCACGGACCCGTTCCTCGGCATATCGCGGGGCGTGCCGTTCAGTCAGGCCGGACGGGAGCTGTGGCGTCACGAGATCCAGATGGGGCTGCGCCACGACGTGACCGCCTGGGGCTTCAACTACGGCGTGAACTACCACGAACGCAGCGGCGAACGTCACTACAGCGACATCCGCGTTCAGAGATGGATGAGCGTGGGGCCGCGCTTCGACGCCTTCGTCGAGAAGACCCTGCCCTGGGGACTGACGCTGCGGGCGGAAGCCTACGGCTTGATGCCGCAGCGGACCCGCGAATTCCAGCGTCGCACGGTGTATGCGGACGATGTCATCCAGGGCGCGGTCTTGCGCACCGAGGACTACGTGACCCGCATGGACCGCATGTTCGCCATCAGCTTGCGGGGAACGTTCTAGAGGACATGGACCGTTTCCCCTGTCCTGCGTCGCTTACGGGCAGCGTTCGCCAACTCCCGGCAGTTCCCCCCGCTGCAAGAGCGCAAGATTGATCTGTGGCCGGGGGTCCTCCGGCGCGAGGCGCATCGCCTCCTCGAACGCGCTTGCCGCCGTCTCTGGATGGCAGGCCAGCGCCTCGGCCATGCCGAGGTTGTTCCAGGCGCGCACGTTGTGCGGCGACTTGGCGGTCACGTCCTCCCAGAATGTGGTCTCGGTGGCGTATACGCGGTTGCGGCTGACCGTGCCGAAGGCCAGCATCACTGCCAGCAGCAGCACCACGGGAACGGCCCGGTGGCGCAGCAGCGTCACTGCGTGCCCCAGGCACCAAGCCGGCCCGAGTAGCGCGACATAGAGCTGCCGGTCGTTCGCCACATCGAGCCGCGCCAGCAGCGAGTTGGTGGGCGCCAGCCACAGGAAGAACCACAGGATGCCGAAGCCCAGCGCCGGGTGGCGCCGCAGGCTCATGATGCCCAGCACGAACACCGCAACCAGCGCGGCGCCCTGCAGCAGCACCGGCAGCGCGAGCTGCGTCACGGGCTCGAGCATCGGGTCGGCATTGAGACGATCCCATCGCAGCAGCTGTCCGGCGAGCCAGGTCACGCCCTGTGCCTGCGCCAGCAGGTTCTCGAGCGGGCCGCGGGTTTCGAGGCTGGTACGCAGCAGGTAGTCGTAGGGCAGGTGCGCCCACGCCAGAACCAGCAGCGCTAGGCACAGCCCGCACAGCGCCAGCGGCAACGCCAGTTCGCGAGCTGCCGGCCGGCGCTCCGCGGCCAGGCACAGCAGCATGGCCAGCGGTAGCACCGCAGCGGTCTCCTTGCCGGCGAGCGCGGCCACGTAGCACAGCGCCGCGAGCGGCCACCACAGCGCTGCGTGGCGCTCGCGGCCACGCAGCCATGCCAGTAGCGCCAGCAGGCTGAACAGCGTGGCGATGAGGTTGGGACGCCCCGCGATGTAGGTGACCGATTCGGTCTGTACCGGATGCAGCCCGAACACCAGTGCCGTCACCGCGGCCACCGCCAGCGCGCCCGTCTCGTCGGCCGTGCGCAGCCGCCGCGCAAGCTCGCGGACGAGCGTGAACACCAGCGCCGTATTCAGCGCGTGCAGCAGGATGTTCAGCACGCGGAAAGTCTCGACGCGCGCGCCCCACTCGTGGTTGAGCGCGTAGCTGAGTTTCACCAGTGCGCGCATACCCGGCATGGATTGCCACCAGGCCGCGAGCGAGGTCACGCGCGGGTCGCCCAGCACCACCTGCCAGTCGTCGAACTGGAAGCTTGCGGACAGCGCTGGCAGATACACAGCGGCGGTGAGCAATGCCGCCACCCACGGCAACAGGCGCGCAGGCGCTGGCATCAGTCCAGCCGTGCGCTCGGCGATGCGGCGGAGAGGGCGCGCGCGATCATTCCCGTGGCTTCCCACCAGCGGTTCTTCGCGCCCAGCAACACCAGCAGCACCTGGTGGCCGTCCTGTTCGGCCAGCGCGATGAGGCAGTTGCCCGCCTGGCCGGTGTAGCCGCTCTTGAGGCCGGTCACGTCCGGTTCGCGGCCGATCAGCGCATTGCTGTTGTGGAAGCGCAGCTCGCGGCCGGCACGCGTGCGGATCGCGCCGGAGAGCGCACCGGCGCGCAGCGCGATGGCACGGTTGGCCTGCGCCGCCTCGGCCAGTTTCAGCAGGTCGCGCGCGGTGGTGCGCTGGCCGGGCGCATCGAGGCCGCAGGGATCGATGAAATGCGAATCGCGCATGCCCAGCGCCGCGGCCCGCTGGTTCATGCGCGCGGCGAAGGCGGACAGCGAGCCGGCCGTGTGCTCCACCAGCGCGAGACAAGCATCGTTGCCGGAACGCACCAGCATGCCGGAGAGCAGATCCGCGGCTCGCAGCACTTCGCCCGCGCGCAGGCCGATGCGTGAACCCTCGATGGCCGCGGCGGCCGCGCTCACGCGCACGTCGGCATCGGGCTGCCAGTCATGCTCGAGCAGCACCAGCGCGCTGAGCAGCTTGGCGAGGCTCGCGGGCTGGCGCGGAAGATCGAGGTTGGCCGCCCAGGTCAGGCGGCCATCGATGCTCACCGCGTAGGCCGCCGCCGCGCCGGGAAAACGGTCGGGAGGATGCTCCGCGCCGCAGGCCGCGCCCGGCACTGCGGCGATGACGAGGCAGGCGGCGGCCATGCGGATAGCCGCGCGCATGCCGGGTCGCGGATCAGCCGCCGCCGAACAGGCCGCGCAGCGCCCTCTTGCCCTTGTCGAGCGCGTCCTTGGCCTTGTTCTTCGCGCCGTCCTTGTCGGCGTCGTCGGCCGCTTCGCTGCCCGTCTGCGCGGCGCCCGCCCCGGGTTGCGCGGAGCCCGCGACGGAGGAAGATCCCGTCACGGCGTCGGCATCGCCGGCATCGGTCACGACGCCCGATCCCTCGCCCCTCGCGCCGATGCAGATGTCGCGCACGCGGTCCTCGCGTTCCTCGGTGCAGCCGGCGGCTGCCAGCACACCGGGGCGGTCGTCGCGGGCCAGCACGGCGCCATAGCGGCGGCACAGGCCGAGGTAGTCCTGGTTCGCCGCATTGGTGAAGCTGCGGCCCGAGCATTCCCGTTGTGCGATGGCGCGGATATCGGCGTAGTGCGCGTCAACGCCGTAGTACAGCTGGAAGCCCCAGAGACGTTCCTTCTCGGCCACGCCCATCATCCGCTTCTGCAGGCTGGCGATGCCCGCCTCACCGGCGCCGAGGCCGCAGGCGCGCATGGTTTCGGTAAGCGGTGTGCGGTTCATGCGCAGCGAGGCATCGTTGCTTTCGTCGCCATACACCGGCACGTCGCGCTGCCGCCACTGTGCGGAGTCGAGCTGCGCAAAGCCGGAGGGCGTCTGCGCGGCGGAACAGAACTGCTTGAAACCCGCGTGTTTGCTGCAATCGGCCATGCCCTTGCCATCCGCCGTGGGATATTTCTGCAGCAGCGCGATGCCGCTCGCCGTCAGGTTGCGCGGATCGAACTTTTCGGCCGCCTGGGCGCAGAAATCGATCGGAGTCAGGTTCACCACCGGTGGCTTGTAGTTCGAGTAGTCGATGGCCTCGCAGGCCTGGCCGAGCTTGGTGTACTCGTACTCCATCTTCATCGACATCCCGGAGGTATTGCCGGTCATCGCGCCGCGCACGGAGTTCTCGCTGAGTTTCTCCACTTCCATGTGGCCATCCATAGCCTCCTTGCCGGTGCACTTGATGTCGGCCGAGGTCTTGTTGCCGCTCTGCCTGAGATTCGACATGGTGCAATTGCTGTTGTCGGCGGATTGCGGCCGCATCATCGCCTCTTCGGGCTTGGCGATCGGGAGGCACATCTCGGTGGTCCGGGCGGGCATCGAGAAACCTTCGGTCTGCATCGACATCTTCATGCGCCACTTCTCGCCCGGCACTTTCTCCTGGGCGGTTGCCGCACTGGCGGCCAGCAGGCCGGCGATCACGGACAGGACCACAGCGCTCATATTCGGCTTCATGGCGGACCCCTTATCCCTGAATTGTGCCGGGATTGTATGCCAAGGCGGGCTGGCGCGCCCCTGGATTCAGGGTAAAGCCCCGGATGACGGCAAGCTCGATTCAGGCCGGGCAGATAGAGAAGGAGGTAATCGGGCGTGTGTCAGCCGCCCAGTGCCGCGAGGTACCTGTCCTTGAGGCGCACGTAATGTGCCGCGCTGTAGCGCAGTGATTCCAGTTCGCGTTCGGAGAGCCGGCGCGCGCAGCGCGCGGGGTTGCCCAGCCACAGTTCGCCGCTGCCTACGGTCTTTCCCGACGCGACCAGCGCGCCGGCGCCGACAAAGCCGTAGTCCTCCACCGTCACGCCATCGAGCACGATGGCGCCCATGCCGATCAGGCAGAAGTTGCCGATGCGGCAGCCATGCAGCGTCACCTTGTGGCCGACCGTGGTGTCATCCCCCACGATGGTCGGGAATCCGCCCGGTCGCGTGAACGGACCATCGTGAGTGACGTGCACGACGCTGCCGTCCTGGATGCTGGTGCGTGCTCCGATGCGGATGAAATTCACGTCGCCACGCAGCACGGCCGCGGGCCAGATCGAGGCATCGTCGCCCAGGTGCACATCGCCGATGACGGTGGCGGCCGGGTCGATGTAGGCGCGCTCGCCAACCAGCGGCGAGACGTCGAGGTAGGGGCGGATCGCGGGCATGAGGGCTATTTCAGGATGCCGCAGGCCTTCATGGTCTTCCTGAGCCTGACCCGGCTTGCGGCGGCGATGGGAACCATCGGCAGCCGCAGTTCATCGCGCATCTGGCCCATCATGGCGAGCGCGGCCTTCGCCGGACCGGGGTTGGCTTCGATGAACAGATCCCTGAACAGGGAGAAATACTTGTCGTGCAATCGCAATGCGAGCGCGACATTGCCGCTGGCGTAAGCGTTCACCATGCGGGCGACATCGCGGGGGATGACATTGGAGGCCACGCTGACCACGCCCTGCGCGCCCACCGCCATGAATGGCAGGGTAAGGGAGTCGTCGCCGCTCAGGATCGTGAACCCGCGCCCGAGCGCGGCGCGAATCTGGCTGACACGGTCCGGATTGCCGCCGGCTTCCTTGATGCCAACGATATTCGCGCAGTCATGCGCCAGCCGCCTGACGGTATCCACTGCGATCTCGATGCCGCAACGCCCTGGGATGCTGTAGAGGATGATGGGCAGCCTGGTCGAACGCGCCACCGCGCGCATGTGCCGGTACAGGCCTTCCTGGGTCGGCGTGTAGTAGTACGGCGCGACCTGCAGCGAGGCGTCGGCACCCAGCTTCTCTGCCTCGCGGGTGAGATAGATGGCTTCCTGGGTGGAGTTCGCGCCGGTGCCCGCGATGACCTTGATCTTCCCGGCGGCGAGCTTCACCGACTGGTCGATGATGTGGAGGTGCTCCTCGTAATCCAGGGTCGCCGATTCACCGGTCGTGCCCACCGGCACGATGCCGTCCACCCCGCTTTTGATCTGCTTCCTGACGAGGCGCTCGAATGCCTTTTCGTCGATTCTGCGGTTGCTGAACGGGGTTACGAGCGCAGTGTAGGTCCCGGAAAAACTCATGACTCACTATCTCAATGTGCCGAGGAAGGCGATGGGCGCCGGATCAACGCGGATGGCGCAGGGGCGTGCCCATCACCGCGCCGGATTTTAGCTCATGTGCTGCCGACTTTCTCTGGTGGCAGGCGTTTTCAGCGCAATGCCGAGTTCAGCCGTTCGAGCACCTCAGGCCCCGGACAGAGCGCATCTTCCCCCAGCCGGTTGAGCGGCAGCCGGGTGGTGTTCAACGCGGCATGCAGGTCCGTGGCCTCCGCCTCGACATACAGGAGACCGGTCGGAATCTCTCCCGCGGCCTGCAGCGCCTGCACGTGGTTCATTGCGGAACGGCGGTCCGTCGGGTCGTAGTCGGCATGCAGTTTGCGCAGGCGCATCATCGTGCCATCCGGCTGCGGCACCCGGATCACCTCGTCCGGTTCGGGCGAGGCCTTGAGTTCCCTAGCGAGGTCGATGAAATCGATGCGGCTGACCGCCTCGTTGTGCTCGCGCACATAATCGAAGCTCTTGGTGCTGCCGGCGTGGTTGTTGAAGGTGACGCAGGGGCTGACCACGTCGATGACGGCAGCTCCGCCATGGCGGATTGCCCCTTCGATCAGCGGCACCAGCTGCCCCTTGTCGCCGGAGAACCCGCGCGCCACGTAGGTTGCGCCCATCAGCAGCGCCATGCCCACGAGATCGATCGGCGCGTCGTGGTTGACCGCGCCCTTCTTGGCGGTGCTGCCGCGGTCGGCGGTGGCCGAGAACTGGCCCTTGGTCAGGCCATAGACGCCGTTGTTCTCGACGATGTAGACCATGCGCACGCCGCGGCGGATGGCATGGGCGAACTGGCCGAGGCCGATGGAGGCCGAGTCGCCGTCGCCGCTGACTCCCAGATAAAGCAGTTCGCGGTTGGCAAGGCTGGCGCCGGTGAGCACGCTGGGCATGCGGCCATGCACCGTGTTGAAGCCATGGCTGGCGCCGAGGAAGTAATCCGGTGTCTTGCTGGAGCAGCCGATGCCGGAGAGCTTGGCGACCTTGTGGGGCTCGATGTCCAGTTGCCAGCAGGCCTGCACGATCGCGGCGGAGATGCTGTCGTGCCCGCAGCCGGCGCACAGGGTGCTGACCTTGCCTTCGTAGTCGCGGCGCGTGTAGCCCACCTTGTTGGCGACCAGGCTTGGATGGTGCAGCCTGGGTTTGGCGATGTAGGTCATGCCAGTCTCTCCCGGCGTGGGGCTACGGCCAGGGCATGAACCTGCCTCGTGATCGTCTCGGCGATGTAGCGCGCGGTGATGGGTGTGCCGTCGTAATGCAGGACCCGGATCAGCCGCGCGGGATCGATGTCCAGTTCATTGACCAGCAGCGTGCGCATCTGCGCATCGCGATTCTGTTCGACCACGAACACCTCGTCGTGCGCCAGGATGAACTCCTGCACGCTCTGCGGGAATGGAAATGCCTTGAGTCGCATCGCGTCCAGGTGGATGTGGGCCTCGGCGAGCGACACCAGGGCTTCTTCCATCGCCGGAGTGGTGCTGCCGAAGTAGAGCACGCCAAGGCGCGTCTTTTTCGCGGCCGGTCGCACTTGCGGCTGCGGCACCAGCGTGGCGGCGGTGGCGAATTTCTTCAGCAGGCGATGCACGTTGTAGAGATAGTCCGGGCCCGCCTCGGAGTAGATCGCGTATGGATTGCGCGAGGTGCCGCGGGTGAAATAAGCGCCTTTGTCCCGGTGCGTTGCCGGCAGCGTGCGCCATGGAATGCCGTCGCCGTCTACATCCTTGTAGCGGCCGAAATCCCGGCCCGCTTCGAGTTCCTCGGCGCTCATCACCTTGCCGCGGTCGTAGCGGCGGTCGGCGTCCCAGGTGAAGGGTTCGCACAGGCGCTGGTTCATGCCGATATCGAGATCCGTCATCAGGAAGATGGGCGTCTGCAGCCGCTCGGCGAGGTCCAGCGCGGCGGCACTGAACTCGAAGCATTCGTGCGGATCCTTGGGCAGCAGCATCGGGTGCTTGGTGTCTCCGTGGCTTGCATAGGCGCTGCTCAGCAGATCCGCCTGCTGGGTGCGCGTCGGCATGCCGGTGGAGGGGCCGCCACGCTGCACGTCGATGATGACGAAGGGGATCTCCGCGAAATAGGCGAGCCCCAGGAACTCGGTCATCAGCGAGACGCCGGGACCGGAAGTCGCCGTGAAGGCGCGCGCCCCGTTCCAGCCTGCGCCGGTGATCATGCCTACCGAGGCAATCTCGTCTTCCGCCTGCACGATGGCATAGCGCGCCGCGCCGGTCTCGGGGTCGTGGCGAAGTTTCTTGCAGTAGCTGGCGAAGGCTTCCACCACACTGGTGGAAGGGGTGATCGGATACCAGGCGCAGACCGTGGCGCCGCCATAGACACAACCCAGGCCGGTGGCCGTGTTGCCGTCGACGAAGATGCGCCGGCCCACCGCATCGGCGCGCTTGACGCGCAGGCCGATGGGCGGGGAGAGGTTGTCCTTCGCGTAGCTGAATCCGGACTGCAGGGCGCGCAGGTTCGATTCCAGCAGCCGCTCCTTGCCGCGATACTGCTCGCCCAGCAGCTTCTCGATGACGGCCTGCTCGACCTCCAGCAGCGCAGTGAGTGCTCCCAGCACCATGATGTTCTTGAACAGCGTGCGCTGGCGGGGGTCGTCATAGGTGGCATTGCAGATGGCGGTGACCGGCATGCCGATGACATTGATGTCGTCGCGAAAGGCGCTGGGCGGCAGGGGGCGGGTGCTGTCATAGAACAGATAGCCGCCGGTTTCGATCTCCTTGAGATCGGTGTTCCAGGTCTGCGGATTCATCGCGACCATCATGTCGACGCCGCCGCGGCGTCCGAGCCAGCCCTGCTCGTTCACCCGGACCTCGTACCAGGTCGGCAGGCCCTGGATGTTGCTGGGGAAGATGTTGCGCGGGCTCACCGGTATGCCCATGCGCAGGATGGCCTTGGCGAACATTTCGTTGGCCGACGCCGAGCCCGAGCCGTTGACGTTGGCGAACTTGATGACGAAATCGTTGACGGATTCGATGCGGTTCATGCCAGGGCTCCCTGCTTGCGGTCGCGGCAGGTGGGCCCCGCCTTGGCCGTGACCAGCAGGAATTTCTGCATGTCCCACGCGCCGGTCGGGCAGCGCTCGGCGCACAGCCCGCAGTGCAGGCAGACATCCTCGTCCTTGATCATCACGCGCGCGGTCTTCAGTGGTCCGCCCACGAGCAGCGCCTGTTCCTGATTGGGGGAGGGCGCGTTCAGCCGGCCGCGCAGATCCTCTTCTTCCCCGTCCTCGGTGAAAGTGATGCAGTCCGTCGGGCAGATGTCGACGCAGGAGTCGCACTCGATGCACAGCTTCGGGTTGAAGACCGTCTGTACGTCGCAGTTCAGGCAGCGCTGTGCTTCCTGGAAGGCGGCTTTGAGGTCGAAGCCCAGTTCCACCTCCACCTTGATGCTCGCGAGCGCCGCCTCGGCCTTGGCCCAGGGAACCTTGTGGCGCGCATCGTTGGAAGGGGCGTTGTCGTAGCTCCACTCGTGGATGCCCATCTTCTGGGAGGCGAGGTTCACATGCGCAGGCGGCCGCTGCGTCACATCCTCGCCATGCAGGAAACGGTCGATGGAGACGGCCGCCTCGTGGCCGTGCGCCACGGCCGTGATGATGTTCTTGGGTCCGAACGCGGCGTCGCCGCCGAAGAATACCCGGGGTATGGTGGTCTGCAGCGTGCGCGCGTCGAGTTCAGGCAGGCCCCATTTGTCGAAGGCGATGCCGGCATCGGGCTCGATCCACGGAAAGGCGTTCTCCTGCCCCACCGCGATCAGCACCTCGTCGCAATCGAAGATCGCGTCGGGCTCGCCGGTGGGCACCAGGCTGCGCCGGCCCTTGTCGTCGTACACGGCGCGCACGATCTGGAAGCTCATGCCGACGAGCCGGCCATTATCGTGCAGGAAAGCCCTGGGCACGTGGTAGTTGATGATGGGGATGCCTTCGTGCTGGGCGTCCTCCTTTTCCCACGGCGAGGCCTTCATCTCTTCGAAACCCGAACGCACGATGACCTTCACGTCGTCGGCGCCAAGGCGCCGCGCGCTGCGGCAGCAGTCCATGGCCGTGTTGCCGCCGCCCAGCACGATGACCCGCTTCTTCACGCTCGTGACATGACCGAAGGAAACCGACGCCAGCCAGTCGATCCCGATGTGGATGTCGGCGGCGGCCTCCTGTCGGCCTTCGAGCACAAGGTCGCGTCCGCGCGGCGCGCCGCTGCCGACGAAGACGGCATCCCAATCCTCGGCAAGCAGGGATTTCATCGAGTCGATGCGCGTTCCGGCACGAAAATCCACGCCCAGGCCGATGATGAAACCGATCTCCTCGTCGATCACGGAATCGGGCAGCCGGAAGCGGGGGATCTGGGTGCGGATGAATCCGCCGGCCTTCTTCTCGCCGTCGAACACCGTCACCGCATAGCCCTGCAGCGCGAGGTCCCGCGCGACCGTCAGCGAGGCGGGTCCTGCGCCCACGCAAGCGACTCTCTTGCCGTTTGGCGCGGCAGGGCGGGGGATCATCGCCCGCAGTTCATCGCTTTTGTAGTCGGCCGTCACGCGTTTGAGACGGCAGATGGCCACGGGCTCGGGCTTGGCGAGATTCTCTTCCTCGACGCGGCCGCGGCGACAGGCCGGCTCGCAGGGGCGGTCGCAGGTGCGGCCCAGCACTCCGGGGAAGACATTGCTCACCCAGTTGACCATGTAGGCGTCGTCGAAGCGGCCCTGGGCGATCAGTCGGATGTATTCCGGCACGGGGGTGTGGGCAGGGCAGGCCCATTGGCAGTCGACTACCCGGTGGTAGTAATCGGGGTCGCTCACGTCAGTCGGACGCACATGAGGCTCCTTGGGTGCCGCAACGCCGATAGTCTAAGCGCACCGCTCCTGGCGCACCGCAAAATCAAAGGGAATGGGTGCATCTGACGCCGCGGATTTGCGACTCCTCGACTTGCCGCCGCCAGTCCCCTTACACTCGAAAGTCGGCCCGCCCGAGGGACATCGAAATGTTCAGGAGCAATGTCACGACCTCCTTCCGTTCGGTCGTTGCTGCCTGCGGGCTTGCCGCAATGCCCCTGATGCTGCACGCGCAGCAGAACGACAGGTTCAACATCCAGCAAATTGCCCAGTTCGAAGTGCCGTGGGCGCTCGAATTCCTTCCCGATGGAGGCCTGCTGATCAGCGAAGCCGTTGGCCGGCTGAGGCTGCTCAGCGCCGGGGGCGTCCTCGGTGAAATCACCGGCGTGCCGGAAGTCAGCTTCGGCGGCCAGGGCGGCTTCGCCGATATCGCGCTGCACCCGGACTATGCCAACAACCGCATGATCTATCTGAGTTACGCCGAGTCGGGGCGGGGTGGCACCAGTGGCGCGGTGGTCGTGCGCGCGCGGCTGGAGCTCGAGGGCACGGGCGGCGCGCTCGTCGATCTCGAGCCGATCTGGCGCCAGGTGCCGAAGGTCACCGGGCAGGGCCATTTTGGTCATCGCATCGCGTTTCGCGACGGGTACCTGTGGATCAGTTCCGGGGATCGCCAGAAGTTCGACCCGGCGCAGGACATGCACTCCAATCTCGGCAAGATCATCCGGCTCAACATGGATGGCTCCGCGCCGGGCGACAATCCGTTCGCTGCCGAGGGCGGCGTCACGGCGCAGATCTGGACGCTGGGGCACCGCAATCCGCTCGGCCTGGCATTCGATCCGCAGGGTCAGCTCTGGACCGTCGAGATGGGGCCGATGGGCGGAGACGAGCTCAACCTCGTCCGTCGCGGCGAGAACTACGGCTATCCTATCGTCTCCAACGGTGATCACTACGACGGCAAGCCGATTCCCGATCACGGCACGCGGCCCGAGTTCGCGGAGCCTGCGGTCTGGTGGAGTCCGGTCATATCGCCTTCAGGCCTGATGTTCTACAGCGGCAACGAGTTTCCCGAATGGCGGGGGAGTGCGCTCATTGGCGGACTGTCCTCGGAGGCGATCGTGCGCATCGAATTCGACGGCGAGAAGGCGCGCGAAGTGGAGCGCGTTGCCATGGGTCGGCGCATCCGCGCCATCGAGCAGGGTCCCGATGGCGCGCTGTGGGTGCTCGAGGACGGCCGCCCCAGCCGTGGCGGCAATGGCTGGTTGCTCAAGCTCACTCGCAAGTGAAGGAGACGGCAATGCAAATGCTTGCTCGTGCGATGGCCGCGTTGGCAGTTCTAGCGGTGGCGCCCGGCTGGGCTCAAGCGCCGGCCGCCGCCACACCCGCACCGGGCATGGTGCTGACCGTTCAGGGGTTTGCGGATGGCGGCCACATTCCCGTGCGTTTCAGCCAGGCCGCTCCGGGGGCGGCGCCTGGCGAAGGCACCTCGCCAGCCATCAGCTGGACGAACGTTCCGTCGGGTACGCAGTCGTTGGTGCTGAACATGCGTGACCTCGATGTGGCGCGAAATCGCACGACGGAAGACCAGGCTCACTGGGTGGTGTGGAATATCCCGGCGGGCGCCACGGGCATTCCGGAGGGCGTCCCGCGTGGTTCGCGACTGGCGGACGGGAGCTTTCAGATCAGCGCGACGGGCCCTGTTTACCGCGGCCCCGGCGCGCGCGCCGACGGGCCGCATCATCACTACATGTTCGAGCTCTACGCGCTGGACATCAGGCTCGATGTCACGCCCACGGAAGATGCATTCGAGACGCGCGCCAACATCATGCGCGCCATGCAGGGGCATGTGCTTGGCAAGGCGGTGTACGGCGGGCTGTTCAGGAGACCGGCGCAGTAAGCCGGGTGCACAGGCACCCGGCCTTTCCCGGCTGCTTCTCAGTTCGGCGCGAGGATTACGCCGATCTCGCCTTTCTCGTTGACGGGATTGCGCTGATTCTCCAGGCAGACGTACTCGATGATCACATCATCGGCAGGCGCCCGGTGAAATTCCTTGATGACCACCCATGGCTGCGTGAACACCTTTTCATCGATCAGGGTGATTTCGTCCTTCAGCAGGTTGTCATTTTCCAGCCAGATCCGTTCTTTCACCGTGAGCGACGAACCCGAAAGGGGCAGGCCGGAAGATTCAAGGTTGATGCCATCGCGCAGGCCTACGGTCGTGACAACCAGTACGTCGCCCTCCCAGTGCCCGACTGAAGTTCCGTTGTAGGAAATTTCCACATCCTCGGGAGCTGGCAGGGGGCGCCCATCGATATAGACCCGGCGGGTCTGTGCATTCCATTCCGCGAAGATGTTCACCTGCTGACTGCTCATCATGATCTCCATGGGGTAGGTCATGGTCATGATGCGTGGCATGCCCTGGGGCAGGCAGGCCGCGGTGGGATCTCCGGTGGGGCGGCCCGCCGCGGCATTGGCCCTGTGCTCGTCCCATATCGCCTGGTATTCCGGGGTCAGGGGCGGCGCCTGCTTGATGCCCGGAGGCACGCCCTGCCGCCAGCCAATGCCTCCCTTGTTCAACCACATCCCCGTGAAATCCCGGCGTGACATGGGGACATAGAGTTTCGGAGTGAAGCCCTCGCCCGCCGCAGCGGCAGGCGTTGCGGCCTGGGCGGCAACCGCCTGTGGCGCGGACGCGCTCCACATGAAGACGACGGCGCCTGCTGCAAGGCCAGAGATCAGAGGGCGTAGTGAGCATTTAGCCATGACTGTGATTTCCTTTTGTGCCTGTCTCAGCGCCGCCACGTGATCGTGGCCCCGATTTCCCGCGGGCGGACGGCTGTCTCAGATACCACCACCGAGCCCGGCGTATTGCCGACGCCCGTAACAGTGGACTCGTTCGTCAGGTTATTTGACCACACCGCCGCTTCGATGTTGTTCTGGAAGCGCATGCCGATGCGCGCGTTCAGGTTCTTCGACGACGGCCCCTCATACGCAAGCGGCTGATAGGTGACGGTCCCCGGGCCGGTGGTCCGGAAATACTTGCCGGCATACTGGTAGTCGGCGCGTACGTAACTGCCCTGTCCGAAAAGGGTGAACCCATATTGCGCGGATGCTCCGATCTGCAGCTTGGGAACACCCAGCGTGTCTCCGTCCCGGACCACGAGCTGCTGGGGTGCGCCCGGAGGAGTGTTGAGGTAGACATTCTCGGTGTAGGTTGCATGCGTATAGGCGACCGAGCCTTGCAGCATGAAGGGGCCGAGGTTGCCGGTGATCTGGGTATCAAAGCCCTTGCTGGCTGCCGCGCCGGCATTGTCGACGTAGGCATGGCCGCACTCGGTGAGGCGCTGCCCGATCTGCGGGTTCATCCATTTGATGTAGAAGACCGAAGAGTTGATCTGGAACGCGCCCAGCCGGTTCTTCGAGCCCACTTCGTAGCTCGCCACCTTGTCGGACTTGAAGGCCAGTGGCGTCTCCGTGATGCCCAGCGCAGCCAGAGCCCGTGCGCAATTGGTCGGGGGTGCGGGCTGGTTCACGCCGCCCGCGCGATAGCCCGTGCTGTAGGTGGCATAGAGCAGGTCGCCTGGTGTTGCCTGCCAGGACACACCAAGTTTGGGCGATATCGGCGTCTCATCCTGTTCGCCCTGCACGATGTTGTACCAGGGGTCGCCGGGCTGGTTGGCGAAGGGGTGCCCCTCGTCAGGTGAAGTGATGCGAACCGGCGGCCGTGGCGTGCCCTGGAAAGTTCCGAAATCCGGATTGGCGAACACCGATGCTCCGGTGAATTGCAGGTAATTGACCTTCACCTTCGAATAGCGCAGGCCTGCCGTCGCCTTCAGGTTGTCGGTCATGGCATACGTCAACTCACCAAACAGGGCCTGCTCTTTCTCCTTGGTGATCTGGTCGCGGTAGGCGTGGCTGCCCTGTTCGCCGATCGCCAATGGTGTGGCGGTTCCGTCCACCGAGAAATTCGTGGTTCCCATGAACCACTCCACACCCACGCCGCGCAGGAACATCGAGCCCGGCTGTTCATTGCCCGGTTCGTTGAGGGTCTGCTTGTAGGAAGAATCCGCCAGGAATGCGCCGGCTATCCAGGAGACGCGCCCGGCGTCCGGAGAAAACTGGAAGCGGAGCTCCTGGGTAATTCCCCGTCTCGCGAAGGAGTAGTGCAATTCGCTGTAGCGTTGCGGGAAGCCGGGAATGAAGAGGGCTGTTCTGCCGACGCCGTTGACCACCGGCACACGGCAGATCCCGTCATCGGTCACCGACGAAGTGTTGCCGCAGGTTCCCGCGACAGAGTCCGCAACCACGAACTGGGCATTGGTGGACGCGGGATAGACCTGCAGGCGGTGCCCGAGCGCGGTGCCGCCGGTGTTGCCGACCGCAATATCATCCACGTACGAGGTGATGGACTTCAGTGCGAGGTTGCTCGAGAGGTCCCAGTCAACCGTCAATGAAGGAATCGTCGATTCCTGGCGGCGCGGAGAGCCGGCATAGCGGGCCTCAGTGGTTGTCGCGTAGAAGCCCTGATAGGACTTGAATTTGCCGAACTGGTTGTAGGGTCCGAACGTGCCGCCCGTGAATACCGTGTCGGGGAAATCGTACTGGACGCCGCTGGGGGTGGTGCCGCGGTTGGTGAACACACCGGAATTGATCGTGAACTCGGGGATGTTGCGGTAGTAGGTATCGACGTTGTTCAGTCTTTCACGCGAATAGTAGATTGCCGGCGTGATGGCGATGGTGTCGGTGGCCTGCACCAACGCGCTCAGGCGGCCGGCAAAGCCCGTCTTCCAGTTCGTGTCCGTGGCGAACTGCTCGCCCGTGTAGAGCGATACGTGATCCAGGTAGCCGCCCTGGCGCCGCGAGAACAGGCTCGCACGCACGCCGATCCGGTTCTCGACCAGCGGGCCGCCGACCGCAAAACCCAGCTCATGACCCGGCGAACCGCCATCGAGCAGCGAAGTCTCCGCCTTGACCGACATGGAGGTTTCCGTGAGGCTGGGCGTCGGTGTGATGAAGCGGATCGCGCCGCCTTGCGCCGAGCCGCCATAAAGCGTGCCCTGCGGACCACGCAGCACTTCCACGCGCGCCAGGTCATAGAGCAGGGGGAACGGCGAGCCATTTCCGGTGACCGCGCCATTGGTGTCGCGCTTCTGGATGGGTATGTCGTCGAGATAGACGCCGGTGGTCGGCGATCCCAGGCTGGAGGTGAGGCCGCGAATCGAGACGCTGCTGTTGTTCTCACCGTACTTGCGGAAATTGAGTGACGGCACCTGGCGCGCCAGGTCGCCCACGTCCTTGATGCCCTGCTTCTCGATGTCTTCGGTCGTCACTGCCGCCATGGAGATGGCGACGCGGTTGATGGCCACGGCTTCTCGTGTCGCCGTAACGATCACCTCTTCGAGGCTGTCCGCCGCACTCTGGGCCCAGACCGCCCCGTTGAGCAACACGGCCGAAACCGCCGAAGCTACGGTAATCCCCGCCTTACCAATTCCTGGCTTGCGCATCTTCCATCTCCCACGGTTTTTTATAGTGCGTTTCTTGCTACACCGAACAATCCCTCGGAATCCGTTGAACAGGCCGTGACCCGCATCAGCCTCTAGCGTTCAGCCGACACATTCCTGGTCACGCCGTCGATGATCTTTTCGCGGTTATTCTCTTCACAGACGTAATCCGTGATGCTCCACTCGGGCTGGCGACGGTACAGGCGGTGCGTCACCCACGGCTTGGTGAAAGCCTTCGGATCCGTCATCGTGATCTGGTTTTCGAGCAGGTCCTGGTCGATCAGCCGCCAGCGCTCCTCGATGCGCAGCGCATCGCTGTGCATCTGCCCCAGGTTCGTGTACATGGTGTCTTCCCGCAGTCCGACGGTGTCGAGCACCAGTGTCTGGCCTTCCCAGTGGACGGTCGTATGGCCGTTGTATGACGGCTCCAGATCCTCCGGATGTCCCCTGCCATCGAGGTAGGCCCGCCGGACCTGGCTCATGTATTCGTGGATGAAGGTCACGCGCCTGCCACCTTCCGAGATGACGATCTCCATCGGGTAGGGGTTCCAGATCACCCGGGGAACGCCGGGCCAGATGCAGGTGGCCGTGGGATCATTGATCGGCTCACCGCGCGCGGCCGAGGCTCTCACCTTCTCGTACTCGGCCGCATAGCTGGCGTTGTACGGGGCCGGCGTCGCGCGAAAATGCTCCTTGACGACCGGCTCGGGATCCCGGGCCGAGAGGCGGTCGACATGGATTCCGCTGAGGTTCTCCCAGATCCCTTCAAATGCCGGCAGGTTCGCCGGCACATTGGGCGCGGCAGCCTGGGCAGTCATTGCCGACAGCGCCAGCGCGCAGCTCACCAGAGTCATCGAAATACGGGGAATGAATGCGGCCATCTGGCTCTCCGTTGCTATCAGGATCCTGCGGACAGGGTCTGTTGGACAGATCTCGCGGTACGGCGATGAAGCCGGTTACCTGTGGCCGGGCGGCCCGCCGTTGAAGGTGGTGCTGGCGAAGAAGTGATGCGCCGCAGCGACGGAAGACAGGACAAGCGCTGCCGAAAACACGCTCGGTTTGCTGACCATAAACTTCGGTACCCCCCAAAGCCTGGTAACTACATCTGCCCTGGCAATGCTCCGGCAACCACTGGGAATCGCCGGTCACTGATAAAGTTTTATACACAAACTATTTACAGTCATCCTAATCACCTATTGAAGAACGCGTCAAGCGGCGGCACCCCCAGAGAAAGTAAATTGATGTTCCACCGGGGTGACAGGATCTCCTGGGAGCCTGTGCACTCGAGCCATGCTGCGGTGCCATGAAGCCGACATTCCTCCCGGATTTTTTTCGCGGTCATACGGTGCTGGTCGTCGGCGGCACCACCGGTATTGGTCAAAGCATGGCAGAGCGTTTCGCTGAACTCGGCGCACCGGTCATTGCCGCCGGTCTGCCGGGCGCGCCCGGCGCCGATGCGCTGCCGCACGCGCCAGTGACCAAGGTCGAGATCGACATTACTGCTCCGGCAGCGCCGCAATCGCTGCTGCGGTCACTGCGGCGCCTCGACGTGCTGGTCAACTGCGCGGGCATCAGCCGTGACCGCGGCGAATACGACATCGAAACCTTCGAGCGCGTGCTGGGCATCAACCTGACGGCCGTGATGCGCATGTCGATGGCGGCCGCGCAATGCGTGATCGACCGGACGCCGTTTGGCCGCTGGGGTGAGCCGCGCGAAGTGGCGGAAGCGATCGTGTTCCTGGGTTCGCCAGCGGCGGGGTTCGTGACGGGAGTGATGCTGCCGGTGGACGGCGGATACCTGACGGTGTAGTCCGCCGTCTTTGTCTCTACCGTTTCAGATGCGCTTCGACGAAGCGCATGTGCGGATCCAGCGCGCGCTGGGTGGCCAGCACGCCCTGCTGCTCCTCGGGCGACAGGTCCAGCTCGATGATGCGCTCCGCGCCGTCTTTGCCGAGCACGGCCGGCACCGTCATGCTCAGGTTGCGCCCGCCGTATTCGCCTTCGAGCACCATGTTGGTGGGGATGACCGCCTTGCTGTCATCGGCGATCGCCTTGACCATGGCGGTGATGCCGATCGCCGAAGTCCACCCCGCCGTGCGCTTGGGCACCAGGGATTCGAAATCGTGCAGCATCTGCGGCGGTCTGGCGCGGATCTTCGCCTTTGTCTCCGCGTCGATATCGACCGGCTTGCCGTCCAGGCGCAGGGTGCTGAACAGCATCACCTGGCTGTGGCCGTGTTCGCCGATCACCGTTCCCTGCATGCGCGTGGCCGCGACGCCCAGCGATTCCGCGGCCCACATCCGGAAGCGCACTGAATCGTTCACCGAGTAGCCGAGGATCTTGCGTCGATCCCGGCGCTTGCCCAGCAGGTACATGGCGTAGTTGAGCGGGTCCACCGGATTGGTGCCGGTGATGACGATGGCGTCGGGGCAGTACTGGTCGATGGCGGCGGCGTGCTGCTGGATGAGCGGCAGGTTGGCGGGCAGCATCTCCGAGCGGGCGGCGACCGCGCCGGTCGGCGCGCCAGCCATGTTGATGACCAGATGCGAGCCGGCCATGTCCTGGTAGGTGCCGGAGCGGACCGTCACGCCGTATTCGGCACCCACAGTGGCCAGATCCATCCAGTGCGACTTGAGCATGCTGGCCCATGAGTCGATCATCACGAGTTCATCGGCCAGCCGGTGCACGATGAGATTGAATGCCGAGCAGGATCCCATCACGCCCGCTGCGCCGATAATGCTGATTTTCATGGATCTCCATCCCTGTCGATGATCCATCGATCATATTCGCGCCGCAGAGGGCACAGCAACTCCGGCGGCATGCGCCGGACTACCTCTGGGCTTTCACCTGCTCTGCATCCACGAGGCTGGCCTTGTTGCCCCACGAGGAGCGCTCGTGGTTGACGATGTCGGCTACGTCGGTGTCGTTGAGCACGCTGCCAAGGGGAGGCATCGGCGCGGGATAGGCCACCCCGTTGATGGTCTCTCCGCTCACGCCGTGCAGGATGGAGCGGATGTGCTTGGTCGGGTCCGCATCCAGCACCGCCGGATCATTGATGAGCGGCGGGAAGACGCCCGCCAGACCGGAGCCATCGGCCTGATGGCAGGCGGAGCAGTGGGTGGTGTACAGCGTCGCGCCGCGCTGGGTATCGAAGCTGTATGGGCCCGTCGCGGCAGGCGCTGCCGCCGCAACATGTGCGGCAGCGGGTGTGCCATCCAGCTTTTCGATCCTCGGCGCACCATGCTCGGTGCCGGGCACGCGCACATCGAGCACGCCCACGGCGCCGCGCTCCAGGTGCGCGAAGGAATGATCGACGAAGGGATACAGGCCTGCGTCCGGAATGACCACATCGAACACGGCGCCTTCGCCGGGTCCGACGCTGTAGGTGGAGACGCCGCTCAGCGCATGCGCCGGATCGCCGTCCGGATACACCTTGTCGAAGATGGTGCCGATCACGTGGAAAGCGCTCCACAGGCTGGGGCCGGCATTGACCATGTACAGACGCACCCTTTCATTCGGCAGTGCGGGCAGCGGATGATCCCGATACTGGAAAGCGATGCCGTTGAAGGCCACCACGTCGGGCTGGATCCTCATCATCTTGTCGAAGTCGGGGCCCATCAGGTTGCCCGAGATCTGCCGCGTGTACCACTCGCTCTGGATCAGCACGTATTCCCTGTCGGCCGGCGGCAGCGGCGTTGCCACGGGGTCGACGATGATGGCTCCATACATGCCGTTTGCCATGTGCAGCAGCACCGGTGGCGTGCCGCAGTGGTAGACGAATGCGCCCGGGACCCTGGCCTCGAAGGAGAATTCGATCTTCTCGCCCGGCATGATGTCCGCGAAACTCAGGTTGGGCGGCGTGAACGAAGAGTGGAAGTCGATCGAATGATGCATGGTGGCGTTGTTGGTCAACACCACATGCACGGTCTGTCCTTGCCGCACGCGGATGGTCGGTCCGGGCACCGAGCCGCTGAAGGGCCATGCCTGGTAGTGCACACCGCTGGCGATTTCCACTGCCTTGTCCGTGACATCGATGTTCACGGTTACGACATCTCCCGCGGGTGCCGGCGGCACAGTGGCGTCGAATGGCTGCCTGACCGGTTCCCGGGACGCCAGCTGCAGCGGCGACACGGCGGCCGCGGCTGCCATCGGCGTGGGCGCCTTGACGTTCAGGCTGCTCTGCAGGCCTGCAATGAGGAAGAACAGCAATATGCCAACTCCGCTCAGCACCAGCGCCTGCGCCCACAAGGCAACTCGCGGCGCCGTGCTCAGACGCCGCTCGCGCCATTCGGCAATGCGGCTCCACCGCGGCCACCGCTTCTCGATGAAGTAGTCGAGGCTGTAGGGGCTGGTGCCGGCGCGGTTGTTGATCGCGATCAGCACCGCGAAGATCAGCACGTAGGTGATGCCCACGCCCGTGTTCGACGCGCCGATGGTGTAAGGGCCGCCGAAACCACCCGCCGTGCTCCAGATCAGCAGGCTGTAGAGTGCGCCGATCACATACACTGTCCGCCGCGCAAATCCGAACAGCAATGCCAGTGCCAGTGCCGTGGTGGCCAGCCGCGTGAGCCACAGGAACACGCTGGCATGCGGCTCGACCAGGCTGATCCAGGCGTTGAACCACCATGCTGACCAGGCCGGCTGGCCCTCGGCGGCATTGCGCAGGTAGCCGACGTAGTTGGCGGAGAAGCCCGGCATCCATGTGAAGGCGGCGTTGACCATCCAGATGACGCCGAAGGCCACGCGCAAGGCTGCGCTTGCCAGTGTCGTCCAGGCATTGGCAGAGGGGGTGTTTTCTTGCTCCTGACTCATTGCAGCTGGCTCTTGGTGGATCAACGGATTCCGTTGCGCGGCGCTTGCCCGCTCGGCCATACTAAAGATATATTCTATCAGAATCTTTAAATTGCTCTGCGCTGCAAGCGCCTGCCGTTGCGACTACGACGATCGGGCATACTGTTTCGATGCCGTTGATCTCGCATGTCTGCGCCACCCCTCTGGGGGAGATGATCGCCCTGATTTCGGAGCAGGGTCTGTGCCTGCTGGAATTCGGTGTCGGCACCAGAGGTCTTGCGCGGGAGTTTGCGCAGGTCGAAGCGGCACGTGGTGGGCCGGCGCGACCCGGCGCCAACGCAGTGACCAGGCAGCTGCAAGAACAACTGGTCGACTATTTTGCGGGGCGGCGGCGCCATTTCGATCTGCCACTGGATATGGTCGGCACGCCGTTCCAGGTGGCCGCCTGGAACGCGCTGCTCGATATTCCCTATGGACAGACCCGCAGCTATGCCGCGCAGGCGCGGCAGATCGGGCGTCCCAGTGCCGTGCGCGCCGTGGCCGCGGCTAATGGACAGAACAGGATCAGCGTGATCAGTCCCTGCCACCGCGTCATCGGCAGCGATGGCAGCCTCACCGGATACGGCGGGGGAGTGCAGCGCAAGCAATGGCTGCTTGCGCTGGAGCATGCGGGATCATCGCCCACGGATTTGTTCGGCTGACACTCAAGTCCGCCACTGCCTCGCGCGGACGTTTTGCAATCGCCATGGGCACGCCGGGTCGAGAGCTTCTTCGAAATATTCACCTCGCCCCTGCAGTGGCGTCCAGTCGGTGAAGGCGCCGATGAGTTCGCCAAGATAAGGCGAGGCCACGGCGAGGCATTCCTCGAAGTCCAGGTCATCCGGCTCCAGGATGCCGCGGCGTGGATGCCGGATGGCATAGACGGCCGCTGCCAGCACGCCCGCTGCGACCTGCAGCGTGGTGGCGTTGGCATGCGGCACGTGGCGCCGCGCCTCCTCGATCGACAGCCGTGATCCGAACCAGTAGGCGTTGCGGGCATGTTCGGCCAGCAGCACACCCAGCTCGTCCGCGCCTGTCACAAGGTCGGTGGTCAGCAGGCGGCGATTCGGCTGGATCTGCCAGCCGCGTCCCTCCAGCTCCAGCGCAGACAGCATGGCGTCATCGCAGGGGTGGTAGACGAACATCACGGTGGGACGATAGGTGAACTCATCGCCGTCGCGCAGCGACAGGTAGTCGGCGATGGAGAATACCTCGTTGTGGGTGATGAGCAGCCCTTGGAAACCGCCGAGTGATGGCAGCCAGCTGCGCGCAAAGGTGCCGCCGCCGGGCCGCTCAAGATAGACGCTGCCCGCGCCGCGTTTGTGCCAGACGGCGTCACCCGGCCTTCCGGGCTCGCTGGTGCCCAGTGAGAGTTCGGCGGGCTGCATCAGTTCATCCACATACCCGTCGATGGACCAGGTATTCACAAACTCGTTGGGACGCTTGGGGCGATCGGATGCCTGGGTATCCCGTTCGGATATCTGGATCAGCGACACGCCCAGATCGCGGGCAAGCTCCGCCCAGCCTTCACGGTCGACAGGATTGCTGTCGCCCGGACGCAGTGCCTGCCGCAGGTCCGACAGGGCCCGCTTGACGAAGTGCGAGACCAGGCCGGGATTGGCGCCATGGTCCACGATGGCGGTGGGAGAGTCGCGACCCAGGCGCCGCGCCAGGCGCAGCATGCGTTCGCGCGTAAGGTAGTTCGTGCGGTCGCGCGTGGAGAGCGTCGGATTGTCGAACACGCCGGGCCAGGGTTCGATGGAGGTATCCACATACAGTGCGCCGTGGGAGGCGCACCACTCGACCAGATCGAGACTGGATACATCCACCGAGAGATTCAGCAGCAGATCTCCGGGATGCACATGCCTTGCGAGGTCCTTGTGGAATGTGCCGGGCTTGAGGTGGCAGTGAAGGAACTGCGAGCCCTGAGCCACGGCGCCTCCCCTGCCGCGCTCGTCCATCGACAGCACCGTGACCGGTGCGCTGGTGCGGATGTGCCTCGGCAGCAGCGGCAGCACGGTCTGGCCGACGCTGCCGCAGCCCACCATCACGATGCGGCCACTGAAAGCCGTGGAATTGTCCGGGGTGCGGCCTGCTGGTTGCATGCTGCGCTCCTGCATCTGCGGGGGAGCCCCGGACCATAGCAGTCATGTGAGGTGAGGGACAGCGATGTCTCTCACCGACGCCTGTCACAGCGCAGGGAAGCCGATTGGCGAGATCCGGCTTCCCTCCGGAGTCCGCGCTACTTGATCAGCATCATGTCGCCGACCCGGTCGGCGCCTTCATCCAGGCCGCCCGGTGTGCCGATCCACAGCGAGTGGATCTTCTCCAGCACGCGCACGCTGTGTGTGACGTTCGGCGGGATGTACACGGCATCGCCGGCTCCCAGCACATGCGTCTCGCCGCCCACGGTCCACTCCACCTTGCCCGAGATGACATAGAACGTCTCGCCGTGCGTCTTGTGGATATGCGGCGGCGCAGTGAAGCCGGGCAGCCAGTTGCTCTCGATGATGCTCAGCTGTCCTTCGCTGTCGACGCTGGAGAGCGCGACCTCGATGTTCTCCACATTCGCCTCGGTGCGTCCGGAGCGCTGGCCGCGCACCGAAAAGACCGGCGCGCTCTTGCGCGGCTGGCCCGCGGCCGGTTCCTGCCACGGCGTGCCGGGACCGTCGACGGCGTAGAAGTCGCCGACCCGCGCGAGCAGGTCCTGGAACTGCCGCTTGCGCTTCTGCGACTTGCTCAGCATGCCGTCGATGGCGAGGGCTTCCTCGTAGCCGCCGGGCTGGTAGAACATCAGCGAATGCATGTTCTCCGGGCCGATCACCTTCACCGAGTGGATGGTGTTGGGCGGAATGTGCACCAGGTCGCCGGCCTTCATCAGCTGCGTCTTGCCGCCGATGGTCCATTCGACCTGGCCGGAGAGGATGTAGAAAGTCTCGTGGTGGTACTTGTGATAGTGCGGCCGCACGCTGAACGCCGGCGTCCACTGACTCTCGACCAGACTCAGGTGCCCCTCGCTGTCGGCGGCGCTGACGACGACCTCGATGTTGTCTTCGTGGAACGTCGGGCGCTTGCCGCGGAACGAGAAGTGCTGGCCCACGGGCTTGACGTCCGCGGCCTTCGACGGCGGCGTCGCGGCCGACGCGCTCGGCTGCTGCGCCAGCAATCCCGCCGCCAGCATCATGCCGACCGCAGTCGCAAGGCTCGTGGCTCGAGTACGTCTCATTGAACTCAGGATCATTGGAATCTCCACTTGGAAGTGCGGGTCTTCAGGTACGCCGGGCTCTGTTGTTCGTCCGGTGACGCGGCGGGCAATACCGTCACGTCCGCCTTATGTGCAGCGGCGTCTTGCACGTACCCCCCCCAAGGGCATGGGTACTCTACCGCAAACGGCAGAGCGTGATGTTCTCCGGCATCAATAAATTGGTATGATCTCCAACAACCTGTCTCGGCGGGGGGGGATTCGTTTTCTTGATCAAGGAGAATCCATGAAGATCGGACTGGCTGCATTGGGAATGCTTCTGGCCACCACCCTCGCATTCGCGGCTGATGTGGACGGGACCTGGAATGGCACGCTCAATGTCACGGGCAGTAATGTGCCGGTTGCCTGGACATTCAAGGCCGAGGGGAACGTGCTGACCGGCGGCGTCAGCCAGGATGGCGGCCCGGTGGCGCCCATCACCAACGGCAAGATCGACGGCCACAGCATCTCCTTCGTCCTCCCGATCGACTACCAGGGCATGCAGATGTCGGTGGACTACAGCGGCGTGGTTTCGCCGACGGAAATCAAGCTGACCGGGTCGGTCCCCGGGATGTCCTTCGAGTACGTCGTCAAGAAGTGACCTGCGGCGGGCGGGGCGGAGGCTGCTCCGCCTTGCTCCGTCATGTAATCTGTCCCGATGACTGTCCGCATGCAGATCGGAATGATGGGTCTGGGCAGGATGGGCGCCAACATGGTGCGCCGCCTGCTCCGGGCGGGTCATGAATGTGTCGTTTACGACATCGACCCGGCGAGTGTCGCGGCACTCGCCGGTGAAGGCGCCATCGGCGCCGCCTCCACGCAGGAATTCATCGCCCGGCTCGGCAAGCCCCGTGCTGTCTGGCTGATGCTGCCGGCCGCCATCACGGGCAAGGTGGTGGATGAGCTGGCCGCGATGATGGATGCGGGCGACATCCTCATCGACGGCGGAAATTCCAACTACCGTGATGCCGTCGATCAGGCCGCGCGCCTGGCCGCCAGAGGGCTGCACTATCTGGATGTGGGTACCAGCGGCGGCGTCTGGGGCCTGAGGCGCGGCTACTGCCTGATGATCGGCGGCCCGGAGGCTGCCGTGCGGCATCTGGATCCGGTTTTCGCGGCGCTGGCGCCCGGTGCTGATGAGGGCGCGCCGCCGGCGAATGCCGGCACCGCTGCCCGCGGCTATCTGCACTGCGGATCGAGCGGCGCCGGCCACTTCGTCAAGATGGTCCACAATGGCATCGAGTACGGTCTCATGGCCGCCTATGCCGAAGGCATGAACATCCTCAAGGCCGCGGGTGCCGGCCAGCAGGGCCGCAGCGCCGATGCCGAGACGGCGCCGCTTGAGGAGCCGCAGTACTACCAGTTCAATATCGATGTGGCCGCCGTGGCCGAGGTGTGGCGCCACGGGTCGGTCATCGAGTCCTGGCTGCTCGATCTCACCGCCGATGCCTTGAAAGACGATCCTGATCTTGCGCGCTTCGGTGGCAGGGTGTCCGATTCGGGAGAAGGGCGCTGGACCTTGAAGGCCGCGATCGATACCGGCGTGCCTGCGCCGGTTCTCTCCGCCGCGCTGTTCAACCGCTTCGCTTCGCGTGGTGCCTCGGAATATGCCGACAAGCTGCTCTCGGCCATGCGTCTGGCCTTCGGCGGGCACATCGAGAAGCCGAAGTGACCGGCGACCGGTCCGATGTGCTGGTTCTGTTCGGAGCGACCGGCGATCTGGCCTGGAGAAAGATCTTTCCCTCGCTTTACGTGATGGTGGCGCGTGGCACGCTCACGGAGCCGGTGATCGGCGTGGCGCTGGAGGACTGGGACATCGCGCGGCTGGTGGCGCGTGCCCGCTCCGGCATCGAGGCGGCTCGTGGCAGTGTGGACGAGGCGACCTTCGCGAAGCTTGCCGGCCTGCTGCGCTATGTCAGCGGCGACTACCGGGATCAGCAGACCTTCGACAAGCTCAGGCAGGCCCTGTCGGGGCACCGGCATCCGCTGTACTACCTTGCCGTGCCGCCCTCGATGTTCGAGCCGGTGGTGCAGGGGCTGGAGCAGTCCGGCGGCGCCAGAGGCGCGCGGCTGATGGTGGAGAAGCCCTTCGGGCGCGACCTCCAGTCGGCGCGCTGGCTCAACCGCGTGCTGCACATGGTCTTCGATGAAGACTCGATCTTCCGCATCGACCATTATCTGGGCAAGGAGGCGATCCAGAACCTGCTGTATTTCCGCTTCGCGAACTCCTTTCTCGAGCCGCTGTGGAACCGCAACTTCATCGACAGCGTGCAGATCACCATGGCCGAGGATATCGGCGTCGAAGGGCGCGGCAGGTTCTACGACGAGGTCGGCTGTATCCGCGACGTGATCGAGAACCATCTGCTCAACATCATGCTGCTGCTGGCGATGGAACCGCCTTCGGGGCGCAGCGTGGATGACCTGATCGACGAGAAGGTGCAGGTGCTGAAGGCCATCCGCACGCTGCGACCCGAAGATGTGGTGCGCGGCCAGTTCGAGGGCTATTTGCGGGAGCCGGGAGTCGCCGCCGATTCAACGCGCGAGACCTTCGCCGCGGTGCGTTTCATGATCGACACCTGGCGCTGGCAGGGCGTGCCGTTCTATGTCCGCGCCGGCAAGAAGCTTCCCGTGCGCGCCACCGAGGTGCGGGTGCGATTCAAGCGCCCGCCGCTGGCCATCTTCGATGGCTTCGAGCCGGAGCAGGCCAACTACCTGCGCTTCCGTATTGCGCCCGTGGTCGCCATCGGCATTGGCGCGCGCCGCAAGGTTGCCGGCGATGCGATGGTGGGTGAGCAGGTGGAGCTCAGCGCGCTGGATGGCGACACGGCCGATGAAATGGAGCCCTACGAGCGCCTGATCGGTGATGCCATGAACGGCAACACGCAGCTGTTCACGCGCGAGGATGCCTCCGAGATCGCCTGGCGCATCGTCGCGCCGGTGCTCGATGACAAGTCCGCGCCCGCCCTCTACAAGCCCGGCACCTGGGGGCCGGAGGAGGCCATGGCCGGATTCGGGCCGGCGCATGGCTGGGCCGACCCCTGCGCCTGATCCATTGACCTTTCCAAGGGAGATTCAGGCATGCAAGTGGTTTCCACGGTGCGCCGTCCCGCGGCCCCGAAGATGGCGCTCAAGCTGTTGCTGGTCGCAGCCGTGGCGGGCGTGGCCGGTTGCTCCGGGCAGGACCGCGAGCTTGCGGGCAAGGTCGATTCGCTGACGAAGCAGCTGGAAGAGACACGGGCCGAGCTGCAGCGGCTGCAGGACGTCAAGCAGATCGAGAAACTCACGCGCACCTATGGTTACTACATCGACAAGGGTCTGTGGTCGCAGGTGGTGGACCTGTTCGCCGAAGACGGTTCGGTGTAGCTGGGCGGCTCCGGCATCTACAAGGGCAGGCAGGGCGTCGACCGGATGTTCGCGCAGGGGTTTGGCGCGGGGATCGGGCGCGGCGCGGGTCAGGATGGCCGTATGGAATGAAGGCGTTTACGAGAATGAATACGTGAAAGAGAACGGGGGTCTGGAAGTTCAAGGTCATGAAGTTCTGGCCCACGTACTTCACCGACTTCGACAAGGGCTGGGCGAAGCAGGATCTGCCGGACATCGGCAAGCAGGCGAACACCGCCGATCCGCGCTTCCCGCCCGACAAGCCTTCGGCTCCGGCAAGAGGCGCTGCGCGATGATCAATGTTCTGCGTCCGACATGCCGGCTGGGTCTGTCCATGATGGCTGCGGCCGTGTTTGCCCTTGCCGCGGCACCCCAGGCATCGGCGCAGGTGCAGCCCATGGGCGCGCTCAATACGCAGCAGCTCGCCGAGGTCGACAAGTCCAGGGCCGTGGTCATCATTCCCGGCGGGATCATGGAAGAACATGGTCCCTACCTGCCGGCCAACACCGATGGCTATGTGAGCGAGCGGCAGGCGCAGGATGTGGCCGACGCCATCGTTGCCAGGGGATGGCGCGTGCTGATGTTTCCGGGCATTCCGCTCGGCTCAGGCGGCGCCAACGAGCTTGCGGCGCAGTATCCATTTCCGGGCGCCTACGTGGTGCGGTTGAACACGCTGCGTTCGGTCTACATGGACCTGGCCGATGAGCTGGGCGAGGCGGGCTTCAAGTGGATCTTCATGGTCCACAGTCACGGGGCGCCCAATCATGGCCGGGTGCTCAGCCAGGTGAGCGACTATTTCGCCGACACCTGGAAGGGCCGCATGCTCCACGTCACCGGCGGATGGGAAGCCTTCTCCGCGGCCGACAATCCGCGCAAGGACCTCAGCGAGCAGGCCCGGCAGGAGGATGCTTACTCGGGTCATGCCGGCATCGATGAAACCAGCCTGATGCTGTTCCTGAAGCCCGAGCTCGTGAGCCCGGACTACAGGAATGCCTCCGCGTTCACCGCCGGCGGTGATCGCGGCATGATCGACGTCGCGAAGCAGCCCGACTGGCAGGGATATTTCGGTGCGCCACGCTACGCGACGGCAGAGTACGGAGCGCGGCTGTACCGCATCAGCACCGACGCGATGATCAAGGAGGCGCTGGCCGCCCTGGAGGCGGGCGTGCAGTCCGGCCCGCGCCAGCGGGAGCCGCGACGGGCGGTCGATGATGCGGCCATCGCGCGCGACAGCGCGATCGAGAAGCGGCAGCAGGAGTGGCTGCGGAACAACGACCCGTAATCCTGAAAAAAAGCCCGGGGACGAATCCTCGTCCCCGGGCTCTGGTCTGCCTGTGTGGCTTACTTCTTCGCGGCGAACGCGGTCACTTCGACCTGCATCTGCTCTTGCGCGAGGCCCTCGACGATGGCCAGGGTCTCGGCGGCGGGGCTCGTCTTCAGCGATGGCGCCAGACGCGCGGCTTCCTCGATGAAGCGGGCGCGCACCTTCTCGACGTCGGCGCCGGTCTTCACATAGATCTTGTACTTGACCATGTCGCCGATGCCCGCGCCCGAGGCGCCCAGGGACGCGTGGATCTCCTTCGCGGCGATGGCGGCCTGTTCGACGGCGTCGCCCGCCGGCTTGCCGCTCTCGATCCCGCCGATGCCGGAGACCATCACGATATCGCCCACAGTGACGGTGCGCGCGATCTCGATCGGGGTGTCGTAAGGCACGCGCGCCACCTCGACCGAGGGGGGCACTGCAACGGCGTCCATTTCCAGCAGGAAGCCGTCAGCGGCCATGCCGTCGACGATGACCAGCGTGCCGACGCTTGGCTTGTCCTGCAGCTGCGGTGCCAGCTTGTGGGTCGCGGCGTGGAACAGCTGGATCACCTGGAGTGGATCCGTGCCCTTCTTGACGTACAGGTTGTGCGAGATCATGTCGCCGACGCTCAGGCCGCGCTTCTGCAGGCCGAACTGCAGCTTGTTGACGATCACGTCCACCTGTTCCTCGATGGTGGGAACCAGCGTGCCATGCTCGAAATCCATCGCCTCGGTGCCGGCGACGAAGATGAACGGATCGACTGCGATGGTCTCCGAGATTTCGGCCGGGCCGAAGGTGAAGTCGATGCGGTTGAACTCATTGCGCTCGCCCGCGACCTTGGGCGTTGCGGCCACGAGGTCGACCATCACCAGGGAATCCGGGTTGGGGAATTCCGGCAGGCTCACGATGGTGCCGACGCTCTTTTCGGTCTTGAGGCTGGGAGCGAGGCTCGTTGCCGTGGCATGGAAGCGGTTCAGCACCGCCATGGGCGAGACGCCATCCTTGATGTAGATGGTGTGCTGGATCATGTCGCCGATATCGAGGCCGCGCGGCGCCAGCAATTCGTTGGTCTTGCGGATGACTTCATCGACCTGCGCCTCGGCGTCGCCGGTGGTGCCCACCGCACCGGAGACGAACACGAGGTTGCCGACGGCAACAGCGCCGGCAGGTTCGGCGGGTTTGTTGTCGGCCGTGGGTTTTGCCGAGCACGCGGCCAGTGAGGCGGCGAGAACCGCCGCTGGGGTCAGTAGAGCAATACGCCGCCAGATCATAGTGATGCCTCGCTTCTGGGTTGTGTAGCCAATAAGACCGGGCCCCCCCCAGTCAGTTGAGTATCAAACCAATTATGGTCGAACTACCCGGAATTGGAAACGGGCGGGTTCAGGCCCTGACCCTGAGCCTCAGCATGCTGATTCCGGCGGCCACGATGGCCGCCACGGCGGCGGCGCGCAGCAGGGAAGGCCCTGATTCCACTCCCATTACATGGAAGCCTGCGGCCACGGTTGCCGCGCCGCAGGTCTGCCCCAGCAGCCGCGCCGTCGCCAGCATTCCGCCGGCCGCGCCCGAGCGTTCCCGGGGCGCGGCGGTGATCATGGCGCGGTTGTTCGGGGACTGGAAAAACCCGAATCCGGCGCCGCACAACGCCATGCGCCACAGGATGTCGGCATCCCCGGAATGTGCTCCGAGCATCGACAGTGACAGCAGGCCCAGCGCGAGCACGGTGAGGCCGATGCCGCCGAGCAGTCCGGCGGGAAAGCGGTCGGCGAGCCGGCCGGCCAGCGGTGCGGCAAAACCCACGGCCAGCGGCCAGGCGGTCATCAGCAGGCCGGTCTCGACCACGCTGCGCGCCAGCATGTGCTGAAGCAGGAAGGGCAGTGTGACCAGGGCGAGCATCTGCGCGGCGAAAGTGGTGACCGAGGTCGAGATCGAGAGGGCGAAGATCGGAATGCGCAGCAGGTCCACCGGCAGCAGCGGCGCGGGGCGATGCCATTCGCGTCGCACCAGCAGCGTGCCGGCAATCAGTGCGGCGCACAGCAGCGCCAGGCCGATGCCGGTTTCGGCACGGGCCAGCGTCTCGATGCCGAACACCAGCGCACTGAGCGCGATGGCGCTGTACAGCGCCGAGAGATAGTTGGGACGGCCGCCATGTCCCGGCACTTCGGGCAGCACGCGCATGCCGATGAGCAATGCGACAAGGCCGATGGGAAGATTGATGAGGAACAGCCACTGCCAGGAGGCGATGCTCAGTATCAGGGCCGCGATGCTGGGGCCGGAGGCCGCCGACAGTGACAGCACCAGCGCGTTGTAGCCCAGGCCTCTGCCCAGCATGGACTGGGGATAGGTCGCGCGCAGCAGCGCCGCATTCATGCTCATGATGCTGGCGGCGCCTATGCCCTGGAACATGCGCGCGGCGATCAGTGTGCCAAGGCTCTGTGCCATGGCGCAGGCGACGGAACCCAGCACGAACAGCGCTATTCCCGGAATGTAGACGCGGCGATAGCCGATCCGGTCTCCCAGCGCCGCCAGTGGCAGCAGCAGGGCGGTGATGACCAGCTGGTAGGCGTTGATGACCCAGATGGACAGCGCGGGCGAGGATTGCAGCTCACTCGCGATGGTGGGCAGCGCGACATTGGCGATCGAGCTGTCGAGGACCGCCATCGCGATCGCGAGCCAGATGGCGATGACGGACCAGTAGCGTCGTGGCGTCGGCAGGCCGTCCATCATCGAAGGTTGTTCCCTTTGCACAGGGCCGCTAGTCTGCCATACGGCGTTGCAGAGGCTTGGGAGCAGGGGAGCATCGAGTGCTGACGTATCCGGCGCCGGAGCGCAACAAGGCGCCGATTCTCGAAGTGCTGCGGCGGATATTGCCGGCGCGCGGCCGCGTGCTGGAGATTGCAAGCGGCACGGGCCAGCATGTGGTGCATTTCGCCCAGGGTCTGCCGGCGTTCACCTGGCTGCCCAGCGATCCGGAGCCGGATCACCGCGAGTCGATCCGCGAACGCGTGACGCAGGCCGGGCTTGCCAACGTGCAGCCGCCGCTGGCGCTCGATGTGCTCGAGCGACCGTGGCCGGTGCAGTCCGTCGACGCCATCGTCTGCATCAACATGATCCACATCGCGCCCTGGGCCGCGGGCCTGGCGCTGCTCGAAGAGGCGGCGCGCCTGCTGCCTGCCGGTGGAGTGCTGTATCTCTACGGGCCCTACCGTCGTCATGGCGCGCACACCGCGCCCAGCAACGAAGCCTTCGATGCGGACCTGCGCCGGCGCAACGCGCAATGGGGGGTGCGCGATCTGGAAGAAGTGGAGCGTGTGGCCGGCTCCTTCGGGCTGGCGCTGCGGGAGATTGTGGAAATGCCGGCCAACAATCTCAGCGTCGTGTTCTCAACTCCCTTCCAGGCGCCCTGACCAGTCTTCCGTGCGCTGCGATTGCAGCCGTCTCTCGAACAGTCGCCGCCAGCTCGGCGTCAGCGGCAGCGCGAGCAGGGGAGTGAGCAGTTCGGGTCGCGTTTCGCGGTCCCGGATCAGCGCGAGCAGATGGGCAACGGTGAACCGCGGATGCGGACGCTCCACCAGCTCCATGGCGTCGCCCGCTGCCAGCGTCCCCGGTTCCAGCACCCGCAAATACCAGCCGGCGCGCAGCGTGTCCTGAACCTGCGCGGCCATGGTGCGCACGCCGAAGCGCAGGTTCAGCTTGTAGCAGGGCTGGCGCCCCTGGGTCACTTCCAGCAGCGTGCTGCCGATGCGCCAGCGGTCGGCGATGCAGACGCTGTGCTCGTCCGCGCCATCTATGCTGAGGTTCTCGCCGAAGGCGCCGGGCGCGGCCAGCAGGGCCTGTTCTGGCAGCCGCGTGCGCCAGTAGTCGTAGTGATGCCAGGCATAACAGTGCAGCGCCTTGTCGGGTCCGCCGTGCACTTTGAGGTCGCCCTGCTGGTCGCTGACGAGCCCCAGGGCTTCCACGCGTTGCGGGCCATGACGGGGCTTCTTGTCGATGCCGCTCACGGTGTGGCCGAGCGGCTGGACGCTGCCTGTCAGCACCGCGCGGATGGTTGCAGTCATGCGCCTGTCCATGCGCAGCAATGATCACACAAGTCGATCCGCGGGCCGCGGCGTTTGGTGATGCCGGCGCCGCGGAGTACCTTTGAGGCTCGATCGTCACTCCGCGGCGATCGCCGCCGAGGAGCTTCGCCATGATCCAGATCCCGCACACTTCCGCCACTGGCGCTCCCGGGCCTGCCGGTCCGCAGTGGAAGGCCTTCCTGGAGCTGGGTTTCCGTCCGCTGTACCTGGCTGGCTGTGTCTGGGCGGCGGTGGCGGTGGCGTTGTGGGTGTTCACGCCGGGCCTGTTGCGCGGCCAGCTGGTGGGCGTGGTCTGGCATGCGCATGAAATGCTCTGGGCCTTCATCGCCACCATCGCGGTGGGGTTCCTGTTCACCGCCGGCGCCAGCTGGACCGGCATCAATCCGATCAAGGGGCGCCAGCTGGGCGCGCTGGTGCTGCTGTGGGTGGCGGCGCGGCTGGGGTATCTGCTGCCGGGCAGGCCGGCATTCGTGGCGGCGGCGGCGTGCGAGCTGCTTTTTTTCCTCTGGGCGACGCTGGCGTTCAGCCGCGCCATCATCAAGGCGCGCAACCGGCGCAACTACGCCGTGCCGCTGCTGGTGCTGGGCCTCGCCGTTGCCGATGCGCTGTTCCTGCTTGCCGTCTGGCGGGGCGATTATGTGCTGCTGATGCAGCGCTTCGGTGTGGGCATGCTGTGCATGGCGGTGATCGCATTGCTGATAGCGCGGCGCGTGATCCCGTTCTTCGCCATGCGCGCCGTGGCGGGCCTTGCCATTCCCATGCTCACCCGCGCCGGACAGTGGCAGCTCGCCGCGGGCGTGCTCGCGATTGTCTGCGCGCTGCTGCAATGGCATCTGGCGAAGGCCGTGCTGCTGGCGGCGGCTGGCGCCATCGCGCTGTTCCAGGTGTACGCATGGAATCCCCGGGCGGTGTTTCGCGTGCCGCTGCTGTGGATTCTCTATCTGGGTTACGCCGGCCTCGGCGCGGGCCTGCTGGTGGCCGCGGCGCAGGCGGCCATGGATGCTGGCGGCAGCGCGGCGCCGATGCGCATGGCCTGGCCGGCGCATGTCATCGGCATGGCCGGGTTCGCAGTGCTGATCATGGGCATGGTCACGCGCACGGCCCTGGGTCATCTCGGGCGGCCGCTGCGCACCGACCGTCTCATGGTGGCCTGCTATGTGCTGGTGATTCTTGCCACCGCGCTGCGTTTGCTGGCGCTGCTGCCGGAGGGCCCGGTGCTCGCATTGCTTCATGCATCGACCGGCGCCTGGGTGCTGGCCTTCGTGCTGTACCTGTGGCGCTTCGTTCCGATGCTGATCCGGCCACGGCTGAATCCGTGAAGGGCGGCGCGCGCAGCCGCTGGAGCGGAAAATCCCTGGCGCTCTGCAGCGCCGGTCAAGTATCATTGGGTGTCGTGCCGGAGCGGAACCCACCGCTCCAAATCTTTCCACCGCTGCTTCACAGCGTGCCCGCAAGGGCGCCGTGGAGCGTCATGCATGGGCCCCGCGTCCATGTCTGATACCGGAAAACTATGGAGTGATCATCTTGAGAGGCAGCGATCGCATCGAGCAGATCTATGGCGACGTCGTCCGCCGCAATCCGGGCGAGATCGAGTTCCATCAGGCCGTCAAGGAAGTGGTGGAAACCCTTGGGCCGGTGCTCGACAAACATCCCGAATATGTCGAACACAAACTGATCGAGCGCATCTGCGAACCGGAACGGCAGCTGATCTTCCGCGTGCCGTGGCAGGACGATCGTGGCGAAGTGCAGATTGCCCGCGGCTTCCGCGTCGGGTTCAGCAGCGTGCTGGGCCCCTACAAGGGCGGCCTGCGCTTCCATCCGTCGGTGTACCTGGGAATCATCAAGTTCCTCGGCTTCGAGCAGATCTTCAAGAATGCGCTCACCGGCCTGCCCATCGGCGGCGCCAAGGGTGGTTCGGATTTCGACCCGAAGGGCAAGTCCGACGGCGAGATCATGCGTTTCTGCCAGAGTTTCATGACGTCGCTGTACAGCCATCTGGGTGAATACACCGACGTTCCGGCCGGCGACATCGGCGTCGGCGGCCGCGAGATCGGCTATCTGTTCGGCCAGTACAAGCGCATCACCAACCGCTACGAGTCCGGTGTGCTCACCGGCAAGAGCCCGGAGTGGGGCGGCGCGCTGGTGCGCCGCGAAGCCACCGGTTACGGCACCGTGTTCTTCACCGAGGAAATGCTCAAGGTGCGGGACCAGGGCATCGAGGGTCGCACCTGCGTGGTGTCCGGCTCGGGCAACGTGGCCCTGTATGCCATAGAGAAGCTGCAGCAGCTGGGCGCGAAGGTCGTGGCCTGCTCGGATTCCAGCGGCGTCATCATCGACGAGCGCGGCGTGGACCTCGACGTGCTGAAGGAGGTGAAGATGGTTCACCGTCAGCGCATCTCCAGCTACGTGGATCATCACGGCGATTCGAAGTTCATTGCCAACGGCAACATCTGGGACATCCCCTGCCACATCGCGCTGCCCTGTGCGACGCAGAACGAACTGGGCGAGGAGGATGCGCGCCGGCTGGTCGCCAATGGCTGCATCGCCGTGGCCGAAGGGGCGAACATGCCCACCACGCCGCAGGGCGTGCGCGTGTTCCAGGAAGCCGGCATTGCCTATGGGCCGGGCAAGGCCGCCAATGCCGGCGGTGTGGCCACCTCGGCGCTGGAGATGCAGCAGAACGCCAGCCGCGATGCCTGGACCTTCGAGCACACCGAGCGCCGGCTGCGCGAGATCATGCAGAACATCCACCAGAACTGCTTCGAGACCGCGGAGGAGTTCGGCAGCGCGGGCAACTACGTGATCGGCGCCAACATCGTCGGCTTCCGGCGCGTGGCGCAGGCGATGCTGGCCTTCGGAGTGATCTGACCATGAGCAGGATGGAAGGTGAGGCCCTGACCGCGGACGCGATGCGCATCATCCGCCGCCTCTGCAAGCACTGGAGCCACAAGTTCACGACGCAGCTCGATGATGCCAGTGGCTCCATCCAGCTCAACGATGTGCTCGTGGTGCTCCGCGCCGCTCCCGACCGGGTGTTCGTTTCCCTGGAAAACCCGCAGGGCGAAATCCCCGAGCGCATCCCGGGCGTGGTCGCCGAGCACATGCAGCGCATGGCCGGCGCCGAGCCGCCGCTCGAGGTGCGCTGGGCCGAGCACGGATAGTTTCCGCGCCCGGCCCCATCCTTCGCTTCCTATCCCCCGGGATGAAGGCCGGCGGCCTTTTCCCGCGGGATGCCGCCAAAGCGGCCACTGTTGTAGTCACTGATGGCCTGGTGGATCTCGGCCTCGCTGTTCATGACGAACGGACCGTAACCCACCACCGGCTCGTCGATGGGTTCGCCCGACAGCCACAGCACGGTGGCGTCGTTGTTGGCTTCGATCTCCACCTGCGTGCCGGCGCGATCCAGATGCACCAGCTGGCCCTCGCGCGCGAGGGTGTCGCCATTGATCTGCACCGTGCCGCGCAACACCACCAGCGCCAGCGTGTGGCCCTCCTGCGCGGCAAGGCGCGCCGTGCCTCCCTGTCCGATCCTCAGATCCCAGACATTCATCGGCGTGAAGGTCCGCGCCGGACCCTTGTGGCCGTCGAACTCGCCAGCGACCACGCGCACGCGCCCGGCGTCCCGCGGCAGCTCCACTGACGGAATCTGCGCGTCGAGCAGCGTCTGGTAGCCCGGGTCGGCCATCTTGTCGCGCGCCGGCAGGTTCACCCACAGCTGCACCATTTCGATGGTGCCGCCGCGCCGCGTGAATTCATGCGAGTGGAATTCCTCGTGCACGATGCCCGCGCCGGCCGTCATCCACTGCACATCGCCCGGGCCGATGCGCCCGCCGGCGCCGGTGGAATCCTTGTGCTCCACCTCGCCCTGGTAAACGAGTGTCACCGTCTCGAAGCCGCGATGCGGATGCGAGCCGACGCCGCGGGGCCTGGCGGCCGGTGTGAATTCCATGGGTGCGGCATGGTCGAGCAGCAGGAAGGGGCTCAGATGCTGGCCCAGGCCGTCGTAGCTGAACAGCGAGCGCACCGGAAAGCCGTCCCCGACCCAATGCGGGCGCGGCGCGCTGTAAACACCGAGAACCTTCTTCATGGCGCTCTCCTGATTCTGTATCGGGCGCAATGCCTCGACATCTGGAATGAAAGACTACAGACAGGACGAGCAAGGCATAAGTGCCATGAATTGACCTTATCGTCCTATATATAGGACGATAATCCGATGCGGGATCTGAACGATCTGTACTACTTCGTCCAGGTGGTGGACCACGGGGGCTTTGCGCCCGCGGCCCGCGCCCTGGGGGTGCCCAAGTCGCGTCTCAGCCGGCGCATCGCGCTGCTGGAAGAGCGGCTGGGCACGCGTTTGATCCAGCGCTCCTCGCGCCACTTCGCGGTCACCGAGATCGGCCAGACCTACTACACCCACTGCCGCGCCATGCTGGTGGAAGCCGATGCCGCGGAAGAGGCCATCGCGGTCACTCATTCGGAGCCCTGCGGCGTGGTGCGCATGAGCTGCCCGGTGGCGCTTCTGGACATGAGTGTCGGCGGAATGCTGGCGGCATTCATGGTCCAGCACCCGCGTGTGGAACTGCATGTGGAGGCGACCAACCGTCGTGTGGATGTGGTGGGCGAGCGCATCGACATCGCGCTGCGCGTGCGGTCGCCGCCGCTGGCGGACAGCGAGCTGGTGTTGCGCGCGCTGGCCGACCGTCGCCAGTGCCTGGTGGCTGCGCCACGGCTCATCCAGACGCAGGGTCCGGTGCGTTCACCGGCGGATCTGCGGCGGCTGCCGAGCCTGGACATGGGCGTGCCACAGGCCGAGCATCTGTGGCAGTTGTCCGGCCCGGATGGCGCGCGGGCGGCCGTGCGTCACCAGCCGCGACTGGTGACGCGCAGCATGCCGGCGCTGTGCGCCGCCGCCGTGGCGGGCGTCGGTGTGGTGCAGCTGCCGGTGATGATGATCAAGCCCCAGCTTGCCAGCAGCGAGCTGGTGCCGGTGCTGCCGGACTGGGCGCCGCCACGCGAGATTGTGCACGCCGTGTTCGCATCGCGCCGCGGGTTGCTGCCCGCGGTGCGTGCGCTGCTGGATTTTCTCGCCGGCCGCTTCCGGCAACTGGAAGAGGATTAGGCGCTTTTTGCCGGCGCTTCAGAGCGCTGGAAGTCCCTGCCAGCGGTGATGCGCCGGACCACTCCGGCGCGCACCACGAAATCGCCGAAGGCTTCACCGGATGTACGTTCGGCGGCATAGCGATGCAGCAGGCCGCGCAGTTCGTCGAGGATCTGCGCCTCGCCCAGCGTTTCGCGGTATAGCGCGGCCATGCGGTCGCCCGAGGGGCTCGCGCCCAGGTACAGGTTGTACTTGCCCGGCGCCTTGCCCACCATCGCGATCTCCGCGAGGTAGGGGCGCGAGCAGCCGTTCGGGCAGCCGCTCATGCGGATGTTGATCGGCTGCCCGGCAAGGCCGGCCTCGTTCGCGATGAGCTCGATCTTGTCGATCAGCGAGGGCAGGTAGCGCTCGCTCTCGGCCATGGCGAGGCCGCAGGTCGGCAGCGCCACGCAGGCGATGGCGTTTGCATGCAGCACGGAGCTGCTGCGCGGCGTGACGAGGCCATGTTCCTTCAGCAGCGCCTCGATGGCGGGCTTGTCGCTGTCGGCCACGCCGGCGATGGTCACGTTCTGGTTGGTGGTGATCGCGAACAGGCCCTTGTGCCGGCCCGCGATGGCGCGCATGCCTTCGAGGTGCGTGGCGCCGGGATGGTCGGCAATGCGGCCGCTGGCGATGGAGAGCGTGCAATGCCACAGGCCATCGGGGCCGCGATGCCAGCCGACACTGTCGGCGGAAGTCTCGAAACGCACTTCGCGCGCCGGCTGCAGCGCCCGGCCCAGGCGCCGCTCCAGCTCCTGCCGGAACCACTCGACGCCACGATCGTCGATGGTGTACTTGAAGCGCGCATGGGCGCGGTTGCGGCGGTCGCCGAAGTCGCGCTGTATGCACATGGTGTGCTCGGCGACCTCGATCACATCTTCCGGCGCGCAGAAAGCAGCCGGTTCCGACAGCCGCGGGAAGGTGGCCGGCACATTGTGCGTCATGCCCATGCCGCCGCCGACCAGCACGTTGTAGCCGGCGACGCGGCCGTTCTCGATCACGGCGACGAAGCCCAGGTCGTGGGCATACACGTCGATGTCATTGCTGGGCGGCGCTGCCAGCGCGATCTTGAATTTGCGCGGCAGGTAGGTCTCGCCGTAAATGGGCTCTTCCGGTCCGTCGCCCCGGGGCGCGGGTTTCTCCTGCAGGAAGATCTCGCGATAGGCACCGGTCTTCGGCAGCAGGTGCGCGCCGATCTTCGCCGCCAGCGCGCTGACCTCGGCATGCGCCGGCGACAGCAGCGGGTTCGCGGTGCAGATGACATTGCGGTTCACGTCGCCGCAGGCGGCGATGGAATCGAGGCCGCAGGCGACCAGGCCCTGCACCTGGCGCCGCAGGTTGCGCTTGCGGATGCCGTGGAACTGGAAGGTCTGGCGCGTGGTGAGCCGCAGCGTGCCGTCGGCGCATTCGCGCGTCAGCGCGTCCAGCGCCAGCCATTGCGCCGGTGTGCACACGCCGCCGGGCAGGCGCACGCGCAGCATGAACTGGTAGCGCGGCTCGAGCTTCGCGACGCGGCGCTCTTCGCGCAGGTCGCGGTCGTCCTGCTGGTAGATGCCGAAGAACTTGGTCAGCAGCCCGTCGGTCTCGTCGATGGCGCCGGTGGCCGCGTCATCGAGGCTGGCCGTCAGCGTGCCGCGCAGCTGCCGGCTGTCGTGCTTCACGCGCTCGTTGGGGTTCAGCGACTCGAGCGGGGCGGACAGGTCGCAGGGCGAAGCGTCGGTCATCAATAAACGTCCTTCTGGTAACGGCGGGCACGCTGCAGGTCGAGCAGGTATTCGCTGGCAGCTTCCGGCTCGAGATTGCCGTGCTTCTGTATCACATCGCGCAGCGCCTGCTCCACATCGGGAGCCATGCTGCTGGCATCGCCGCAGACATAGACGTTCGCGCCGTCCTGCAGCCATGACCACAGGTCGGCGCCCTGTTCGCGCAGCCGCTGCTGCACGTAGATCTTCTGCGCCTGGTCGCGCGAGAAGGCCACATCGATGCGAGTGAGCACGCGGCTCTTGCGCCAAGCCAGCAGTTCCGCCTGGTACAGGAAGTCGTATTCGAACGAGCGGTCGCCGAAGAACAGCCAGTTGCGCCCCGTGGCGCCGATCTCCTCGCGCTCGGCGAGGAAGGCGCGGTAGGGCGCGATGCCGGTGCCGGCGCCGATCATCACCACCGGCGTCTCGGGGTTGGCCGGCAGCCTGAAGGCGCCGTTGCGGTGCACGTACACCGGCAGCTGCCCGCCGGCCTCTACGCCTGCGAGCTGGCCCGAAATGATGCCCTTGCGCGCGCGGCCCTGCGATTCGAACTCCACCACGCCGACGGTGATATGCACTTCGTCGGGCGTCACGCGGTTGCTGGAAGCGATGGAATAAAGGCGCGGCGTGGCCGGCCGCAGCAACTGCGCGAAACCGGCCGCGTCGAGCCCTTTGGGCGGATGCGCGCGCACCAGGTCGAGCAGGTCGCGGCCATAGGCAAAGCGCGCCAGCTGAGCCTCGTCGCCGCCGATCTTCTTCAGCTCGGCGTCGCCGGTGGCTTCCGCATAGCGCTTCACCAGCGCGGTGGTGAGCGGGCCGATTTCCAGCACGTTCGCCAGCGCCTCGCGCAAGGCAAGCGTGGCGCCCGAAACGGTCACCGCCGCATCGGCGTCGAGACCGGGCGTGCCCAGCAGGGCTTCCACCTGGTCAGCCGGGTTGGGCAGCACCAGGCCCAGTGCATCGCCCGGCTCGTAGTGGATGCCCGAATCAGCCAGCGACAGCTCGATGTGGCGCACGTTCTTGGTCGAGCCGCGTACCGTGAGCGGCTGGTTGGCCAGCACCTCGGCGGCGAAGGGGTGCTTGCGCGTATACACATGCGCGGGGGTTTCCGCGGGCCGCGGGCTGGCCGCAATGGCGGCGGTCTGTCCGGCTGCCACGTCCGAGGCGAGGATGGAATCCATCCAGCCGCTGGCCGCCGCCTCGAAATCCACATCGCATTCGATGCGCGGCTGCAGCCGCGTGGCGCCGAGGGCTTCCAGGCGCTGATCGAACTGCCGGCCGGTTTCGCAGAATTTCTCGTAGCTGGAATCGCCCAGCGCCAGCACGGCGAAGCGCATGTGCGAGAGCTTCGGCGCGCGGCGCCCCTGCAGCAGTTCGTACAGCGGTACGGCGCGCTCGGGAGGATCGCCGTCGCCA